>CAZTSB010000039.1:0-32509 GCA_964616435.1 uncultured Puniceicoccaceae bacterium | reverse complement strand
ACCTCTGGCGTTGATCTGTACACCTGGCTCGATTGTCAAAATGTTTTTCGTAATAAGACCGATGCCCCCGCCACCTGCGCCGCCACCTTTTCTGTGTGTGCCACCGGCGCCGCTACCACCATAAAGTATGTCGAGATAAACACGCCCATAGGTATTGCCGATGATGTAATCACCTCCATTGGAATCACCACCGAATCCGCCATAGCTACCGCCCCCTGAAGGTCGGTCTATCGCTCCGTCTTCAATGTAACTGTTAGGGCTGCCGCCTATTCCCAGTCCATCTGTTGGATCTTCAGAGGTACTGCGCCGAAATGCGTCACCACCGTTTCCACCACCAGCTCTGCCCAATCCATGTGATTGATGTATACCATTGCCGCCACTGGTGTCAACGGTTGCACCTATGGTTATGTCGTTGTGCGACATAATAACTATCGGATATGTTCCGATTATGATAGGCGGCGTTTGTAGATTGATATTGTTGAACGCAAATATTGCGACAAGTGAACCATCACGATTTGGATAATATGTGCCTTTTACAGCAGAATTTTCAAGAATCGGATCACCGGATACCTCTAATGTATCTGTGTTGAAGGTGAGGGCAGGAGTCGTATCTGTAATTTCACCAATTGCGCTGAAATCCATAGGGTCAGTGGAAATTTGGTCTTTGATAACATGAACCGTGGTAATGGCAAATCCACTGTAAACAGTCCCAGTGTTCGGGTCTGTTTCCAAGTGTTTGTATGCTAGTTTATAAGTGCCGTATTGGTTAAACGAAGCAGTATTTGAAAATTCGTCGATGTTCGTTGCCCCAGGTGCAGGTTGGCTCAGGATTGTCCATCCTGTATCCATTGGCAAATCAGGAGGCGAAGGTGCCAGATGATTTACGACTGTGTTTGTCAGTTGTATCGTTTCATTGATACTAGTTACAATCGTTGGATCGTTGTTCTGCCAGCTTGACAGGTCACTCCAGATCGTGCCCTGAAGCTGGTTAGGTGTCACTACGTTCAAAACAGCAGAACTGCCCAGACGGTCTTCGAGTTGTTTGTAATATAAGCTGCGGGGGGTTACGTGTGTTCCCTGTGATTCCCAAATGCCGAATTCTTCGTTGACGGTATCTGTATTGTATGAACTTTCGTTTTTATTTCCGATACACCCGATGGCAAAATTCATTGCCGCCTTGGGAGCATCACAGGTAAAGTCATTTGCCTCACAGTTCCAGAAAACTGTTTGAGCGCCTGCCCAACCGTGTCCGGAACCTGAATGCAACCGGTTTTGCACGTTAATTTCCCCGCCTTTCACATTGTCGAACAGGAGCCCTTCAGAATATCGGTGATGGGGCCCAATATCGCTATACGTTTGCTCGGCAATACAATCTACAAACACATTGGGTCCTACTGTTCTGGACCCGGTTACATAGTCATGTCTTCCTTCACTTGTGTAGCATCGCTGGAAAAGAATAAATGAAGAATCATCCAGATTGAATGAATAACGTTTTCCGCCGGTGATTTCTGATTTGGGCTCAAGTTGAGCACAATCTTCTACAGTAACATGTAGGCTTTCGTCTTCGACGCTAACGCAACTGTATGCAAAATACTTGGCAGTGACCTGCCGAGCCCAGGCATTTTCTACAGATGAAAACCTGACAGCTTTCCAGCCATAGTCTGTACCGATTTCACTGGAAAAAACCGATTCCAGTCGTATGCGCTCAATACCAACCTGCCTGATTGCGCCGTCAAAGTCGTATTTGTGAACGCTCCCTCCACCATACTGGGTTTCAATTGCATGTACGACCGGTGCATCGATTGTGATGGTATTTCCGTTAATTGCTGTGATTATGCGTGGCATGTTGGAGACGTATGCTTCCGGCGCCCAATCAGTGGCGGTGCCATCCGGGTCCGTAGCATTAAGATTATCCATTCCAATAAGTTCGATCCATGCCTGATTGGGTGTTCGGACAACCATCAATCGATCATCAACTGCAAGGCCACTTGTCGAATCGACGGTGAAAGAATTAGTTCCGCTGGGAATCAGTGTGTCGGTGATTGGAATTACAGTGCCATCATTTCGCCATTTTGCACTGCCTTTGAAGAGGAATAAATCCTCTGTTGTGGTTGCCGTAAAGCGAACCACTGTCCCACCATCATGTTGTCCTTCACCACGAATGACAATACCGCTGTTAATAATCTCGAGTGGTTGTGATACGTTATATGTTCCTGCACTTAGTAGAAGCGCGCCAGGAGAGTTTTCCGAAACAGTTGCTGCCATATCATTGATGGCTGCTTGAATACGCAAGTAATCGTCACCACCGTTTGGGTCAGGCTCCAATATCGTCACTACCGGTACCCAGGGAATCGAAACGCCACCGCCCATGTATCCCGCATATGAAAAGTCGATCATTTTGTTTTCAGCATATGTTGGGCCAGAATCAGACTGACCTTCATTTGCATAGCCTACGTAATCGAGACTTCCATCATTACCGGGAAAAACAAGCGATGAGTAAGATTGCGCCACCAAAGAACCCTGGATGGCAAGGAAAATTGGAAAGATCGACCAGACTATTGATTTAAACAGGCAATATAATAACTTCATAGTGAAGTTAAAATAACTAATAATCAGAAAAAGCAAAGGTTAAATCTAATTATTAGCTAAGTTAGGGTGTAATTCAAATTTGTAGCAACATATCTAATAAAAAGAGTGACTCAGGCGCGTCCTTGCGCCGCACGAAGGTTCAACATTGGCTTACACGACGCAGGTGTGCACTGGAGACGGTGCAGCACTAGTGTGCTACATATTTGAATTGAAGCCTTAAGCTAGGCTTCCAACTGCGGGCGCTCTGCTTCGGGCCAGTCGATGTGATAAAAAGCACCGCGAGGCTGATCGACGCGTTCATAAGTGTGTGCGCCAAAGTAATCACGCTGTGCCTGAAGCAGATTTTGCGGAAGTCTGGCAGTCCGATAGCTGTCGTAGTAGGCAAGGGCTGAACTAAAGGTGGGAACCGGGACGCCATGCTGCGCTGCAAGTGCAATCACCTTACGCCAGTTGGACTGTGCGTTATGGATTGCCTTGGTGAAGTAGGGGTCCAGTAGCAGATTTGCCAGTTTGGGGTCGTACTCAAAGGCCTCGGTGATCTTTTGGAGGAATGCAGCACGGATGATACAGCCGCCTCGGAAAATACGGGCAATTTCACCAAAGTTAAGATTCCAGCTATATTCTTTTTCAGCGTCGCGCATTAACTGAAAGCCCTGCGCGTATGAGCAGATTTTTGAGGCGTAGAGTGCCTGACGAATTGCTTCGACCAACTCTGTTTTGTCACCGTTGTATTTGGCAGTTTCCGGGCCCTTCAGAAGCTTTGAGGCCGCTGTTCGTTCTTCTTTGATTGCAGAAATGCAGCGGGCGAAGACAGCTTCTGCAATCGTCGGAGCGGGCGTGCCCATATCCAACGCATTTACAGATGTCCACTTGCCGGTGCCTTTTTGTCCGGCTGCGTCGAGGACGATATCAACAAAGGGTTGTTTTGTTACCGGATCCGCTTGTTTGAGAATGTCAGCTGTAATTTCAATCAGGAAAGAATCGAGTTCGCCTTTGTTCCACTCCGCGAAAATGTCGCCCATTTCTGCAGGGCTCAGTCCCAGTATTGAACGCATTAAATCATAAGCTTCGCAGATCATTTGCATATCGCCGTACTCAATACCGTTGTGTACCATTTTTACATAATGTCCGGCACCGTCCGGACCAATATAAGTGGTACAGCTGAAACCTCCTTGAATCGGTCTTCCGGGCGCAGCTCCTTCGAGTGGCTTGCCGGTTTTGGGATCGACTTTAGCAGCGATCGCTTTCCAAATAGGTTCAAGGTGTTTCCAGGCATCTTGAGAGCCACCTGGCATGAGTGACGGTCCGAAACGGGCGCCTTCTTCACCGCCGGATACGCCTGAGCCGATGAAGTTTAGCCCTTTTGCAGCCAGTTCCTTTTCGCGGCGTATGGTATCGTCCCATTTTGCATTACCACCATCAATAATGATATCGTCTTCTTCCAAAAGAGGGATCAGGCCTTCAATTACCTTGTCGGTTGCCCGGCCGGCCTGAACAAGAATGACGATTTTGCGTGGACGTTTCAGAGATGCTACGAACGTTTCAAGTGTTTTAAATCCTTCCAGCCCTCCGGGTGTATCCGGATTTTCGGCGACAAAGGCTTCCATTTTTGAAGTGGTACGATTGTACACGGAAATTTTAAAACCGTGGTCAGCGATATTGAGCGCCAGATTCTGGCCCATCACGGCGAGGCCAATCAGGCCGATTTCAGATGTAGCTTCCGGCATGGTTCTGATATGTTTAGTAAACGTTGGTTGTCTCCTGGCTGAGGATCGGATCGCTTAGGAAGTCCGCGCTGAAGTTCATCACGATGCGGCCCGGGCCAATTTTTGCGCCCTCGGCAATAATGCTTAGATAGATATCCTTGCCGGGTTCTAGTGTCGTGCGCGGAAAGGTAACTGTCTGTCCGTCAATGGTGCCCTGTGCATCGCCGGTAACTGTGATCGGTTTGATTGATTCGTTGAATTTGACTGTAACCGTTCCACTTACAGGTTCAAACTTTCCCTGATTGTTTACCTGGATATTGTAAGTGGTGCGTTCTTTCATCCGGATAGGGTCTTTACTGTCGGAAATTGCAACGGTGACACCCGGCACAGCTAACCATTTGGTTGAAACGGAGTCACTGGCCTGAATGCCATTTTGAGTGACGACTTTGACGGTATTGGTCGATTCACCTTTGCGATTAGCGGCAATTTCCGTAGTGATCAATTGACTGGAGCCAACTGGCAAGACAGGAATCATCCAGCCGATAGCATTGCCGCTCACGCGCCCAAGTCCATTGTCGGCAACAGAGCTATCCTTAGGGAGAATATTGGTTATGCGAACATTTTTCAAATCCGTGTCACCGGTATTTTCAATAGAGATCTTAAAGATCTCGGGTTTGAATACGTAAGCTTCTTCGGGGCCCATCTTGCGCACGCGAATGCCCGAACGAACGACTTTTATTGGGAGTTTGCTTTCTACAGATTCGACAGATCCACCTTCATAGGTAGCGATTGCACGGTTCTCAAACTCGCCCTGGGTAAGTGCCTTGGCGCTGTATTCAACCGTTTTTGCTTCTCCGGGAGCCAACGTATCAATTACATAGCGCAGTTGTGTTGTGGGCTCGAATGCATCCGGCAGTTTGTCGGTGATGGAGATATTTCGGGCATCGGCAGAACCGTTATTGATTACGGTAACACGCCAGGTCGCTGTTTTGCCCAGTTCAACCGTTTCTTGCCCTTGTTTCTCTATGGCCAATTCAGGTTGTCCGGAGAATAGATCTACGGACAGGCTGTTTTCGACCGATACCGTTGACTTAATTTGATGATCACCTTCGGCTAAAGGTTTAACGATTACATCAATGGACAAGGTCTGTCCGCGATTCATCGAAGGAAATACCCAAGTTACATCTTTACCGGAAATTTGTGCACCCTGTGTTGCTGATTGAAACTTGATACCCTCGGGCATTGTTTCAGTCACACGGACAGGGCCAACGTTTTGCAGGGCGTATACTTTTATCTGGTAGCGGACTTGACCACCGACGGAAGCTGATTCAAGCAGGGTCTTCGTGACTCTTATCTGGTGTGTCTCGAGAATGTTGCCCGAAATGTCTTCCGCAACTGATGATGCAGCTTCTGCTGACTGTGTTGTTTGTGTCGGAACGCCTTCTATCTGCGTGTATACCTCCGGAGAAGACATATTGTCTGTCTCTGATGTATTCGCAGTTTTACATCCGGTAATTACCGGAGCAGTAGCGCTAAAAATAAGGAAAGTGAGAATAGAGAGAAATCGATTCATTTCTTTGTTTTAGGAGTTCATTGTAAGATGTAAAGAATTTGAAGAACTATTGAAATACATACGTCGATGTTATTATAGAACTATTGCAAAGTTCAAAATATATCCAAACGATCAAGATTAATTCTTTCTGTTAAGCTTAATATTCGCACTTACCTTAGATGGTAGCCAACTTGGAAAGTTTTATTGTAAATAACTATGCACAAAATTCCCGATATCGCTCCTTTTCGCGCTAAACTGGACGCATTGGATGCTCAGATGGCGGATCCAGACTTTTACTCGGATCAGCAGCGAGCTGCAGAAGTATCGCGTGAGCATCAGCGGCTGAGTAGTCTGGTGGAAAAGTTTGAGGCGTATCACGCTGCCGAAAAGCAAATCAAAGATAACAAAGAATTACTTGCAGATGTTTCCGTTGACGAAGAATTACAGGAGATGGCCCGCGAGGAAGTGGACGCTCTGGAGTCAGAACGAGAGGCTCTTGTACAGGCAGTCTTGCGTGCCATGATTCCGCCGGAGCCGACGGATAGCCGCAATTCAGTGATTGAAATCCGTGGTGGAGCGGGTGGCGATGAGGCCAATATTTTTGCCGGTGATCTTTTTCGCATGTACAGCCGTTATGCGGAATCAAGGGGTTGGCGGGTAGAAGTGATGAGTTCAAACGTGGCTGAAGCCGGTGGTTTCAGGGAAATTATTTTCAACATGACTGGTGAAGACGCCTACAAGTACCTCAAATTTGAGAGCGGGGTGCACCGTGTTCAGCGTGTTCCAACGACAGAGACGCAGGGTCGTATTCACACGTCCACAGCTACGGTTGCAGTGCTTCCCGAAGCAAAGGAAGTCGACATTGAGATCAATCCTAATGATCTGGAGATTTCCACGATGCGGGCATCGGGCGCCGGAGGACAGCATGTGAATAAAACTGACTCTGCGGTAATGATGGTGCATAAACCGACCGGCGTTTCAGTTTACTGTGCGGATGAGCGATCACAGTTAAAAAACAAGACGAAAGCGCTCACGGTTTTACGTTCGCGTCTATTACAGGCGAAGGTGGATGAGGAAAATGCCAAATATGCAGCAGAGCGAAAGGGGCAAGTTGGTACCGGTGATCGTTCCGAACGTATTCGCACGTACAACTATCCTCAGGATCGTCTTACGGATCATCGCATTGGGATGAGCTTTTCGCTTTCACCGATCATTGATGGAAATCTCGATGAACTGATTAATGGGCTTCAGGATTCTGATTACAATGCACGTATTGAGAATCTGTTAAAAAAACAGGATGCTTGAATCCAGAACTGAAACAGTTAAGGGTCACAAATGTTGCTGTTAACAGTCCGAGAAATTAAAGAGCGCACAGAAGCGTTTTTTAAATCCAAAGGGGTTCCGAATGCTCGTCTCGACACGGATGCTTTACTTGCGTATGTTCTTGGCTTAAAGCGGCTGGAGTTGTACCTGGATCTGGACCGCCCCTTGACCGAGTCTCAACTCGCAGAGTTACGTCTACTGGTAAAACGCCGTGCGACCCGTGAGCCGCTTCAGTATATTCTTGGCACTGTAGAATTTTATGGAATGGAACTGAAGGTGGATGCCCGAGTTTTGATCCCACGGCATGAGACGGAAGAACTGATTGAGCAAATTGTAGAGCAGCTGTCCGAAGCGCCGGGAAGGATTCTGGATCTGGGCACTGGCAGCGGTGCGCTGGCGTTGGCATTAGCACAGCAGTACCCGGAAGCAACAGTTGATGCAGTGGATATTAGCCCACAGGCGCTTTCACTTGCCCAAGAGAACGCACAGTCTCTGGGCTTGGAGTCACAGGTTCAATTTTATGAAGGCAATTGGTTCGCGCCTCTGAATTCGGGTGAAAATCAGTACGATCTCATTGTTTCCAACCCGCCTTATTTAACACAGAAGGAGATGGCTACGGCGGAACCGGAAGTCACAGACTATGAACCACACGATGCTCTGGTATCCGGTGATGACGGACTGGACGCAATACGGGAGATTTTCAATGAGGTTGAAACGTTTCTGAAAAAAGGTGGATTGTTTGCACTGGAGACTGGAATTGGTCAACGGACTGAACTGGATGCCCTAAGTGCAACTGCAAGCCTGGAAGGCCTTTGTTTCAGCGACTTTTCCGGACGCCCTCGATTTTATTTTGCGCGAAAAATCTAACTTTGAAAACCCTTTCACCGCCTGAATATAACCGCAGGCGAAGACGAATTTTACCACTTGACGCTGTTTCCTAATCTTCAAGTATATATCACACTCAAAAAAACCTTTATTTGCTTGAACATTTTTCTTTCAAACGTTTTGTCCATCAAAAATCATGACAACATCTGAAACCAGTGATTCCCAGAACACACTTAGCAAAACGCTTGTTGTGCAAAACAAGATGGGTATCCACGCACGTCCTGCTGCGATGATTGTTAGAATCGCCAATACCTATCCCGGTGAGATCTGGGTAGAAAAAGACGGTGAACAAGTAAACGGAAAAAGCATCATGGGACTCATGATGCTGGCAGCCGGCAATGGCTCCAGCCTGATTTTTCGAACAGAAGGGCCCACAGATGCTGCAGAAAACATACTAAAAGAACTCGAGGAACTATTTGCCCGTCGATTTGAAGAAGCCTAGAGAACTTCGAACATTAAATTCTGAAAATCTAAAGCCTCATTCTACATTCCTGATTCAAAGTTCAATGTTCGACTTTCGACGTTCGAAGTTCAAAGTTCTCTTCCTTTTAGCCGCCAGCTTGTTCGGTCAGACGCAAACCGATCTAGATACTCAGCGACTTTACAGAATCAGCCAGCAAGAGCAAAAAATCTATCACCGGCTCGGAACAGACCCGGACTTTTACACTGATGAAGATCTAGAACACGAACTCGGTGAAGTCCTCCGTTCCTACAGCAACTATCTCTCCGAAAATCCCAAAGACGTTAGCGCTTTAATACTTTACGGAAAACTGCTACGTCGTATCGGAGAAAACGACCAGGCATTTAAAGTCTTCCTGAAAGCGGATGAACTCGATCCGGCGATTGCAGTGGTCAAACAACAAATTGGCAATCACCTGGTAGAGACCGATAATGGCAAAGCAGCCCTTATGTTCTATCTCAATGCTGTTGAACTCCAGCCGGAAGTGCCCGAATACAATTACGCGCTCGGTGAAATCCTTCACATTTTCAGGGATGAATTCCTGAGTGACCAATTGTTTACCCGTGACGCAATTGATCGCGAAATGCTCAAAGCCTTTCGGACCGCTGCCCAACTGAACCCTGACGATTTCGATATGCAGATGCGCCTCGGTGAAGCCTATTACGATCTTGAAAGCCCCGACTGGAAAATCGCTTTGCTTCACTGGAAAAAACTCCGCAAAGCAACACCGGATTACAACGAACTGCGCTGTCAGATACTCGACCTGCACCAGGCTCGTATACTAGTTACGCTTGGTAGGAAACAAGAAGCGAGCGAACTTCTCAATGGAGTCACACAGCCCGGACTGCAAATCACACGGCAACAGATTCTTGAAGAAATTGCTCAGCACAGCCAGAAAAGTCCTTAGAGCCGATTCATGATCTACTATAAGGTTCAATTGCAAAATCGCTTTCTAAATCAGTCCCATACTTGACGGATGATAGCTTCGTCGCCAAATACAAGGCATCCGATTGTGCCGGAGGAAGACTCATGAATTTGCCACCATCGCCTGATTCAAAAGGGTTCCTCGTTTCACTTGATTATATTTAACGGATTCGGCCTCCAATTGCTCAACGATTTTTTCGGTGATACAATTTGTCAACTCGGGTCTGCCGCAGGTAAACACATCCAGGGCAGCATAACCTATTTCCGGCCAGGTGTGTATGGTTATATGGCTTTCTGCAATGATGACGACACCACTCACTCCCTGAGGCGAGAAATGATGAAACGATGAATTTACTACAGTGGCCCCTGCCTCATCAGCAGCGGCCACTAACTTGCCATCTAACCAACCGGGATCACTGAGCCTGTTTTGCGGACAGCCATATAGATCTGCAAGAAGATGAATTCCACTAGGGGAATGTTTTACAGATTCAGCCATTGGCAGGTTTGTTTTGACCCAGTTCAGCTTTCATTTGCGCCAATTTTTCCTGGATACTTGGACTTACCTCGGAGGCTCCCAAATCCTCGAACTCTTTTTCAAGGGAATCTTTGCCATCATTGCTCATATCTGCTAACTCCTTGGCGGCCTCTGCTTCATTCGTTTGCCGTTCGGCTTTGCGTTTCATCCGTTCCATTAGGTCATCTGCTGAGCGATTTTTACTAATTTTAGCTTTGGCTTCATAGATGCTCTTTTTAACTTCAGCTGCTTTAGACTGGGCAATGATGAAATCTTTGTTGCGGCGAAAGTCATTTAATTCGTCCTCCATCTTAATAATGTCTCGCTTGAGTTCGTCTACGGCCTGGCGCTGGCTTTCCCAGTTAGCCTGTAGCCCCATGACTTTTTGCTCATGTTCCGAAGAGCGTTGTAGCGCTTTGGCTGCCAGATCTTCTTTGTCCTGTTGCAAAGCAGACTTTGCGCGCTGCTCCCAAATCAACTGTTCGGACTTTTCCTGATCGAGAAGCTTTTTGGTTTGGCGTTCCGTTGCGATGCAACTCTGAATCGCTTTTTTTGCATCCCGAATCTGTTTTTCTTTGTTGCGGATCGCTTGATCCAACATGACCTCCGGCTTTTCCAGCTTGTCCAGTACTTGATTGGTGTGCGCTTTTCCGAGGTTAAAAATTCTACTGAAAATACTCATAATGACTGCCTTTCTTGAAAATAGATTTATTGAATGTATGGTTTAAGAATCTCTTCAGCTTGATCAGCTGCCAGTTCCAGTGCGTCAAACACACTAAGTAATTCTTCACTACTCAAATCACTGGTTACACGCGATTCAACCAGAACTAAGCGCAAATCCTCCGGATTACTGGAATTGATGGCAAAGCTGACCGGTTGAATCTCTGTATTGCGGTCCAGCAATTGGTAAAAAAACGTTTCCGATTTAAGTTCTTTAATCGGCCCCAGATCTACTTCAAAATGTAGAGTATCCTCATCCAAATACAGAAATACCGGCAACTCTTCGCTTCTGATGACTTTGAAAACACGTTTGTCGACCTGTTCTACCAAAAAGTCATGCAGATGAAGAAAATCCACCAGGGAGTAACTTCTTTTAGTTTCTACTCGTATATCGTTCATATTATTTTTCTTGTTTCATTTTTTGATGATCGCTCACGCTGGAACTGCAAGAGCGGATTCGATTACAGGAAAGTCTTTATCCGATTCGGCTAGTACAATTAATCGATCTCCGGGAACAATCATGGTGTTAAGCCGAGGATTTAACACATAGTTGCCATTGCTAATCAAGCCGATAACCTGTAGTGGATTCGGATGATCAATGACTGCTTTTTGAATATCCCTGAATGCCAAGTTAGTGATTTGGGTTGCATGGATGTAAAGCTGGCATCCTGATTGGTTTGTAAGCAGCTGACTAAATAGAGTCTATCCCAAATAGCGCAACCCCTCGTATTTGCTGGCACTGCGGCGGAAAAAAGTGGGCGAAAGGAGGTAAAAAACCTCGATTCGCCCGAAAAAAGGGCTTTATAATTTAAACGTGACTAAAAATTTAGAACCACTTTTAGATAATTCAGTATCCATCCAAAGCTGGCAAAACTCGATCGAGATGCCCATTGACAGTCCGCCAATTTGAAGTAGTTCCACCAGCCGTGGATGAACCGTTGCCATTGGGCGCGCAGCTCCGCGCTTGTTAGGCTTTGACGGGCTTCCCAGAGCTCGCGTACTCGGCTTTTCAAGCGATCCACACTTTTGGGGGCGATTGAGCTCTCCCCTTCGGCGTTGATACGAAAGCCCAGTAACGCGCTCTCTACTGTTGGATCACTTCCGCTTTTATCTCGGTTTACCGGCACTTTTAGTTTCCTCTCAATCCAGGCGGTTACACTGTTTAGTATTCGCTCGGCTGAGCGCTCACTTTTCACAAAGATTGCGATGTCGTCGGCGTAGCGCACGAACGACAGACCTCTTTGTTCCAGTTCTTTGTCCAATGGATCCAGATAGATGTTCGCCAAAAGCGGCGAGAGTGGCCCGCCCTGTGGCGTTCCCTTACTACGCTTTTGACGCGTTCCATCGGCATTCTGTACCGGCGCACGCAGGTAACTGCCGATCAGTGCTTTGAGTGGTTTATCCTCTACGTAAGCTTTGAGCAGTTGCATCAGTTTGTCGTGATTTACCTCGTCGAAGAACGACTTTAGGTCAATGTCCACGACATACCCTTTGCCCTGACGTACGTACTCTTGCGCAGCTCGTACCGCGTCGTGTGCACTGCGGTTTGGGCGGAATCCATAGCTGTGTTCGCTAAAGAATCGCTCGCAGTAATCACTGAGCTTTTGATGGATGGCCTGTTGGATCACGCGATCCTGTACGTTGGGCACGCCCAACCGACGCGTTCCTCCATTTGCTTTGGGGATCGATACCGAGCGTACCGGCCCGGGCTTGTAATCGCCCGCGCTTAGTTTCGCTTCTATTCGCTCCCAGTTCGCTTTCAGGTGGGACAGCGTTGTTGGGATGTCCTTGCCGTCAGGCCCAGGCGCTCCGCGGTTGGCTTTCACCGCCAGCCACGAAGCATTTAGGTTATCTCTTTCTAACACCGAAGCTAAGGTAGGCTTCGGTGCGTCCATGTTCTCTTCATTGAGCATCATCGGACACCTCCTTTCGCTACTGCCAAGACTCGATGGACATAGCATTGAGCACCTTGCAGGAATCCACCTGCGTGCTCGCTGCTATCAATCAGAGAGACTGCCGATTTTGCAATGCTCTGAGTGTTTCGTCCACCTACGCGTCTTTGGACAGTAAGAGGGCTGGTCGATTGCTCTCTCTTGGTTCTTCGGCCCTTCGCTCTTCCCATATTTCCATGGGCCTCTTCACTACTATGGCCTCTGCTGACTCCTGCCGGTCTCTCAACTGGCAGGCCTCCACGGGTAAGGTGCATGAACTTTCGGCCCGTGCCGCACGGCTCTACCGGATACGCCTTTCGGTGACTCTTGGATTTCGTGTTTCCTAGCACACTCATCGCTCGTACCCGGCCTCATAGCCGTTTCGTGTTCCTACGGTCGTGCCTTTGCTACAGACTTCTTTCGTGCTGAGTCCCTCACCTGACCCGCCTTGTCTTTCACTACGGTTATTGTCACTGTTTCCGATCATTTCCTTTCATATGATTAGTTCATGCCCATGCCGGGCACACTAGAAGCGGCTTTCAGCCGCTTAGTTTGTTATGGACCAGCGACAAGATGCCGCTGCTGCTACATTCGCTCAATCCTTTTTGGATTTGGTGTAATTCCGAGTGTATCCGCGGCTTAGAAAACTCAACCGAGCCCAACTGACGAATTAATTAAATTATATGCACACGGGAGGGCTTACGTAGAGTTGCGGCTTTTTCAGCGTTGGATGTTCAACGTTTCATCAGTTCTCGCTGTCCGGTTCTTTTTCTACGATATCAGGTTTGGGCTCAGGCTCTGCTGTGGGTTTCGCTTCTTGAGTGGGTTTCGCTTCTTGAGTTGCGTTAGCGCTTTCGGAAAGTTTGCCTAGGTATTCGGGAAGCTCAATACCAGCGCTTTTAGTGATTTCATGCAATGGTGGCAATGAGCCTACAATCCCGGAAAGGAAGTCGGCAGTGCTGCCTTTGCTATCTTTGTTTTTACCGCTGTCCCAGACAGTAATCTTATCAATCTTGAGATTCGAAATCGCTCTGGCCTGTTCTTCAACCAGCTTGGGTAGTTGCTCGATCATCAGGAGCATCGAAGCGAGTTGTTTATCGTTACCGGCAGAGTTAACGATATCGCCAAAGCCTTTTGCCTTTTTGGTGAGCAATTGTTCGACACCTTCAGCTTCAGCGAGGAGATTCAAGCGTGTTCCGTCTGCCTTTGCAGTCAGCTCAAAGCGAAGGCCATCGGCTTCGGCTTGTTTAACAGCTTTGAGGCCGTCGGCTTCGGCCTGTTTCTCCAAACGCACAGCGTCTGCTTCACCCGTTTGGATGCGACGTATCGATTCAGCACGGGCATCCGCATCAACGATGGCTTTTTCTTTGGCAATTTCAGCCGGTACAACAATGTTTGCCTGTTGCGTTGCTTTTTCACGCTTGGCGCGTTCGATTTCGGAAGTCTGTTCTGCGGCATAAGCTTCTTGTAACGCTTGTGCTGCTTTCACTTTTTCAGCAGCGGAAGCCGAGCGTTCTGCTTCCGCTTCTTTTACGCGTCGATCTGCATTTGAGTTTGCGACTTCAACGGTTGCCTTATTTTCACCTTCAGTTGCCTTAGCGTTTGCATCAGCGACCTGTATGCGCTTATCGCGAGATGCTGCCGCTGCGCCGATGTCTCCGTCGCGTTCCGCTTCGGCTACCTTGACCTTGGCTTCTGCAATTGCTTTTGAGGCTGCTTCCTGGCCCAGTGCATCAATGTAGCCCGACTCATCAGTGATGTCCTGAACATTTACGTTGATCAGTCGAAGTCCGACTTTCTTGAGTTCTACCTCAACGCCGGTTGAAATATTGGCAATGAGTTTGTCACGGTCGGCATTGATCTCTTCAATGTCCATGGTTGCGATAACAACACGCATCTGACCGAAAATAATATCTTTTGCCAGTTCCTTGATTTCTACAAGGCCGAGTCCCAACAGACGTTCGGCAGCATTTTCCATAACCCCTGGCTCAGTGGACACTCCTACTGTAAAGGTTGACGGGGTGTTAACGCGGATATTCTGCTTGGAAAGGGCACCTTCCAGGCGTATGTCGATCGGGAGTGGGGTCAGATCGAGCCATTGATATCCTTGAATGACTGGCCAGATAAATGCGGCGCCACCGTGATAACAGTTTGCGGATTTGCCTCCTGCGACCTTACCGTAAACAACCAGCAGACGGTCCGAGGGGCATCGTTTGTAACGGGTCGCAAACGATACCATGATCGCTACGAAGAAGAGGGCTAGAAGAATAATTAGAATGAGATATGCCATAAATGTATATATTGGTTGGGGTTATAGTTGTGTTTATGAGATGTGAAAGATGAATAAATTACAGAGCTTCGACGAGAAAAGAGGAGGGGCTGTTTGTGCCGACAACGCGAACTCTCTGGCCCGGTTTCAGTACACCTTCATCGACCTTGCGTGCGCTGGCAACGGTAAGACGCCCCTGGATCATGACCTGTATTTGCCCGCCACCGTCTTCATTATTGCCTGGGAGCGTGACATAAACAGTCCCTTCTTCACCAACGGCGCTACTGTAATCGAGATTCCCTTTGGACTGAAGCTTTAGCATTTTTCGAATCAGGAAAAACATGGCAAGCATCGTTCCAAAGCCAAAGATTGCGGCGACCAGTGTACTGATAAATACAGAAGAGCCCCCCTGAATCAAAGCCACACCCATCCAGCCAAAGGCTAAAAAGAAAGCTGCCAGTGTCTGTGAAGAAAAAAGCCCGATTCCGGAGGAGCTTGGATATCCATCACCAAAATCAACATCGAATCCGCCGTCTATGCCATCCGTATCAAAGCCAAACAGTGTCATCAGCATCTGAAGAACCACCACCAGCAGGGCAATGATACCGATTCCGTAAAAAATCATAAGTTCCAGGGATAGACTCGACCACCATTCAATCATCGTAAGCACAATAATGTTTTGTCCTTCAAACAAGTGAAAGCAAAAAAATCATTAAAGTAGCGAGAAGGGTGTAATTCAAATATGTAGCAGGTAGCGCTGCACCGTCCCCGGTGCGCACCTGCATCGTGTAAGCCAGCGCGTTTGAATCTTCTTGCGGCGCGAGGACGCGCCTGCGCTACCTTTTTTATTCGACATTCGACATGTTGCTACAAATTTGAATTACACCCTAGCGAGAAATAAGCGAGAGGATGCTGTGTTTATAAGTGGGATGTTGTATAGGGTGCATAGGGTGAGTTCAGTTAAAAATTTTGTTTTTTTAAAATTGTGGTTGCGCTTTTATTTTAGACTTCCATAACCCGACGCCATGAAACTTACTCTCCTTGTTCTAGCAGCTGGTATGGGCAGTCGTTATGGTGGGCTTAAACAGCTTGATCCGATGGGACCAAACGGTGAAACTGTCCTTGATTATTCAGTTTATGATGCAATCCGTGCCGGATTTAACAAGGTAGTCTTTGTTATTCGACGCGACTTCGAGGAAGCGTTTAAGTCGGCAGTCGGAAATAAGTTTGAGAGTAAAATTGAAGTCAGCTATGCCTTTCAGGAATTGGATGATCTGCCAGATGGGTACACCGTGCCGGAAGGGCGTCAGAAACCCTGGGGTACTGCGCATGCAGTGCGTGCTGCTCGCAATCAGATCGACGCACCGTTTGCAGTGATCAATGCCGACGATTTTTACGGTCAGGATGCATACGCACGGATTGCACGGTATTTTTCTCAGGGGATTGAAGTGGACCAGTTACACCTTTGTATGGTTGGTTATCCATTACAGAATACGCTTTCCGAACATGGTGCGGTTAATCGCGGTATCTGTAGCGTCGAAGACGGTGTCTTAGTCAGTGTTGAAGAACACATGGAGATACAAAGTGACGCCAATGGTCGTATTCATGGTGCCACAGTAGATGGGACGTCAGTTGAGTTGTCACCTAAATCACCGGTATCAATGAATTTTTGGGGATTTACCCCTGCTCTATTCTCAGAAATTGAAAGCTGTTTCATTCAATTTCTGAATGTGCGAGGTCAGGAACTTAAATCCGAATATTATCTTCCGGACATAGTCAATGATCTGATCGCGTCCAATAAAGCCAAATGCGTTGTAATCGAGACCGATAGCACTTGGTTTGGTGTCACTTATCCCGATGATAAACCTTTTGTACAGGCAAGTATTGCCGACCTTGTTGAAGAGGGACTTTATCCGGAAAAATAAGACTGTGTTTTAATTTTCCGATGGTTTGATTTTGTCGTCTTCCGGTGGAGGGCCCTTCCTGTATGGTGGAGGCGGCGGCAAGAAGCCTTTTTCCTTCATGAAAGCCCGGCGCTCCTCGGGTGTCATTTCCCTGAGTTCTGATCGTAGCACGGCGCGTTCTTCTGGGCTCATTTCCATCCAGCTGGTGCGCATGGCTTCACGCTGTTCTCTGGGGATGGTTTTGAATTTTTTGCGCATGGCTTCAACTCGTTCCGGCGGCATCCGATGGAGCGCTCCAATGCGTCTGCGCAATTCGGCTTTTTCTTCCGGCGACATTTTTTCAATGCGCTCAATAGTTTGTCGCAGTTTGGCTAGTTCGTGGTCCTCCAACTGAAGTAAGTGATGGAGGACGCGCGTCTCTTTAGTGCTATGAATAGGGCTTTCTGATTCAGAAGCGGCTTTGTCCGTCTCCTCAGCCAGCAGGGAACTGATTGCTATTAGCAAGCTGCAGAATGTGGTAATGAATGCGTTTTGTTTCATGATTGGGTTTCTGAGTTAAAGAAGATGAGTGCGTCGAGAAAGTCGGCATTACTCAAATCGTCATCCTGAAGGTCGGCGATGCCGGTAAGTCCTTCCTCAAGTATGAAGATTTCCTGCAGGTCGATTGTGATGAGCGTCGACGATTCGGATGCAACCGGTTTGGTCGAGAGCAGTTGAGTGAGTGTGAGAGCGGCCACCAAGAGTGCAGCGATCGGCAAGGCCAGGCGCAGCCACGGACGAATCGTGCGCGAAGGGCTTTTTTTCGCAACGAATTCATCGGTTGCTGCGAGTACGCGGTTAGTGAAATCGGCACTCGGTTTCAGCGGTTGGCTAGCAAAAAGTTCGTCAATCTTGCGATCAAGTGAGTCAAGTGAGTCAGGTGTTTTCATGATAAATAGTTAAGCGAAGTCTTTGAGTTGTTGACGTAGGTGAATACGTGCCCGGTGTATCCAGGTTTTGACTGAACTGAGACTTGTGTTGAGTGATGTAGCTATTTCATCGTAGGATAGTCCCTGTTGTTGCAGCAGTAACATCGCGCTACGCTGATTTTCCGGGAGTGTGGCTAAAGCGCCTTGAAATGCGTCTTCAATTTCGTGTGAGTGATCTGCCGGCTTGCTTTGTTGCCGCATGAAAGAGTCCGTCGGATCAACAAAATCTAGCGGACGGCAAGCACGCTTGCGATAGCTGTCGATCAGACGTCTGCGGGCGAGTGTAAAGATAAATGCAGTAAACGTGCCTTTATTTCGATAACGAGCAGCAGATCGGTAAAGATCGAGAAAGGTTTCCTGCGCGAGATCTTCAGCATCGGTTCGGTTTTGTGTCGAACGGTAAAAGAAATTGATCAATCTGGCCTGCCAACGTTCTACAAGGGTGGGAAACAAACTATGATCGCCTTTCGCAAGCGCTTTAAGGCAGGCGCTGTCAATGTCTTCGATGTCTTCCGAATCGCGAGAAGCCGATTTGTCCGTTTTGCTGTGCATGTTGGCGTTGGATGTTTTCAAAGTAACTGTCCAACTAGGCGTATATGTCGAGTTGCAGCTATTCATACCTGACTATTGCATCGGGCAGGGCAGTGAAAAAGTTGCAAAAAACTTTTAAACCCGAATCTAGGATCATACCGAATTACATAATGACTGAGCACGGATTCTAAATTTCGTGTTCGATGTTCAGAGAGTTTAAATAGCTTTTTCCGCCTTCGATGTCTGTAAATTCCCCTTCGAGTTGTGCTTCGTAGCAACGTTTGAGGACTTTACCAAAGTGCGGGCCTGGTTGCAGACCGGATTCAATAAGATGCCGACCGAGTATCAGCGCTTGCGGGACACTGTCTTTAACCTCGAGTTCGGTCGCTTTGTCCAGCAGCCACTTGCCCTCCGGAAAGTCATCTATCTTGAGTGGTGGGCGACCGCTCTTGTCCGCATGGGCAACGCGCACGAGGCGATCTACACGTTTCACTCGAGTAGCCAGCCGACGAATGGCATTGTTACCGGCACGACTTTTGTAGAGGGAAAGTGGGCGCATGTGATGTTCGACCAGTGGAAGCACTTCTTCAAACACCTTTTTATGTTGGGTCAATCGCTCCAGAAAAACACGTGTAATCGGAACACCTCGGATGTCATGCCGGGGACTGCGAATGCGTCCTGTGTCTGAATCTAAAAAAGTGGATACGGGCTTGCCCATATCATGACAGAGTACTGCCAGGCCCACGACTAAATCTTCCCATTCATCGTCGATACGATTATTGGCAAAAGCGTCCATGCAGTGACAGGTATGCGTCCAGACATCGCCTTCGGGGTGCCATTGGGGGTCCTGCTCGCAGCCGACCAGCGCTTTTAGCTCCGGGAAGTAGCGTAGCCAGTCGCAGTCCTGTAAAAACTGAAGGCCCTTTGAAATGTGAAATCCTCTTAGAATAAGCTTTTTCCATTCATCCCAGAGGCGTTCGGATGGCAGGTCTTTGGGGCTTAGTTTGCGGCATAGTTCAAGCGTTTCCGGCGCTGCTTTGAGGTTGAACCTGGCAGTGAATTGCATGCCGCGTAAAACACGTAAAGGGTCCTCACTAAAGGCGTCCGAAACATGGCGCAGGCGTCTGGCTTTAAGATCCTTTAATCCATTACAAGGGTCTATCAATTCTTCGGTAAGTGGATCAAAGCTGATAGCGTTGATTGTAAAATCACGTCGTGAAGCAGCTTCCCGGGGCGACATCGACGGGTCTCCTTCGATCACAAAATCAGTGTGTTTCAGGCCTACTTTTGATTCTCGTCGAGGTAGGGTGATATCAATGTTTTGCCCTTTAACGATTAAAACGCCAAAAGAGCGTCCCACTGTATCGAGTCGGAACTTTTTTTGAAGCGTTTGTTCAATTTCGTCCGTGCTTAGACCGAACACTTCCATGTCCACGTCTTTTGCAGGGATGCTCAGCAAGCTATCACGTACGCAGCCGCCGACGAGAAGGGCACGCCCGCCTTTGGTCTGAAGCAACTCGGCGATTTCGGTACAAGTATTGCGTTGATCCTGTGTGATATGAAGAATCATTTTTTAAGGAGGAGTTGGAACATAAGCAACAAAGCATAAGACGCTAACGCTTGTCTTTCAGCTTTTAAATACTTTTAAAAAACCATCGATCCGCCCCAGTTAAGTTTGTTGCGCACAATGGCGAAGTGAGCGTGATCCGGATTTTGCATAAGGCGCAGCTTTTGAGGGGCAATGGTCAATTCAACCGGAAAATTGTCTTTAGGCCCGAATCGTACGCGCCCGTCTATTGTAATCCGGGGACTGACGTTCGATTCATCACTCTCTATTTTGATCCGGATCGAATCACCAAATATGACGGATCGGTTGCCAAGGGTATGTGGGCAGATCGGCGTCATTGCAATCGCTTTGACGGTCGGCCCGATGATCGGGCCTCCGGCGGAAAGATTGTAAGCAGTCGATCCAGTGGGCGTAGAAAAGATAAGGCCGTCACAGTGATATTCTGATACCGGTTTGTCATCAGCGAATACGTACAGACGTATCAGACCGCTGCCATGAGCTTCCTTGATAACGAAATCATTCAGTCCGTAAATGGTCTCCCCCGAGGCATTCCGACAGCTGAGTACCGAACGCTCAGCGATGCTGTAGTTGCCTTTAATCAGATTGGGTAAATCTCGGGACGCTTCCATCTGGTTAAAGGTCGAAAGAAAGCCGAGCTTGCCCATATTGATCCCGAGCACTGCAGAGTTAGATTCCAGCGCCGCATCCAAGACACCGAGCAGAGTGCCATCCCCTCCGATGGCGCAGCACAAATCCTGTCCTTTGAGCATGTCTACCGATAGCGGATATTCTTTTGAGATCTTTGTCTTGCACCCTTCGTTCTGAACCATCGCTGCAATGTTTTCAGCTGCCTCAGCCGCGCCCGGCTTGGATGAGTTAACGGCGAAGGTTATGGTTTGGATCGGCTTCATAAATAAAAGTACAATTTCGAACTCAGACCTTCTGTTTTCATGCACTGAGTATGAACTTACTGCACTTTTTAGATCAGTAAGTTCAGGCTTTCGTTGTTTGTGAATATTGTCAATTGAAGATTATGAAAAGCTTTTAATACCATATCGAACAGGTGGTTTTACAAAAATACTGCTCTGTTTCTCACGCGGAGCAACTGAATACGATCAGTATCAAACTTAGCTCACAGTACATCATGTGCGACGAGACAACCAGCGAATGGAAATAGGAAAGGTATTTCAGATTTCCCGTGAGCCGACGTAGACGCGTTCGACACGTTTCGTAATCGAGCAGAGCGTTTCCCAGGGGATCGTTCCGGCAGTTCTGCTAAAGGCTAATGTTGTTATTTCGGCTTCTTTGTTTTTACCAATTAAGGTTGCTCGATCACCGGATCGAACCACGCCTTTAATGTCAGTAATATCAACAATCGTTTGATCCATCGTAACACGGCCGATGATCGGGCAGCGTTGCCCATCAATCAAAACACTCCCCAGATTACTGAGCGAAATCGGTATGCCATCCGCGTAACCTGCGGTAAGGACGGCGATTCTGGAATCTCGTCCCAGGCGAAAACTCCGACCATAGCTTATATCACTACCTTCGGGTAAGTCTTTTACAATACCAACTCGGGAATGAAAGCTAAAAACCGGCTCGACTTCTACATGACCCAACATCGAATCAGGATAAGGTTGTATACCCAGCTGAAGTAGCCCAACACGTACTGCATTAAACGAGCTTCCATCGCTTAACGAACCAAGGCTGGCAGAATTATCCGCATGAATCAGCAGTGAATCTGTATCAACATGCTTTATCAGGTTCAGAAATCGTTCGCGTTGAAGCTTTGTAAAATTCGGATCACTGTCCGCACTGGAAAAATGCGTATAAATACCTCTGAGAATGAGCCTTGGCTGATGCCTGATTGTTTTAACTAACTGAACTGCATCTTCATACCAGACACCCAAACGCCCCATTCCAGTATCTATTTTCAGGTGTACTTTCACTTCTGCGCTTCGTTCCTCGCCAATCCTGTTTAGACGCTCTGCTTCGTCGACTGTACTGACTGTCCCGATCAGATCGTAATCAATCAGATAATGGTCTTCTTCGGGTAAAAGTGGTCCCAAAATTAAAATCGGCCAGCCCTCTCCCATATGACGGATTTCAGCAGCCTCGTATACGTTGGCCACCGCGAAATGGTCAATGCCGCACTGCATCAGACGACGTACCATCTGCGGCATCCCATGGCCGTAGGCATCCGCCTTCACAACAGACATATAACAAACTTCGGACGGCAGTGCAGCCTGGATGCACTTCAAGTTACGCTCAAATGCGGAAAGATCTATTTCTGCCCAACAGCGGTGTTGCAAAGCTTTAATTGTTTAAGTGAAGGAACTTTAGAAGAATATATCAGGTATCACTCAGGCGCACGATGACGTTGTGGAACCCACTTTTGAAATACATTCATGTTTGATGCGTAGAGTTCAATTTTTTTCGTCTTTTTCAACAACTGCATAACCTCAGTCAAACGCTGCGGGCTATACTCAAGAGTAGTTGCATGTTCGGGAACGATCTGCCAGCCCTTGCGTTGGGGAAGATAAAAAAGAGACCCCTTCTCCCAGTTGCTCACAGCTTGATTATCTAGTGTAACAATTGCTCCGGACTGATCTTCTTTGATTAAAATTGAGTTCCATGCATTTTTTTTCCAATCGGATATAAGTAATGCATCATTTATCCCGGGTATATCTAAAACCATCAAAGCAGCAGTCAATTCAAGGCTGTTGTAAGAAAGATAGCTTGCAGTTGAAGCACACTCACACAGACACCCCCATGTCTGAATTGCCATCGCACACAGCCTGAGACCCAACACCGAACCGGGCCCTTCACAATAAATAAAGCTGCGAATATCTGTAATCTGGCATTGTGCAGAGTAAAGTGCTGATTCGACCGAGGTAAAGAGACCTTCGAGTGGAGCGCTTTTCTGATGAACCTGAGCCAGCCATTTTCCATTAGTTCCGAGCAAACCGACAAAGATCGAAGCGCCACTCCCGTCAATAACCAACGCAGGTCTGTCAAACGATACGCTGGAAGATTCCGATTTCATAGCTCCGATTTCAAAAACTCCTCTTTCTCTCCGTCCTCTTGTTTGGAATAAAAGAGGCCTGTAAGTACGTAGATAAATACTCCAATAACAATACCGCAATCCGCTATGTTAAATGCGGGATAGCGTCCGCTTGGAAGTACCAGAGGGATGGTGAATCCGAAATGAAAATCCAGAAAATCGATCACATGGCCTCGCACCATGCGATCCACCAAATTGCCAAGCGCCCCGCCGATAAGCATGCCAAAGGCTATTTGTACGGTCTTTCGGTGCAACTCAAGACTGTGACGAAACTTATAGATCGCCCACAGGGCGACGAGTGTAAAGATAGCTAAAATTTCACCGTGTCCGGAAAACATTCCCCAGGCGGCGCCTTCGTTGCCGATGTGTACAATGTAAAAAAAACCTTCTATGATCTCAATTACGTTGGCATCCTGTGGATAGTAGTAACTTTCGAAAGAGATGTTTTTTACAATCCAGAGCTTTGTGAGTTGATCCAGCAGAAGCACGATTGCTGCAATCCAAAACAATCTGGTGTAACCGGTTTTCTTTATTTCAGAGTTCAATGCCTAAACAATTTCTATCATGTAACACTACTTTGTTATTAAGCTTCGAATTTAAAGCAGCAGCAGCTGGAAGCCGCCTCTATACGGTACTAACAAAGTAATGGTAATCACAGCCAGGGGTATTCCCTGGTTAAATTTACTTTTGAAACAACTGAACGCTGATTAGTTTCAATCCTCGTCGTCATTCAAAGCGATTTTTGGAGAGTCCGCACTATCGGCAAAGAGCCCACCTTCATTGCGATCAACCTTGCGGCGTTTATTTTTCTCAAACTCAACTTGCCCCTCAACCGAATAGCGGGTAAATGGCACAGCAACTAGCCGATCCTTACTGATAGGTTCACCGGTGACTTCGCAAACACCATAGGTACCCTTTTTGATTCTAAGTATCGCTTCTTCAATTTCATTCAAGGCCTCCTGCTCACTGGAAACGAGGCTAAGCGCAAAATCACGGTCAAAGGCATCCGTACCTGAATCATCTTCAAGTGTTCGATCACCGACATGGTTGTCAGAATGATGTTGCAGGGTATCTGAGGCATGCAGGCTAATTCCTTCAGTTAACTCCTCTCGCAATTTAATTAACAGCCTATAGTACTTTTTCCATTTTTGGGGTATAGACGATTCTTCCAGAGAAGTTGCCGATTGTTTTTCAGCAGGATTAAACCCCAAAATATCTGACAGTGACGCTGCCCCAAGGATGCGTTTTTCAACCGGCTTTTCCTCAACCTGTACCTTTTTCTCAACAGTCACCGTTTTTTTTCTAGTAGATTTTTTGGGAGCTTCTGTCTTTTCGGTGCGGTCTCTGGTTGCAACGAGCGCTTCGATATCGTCTATGGAAAAAGCGATCCGACCCGTCTTTTGGTCGTTTGCGCCCTCTTCTCTAGTTACAGAAGCAGTTTTTACAGATGGTTCACCCGTAGCTTTTTTTGAGGATGTCTTCCTCCCCACTTTCTTGGGTGCAGCCTCTTTGGTAATTTTTTTAGTCATGAGTAGATATTTGTTGTTGATTTAGGTATGGAGTGAAATTTGTTTGAGTGCCTCGGCGCAGCGCGGTGAAACAGGGCCCCAGGCATCTGTTTCGACCAGTTCCGGGACCCAGCGCCAAGAGCGCGGACAACGTACACCATGGGCATGTTCCAAAGAAATCGTAATTTCGAGCGCATCCGGATCTTCAATGACATTTACCTGTGAGAGGATAAACAACTCCGGAAGATCGTTTTCGTATCGCTTAAGACAGGCAAATTCCGGGTTCTTAGATGAACCTGTTATCGTTGCACAAGCATCCAGGCTTTGGCCAATCACTTTTTTCTGACGAAGGTCTTCCAACCCGTCGTTGAGTCTTTCTGATAAAAATGTGCGCAGAACTCGTATGTCGGCTGCAGTTTCCGGATGCTTCCAGGAGGCATTAACCTCTGGCCATTCAGCCAGAGCGATTGGCTCATCCAAGAAATCACTTTCCTGGCTGGCATAGCTCCATGCCTCATCGGCCGTATAAGGAATCAACGGTGCAATCAGGCGGGTAAACACACTCAAAATAATGCTAATCGCTGTTTGTGAAGAGCGGCGAAGCGGATCATTCGGAGCAAATGTATAGAGGCGGTCCTTGAGAATGGCATGATACGTCGCCGAAAGTGCATTTGCACAAAACGGATCGATAAAATCTTTAAACGCTCGATGAAATTCGTAGGCCTCATAGGCGTCAGTGACTTTTTCTACTAATTCCGCAAGTTCGTTCAGCGCCCATTTGTCGATCGCACTCAAATCGTCAATGGGAACTGCCTGGGTCGATGCATCAAAATCGTAGAGATTACTGATCTGAAAGCGTAACGTGTTACGAATATTCCGATAGTTATTGGCAATATTGCGCATGATTTTATCCGAAACCGGCACATCGCCCCGGTAGTCCTGCGAACAAATCCAAAGGCGTACGATATCGGCCCCGTAACCGTTGATCCATTCGGTCAGAGGACGCGCAGCCCCATCGCTCTTTGAGAGCTTGGTGCCATCTTCTTTAACGATGAAACCATGTGTCAGCAAAGTCTTATAAGGCGCCGCCTTGTCAGCAATTACAGAAGTCCATAGCGAACTCTGAAACCATCCGCGATGCTGATCGCTCCCTTCCAGATAGAGATCGGCGGGCCAACTCAGGTTGTCACGCTTTTGTAGTACCGCACGATGGCTGGTCCCTGAATCAATCCATACGTCCAGAGTATCGGTGCCGCATTTAAGCGCATCTGCCGCAGGCCAGTTTTCAGGCAAAGTAATTCCTTCCAGCAGTTCGGCTGCCGTTTGCTCAAACCAGATGTTGGTTCCGGCAGTAGCCACTTTTTTTGCGATTGCACGAATAACATCGGCATCAATAAATGCTTCGCCGTCTTCATCGTAGAACGACGGAATGGGCACACCCCAGGAACGCTGGCGGCTGATGCACCAGTCGGGTCGGTTCTCAACGGCTGCGCGAATGCGATTCTCTCCCCAGGCAGGGATAAAGCGCACTTTATCTAATGCGTTAAGTGCTTTTTGGCGATCGCCCGCTTTATCCAGTGCAATAAACCACTGATCCATCGCGCGGAATACAACCGGAGTCTTTGAACGCCAGCAATGTGGGTAGTTATGCTCAATCGTCTTTTTCCCAATGAGTGAGCCGTTTTGAGCAATTATTTTGAGAACACCTTTGTTAGCTTCGCTGATGGCACCGTCTTCCAGCACGGATAAGCCAACCAGTTCGGCAGGGATTCGGCCATCATCAACGTAGCGTCCTTCATCGTCGAGCGGACTGTAGACTTCGATCCCATTATTGATACCGGTTATGTAGTCATCCAGTCCGTGACCGGGCGCCGTATGCACACAGCCGGTGCCACTCTCAGTAGTCACGTAATCTGCCAAAAGAATCGGGCTTGCACGATCAATAAACGGGTGTCGCGCTTCGAGTCCCTCCATTTTAGCGCCGGTAAATGTTGCCACTGTTTCGATCGATTCCAGCTTGCATGCTTCGGCAACTGCATCAAGCAGCTCGGTAGCGATAATAAGTATTCCCTGCTCTGCTGTCTTTACGGCGCTATATTCGATCGAGGAATTTACAGTCACTGCCATATTGGATGGCAACGTCCATGGTGTCGTCGTCCAGATGAGTACTGAGGCAGGCTCTTTTAGCTCAAGCACATTGAGCGCCTCAGGCGAAAGAGCGAGTTTGACATAAACGGATACGCTCTTGTGCTCACGATACTCGATTTCGGCTTCCGCAAGTGCGGTTGCGCATGGGATGGACCAATAAACCGGTTTTTTACTGCGATATACAAGATCCTGCTCAACAAAACGGGCAAACGTTTCGAGTTCAGCAGCTTCGTATTGGGAGTCGATAGTCCAGTATTCATGCTGCCAGTCTGCCAGCACACCAAGACGCTTGAATTGATCACACTGCAATTTGCGAAATTTATCAGCAAATTTTGCACAGGCTTTCCGCACTTCGATCGGCGTATAATCCGTCCGTCCGGCTTCCTGAAGTTCGCGTGAGACTTTGTGCTCAATTGGCAGGCCATGACTGTCCCAGCCGGGAACGTAAGGAGCATTGTAGCCCTGCATCCACTTGAAGCGCAGGATAGTGTCCTTCAGCGTCTTGTTCAGCGCATGACCAAGATGCAAGTCACCATTCGTAAACGGAGGCCCATCGTGTAATATAAATGTTGGGCCGGTAGCGTTTTTTTCCTGTATTTTTTGATAGAGTCCGAGGGAGTCCCAATGTTTGATTCGGCCAGGCTCGCGCTCTACCAGATTTCCTCGCATAGGAAAATCTGTCCTGGGCAGATTGAGCGTATCTTTAAGATCCTGTGACATTTTTTGCTGTTGATCGGGATAAGAAACTGAACGAATGTGTTTTTTTAATTTATCAAGTCAAGTACTCAGAATTTGCTCGTTGTACTTTAATTTCACGCATTTCATAAAGAGTTTGATTCAATACTTTTGCATTTTTCCAGATTAATGACTTTTGCTCTTATAAGCTTATCCTTCCCCGACTATCCGTTATGGATACTACTCGTTTTCTTGGCCGTAGGATTTGTGGGGCTCAATTATGGTGGTGATTTTCTGACAGACGGCTCGGTAGCAATTGCAAATAACTTTCATATAAATAAGGTTGTTATAGGGTTAACGATCGTTTCAATGGCGACTTCCATGCCAGAAATGATAACATCGCTCCTGGCCGCTCGCACAAGTCCCGGTCTGGCTATTGGAAACATTATCGGCAGCAATATTGCAAACATTGCCCTAATTCTCGGAATAGCCGCACTAATTACTCCACTAACGGTTCAAACCAGATTAATTAAACGTGAGTTGCCCCTGATGATTTTTATAACCGGGCTGTTTATTCTTTTTGCAATTGGAGGCTACAGACGCTGGGAAGGGTTCGTGATGCTCGTCATCATGGTGACGTATCTGTACTTTATGGTGAAGCTGGAGAAAAAGGATTCGGCCAGAGCCAGAGAGATGCACGACGGGACCCCTGTTGAGGATAAGTCACATTCGACTTTTGCCGGTTGCATGCTTATATTGCTTGGCTGTATTTTACTGGCAACCGGCGCTGACATACTTGTAGGCACGAGTGTTGAACTCGCCAGCCGGATGGGAATAAGCGATGTTCTGATCGGACTGACCATTGTTGCGCTCGGAACAAGCCTGCCAGAACTGGCTGCATCCATATCCGCCGCTCGTGCTGGACATCAGGACATCTGTGTCGGCAATATTGTTGGTTCCAACCTTTTCAACATTCTACTAATTGGCGGAGTCGTCATCAGCCTGGTCCCAATACCCGTGGATAAAAACCTTTTCCTGTTTGAGTTTCCAGCAATGATGCTGATCGCATTGATCTTTTTATGGCTCTCCACAAAAGGACATCAAATTTCCAGCAAAGAGGGTCTGATTTTACTGACGCTATATGTTACGATTTTGACCCTATCCAGTTTTTTCCAACTTAACCCAATACTTTAATTGATAGAATAATGACTTACCAACCTGTTGTACTAATCATCCGCGATGGCTGGGGAGAAAACCACCATTCGGAACACGACGCTTTCAATGCCGTAAAACTGGCAAAAACTCCCTGTGCGGAACGACTCACCCGGGAATGGCCACGCGCTGAATTAATGGCCTGCGGGCTCGAGGTCGGCCTACCCGAAGGCGTTATGGGCAATTCCGAAGTCGGCCATCAAAACATTGGAGCCGGCCGGATTGTCGATCAGGAAATTGTTCGCATTAACAAAGGTTTTGAAACCGGTTCAATAAAAGAGAGTCAGGCGCTGCAGGAAGCGATCGATAACGTCAAAGAGAAAGATACAGCACTGCATCTGATGGGGCTCCTCTCCGACGCAGGCGTGCACTCAATCCTGGACCATCTCTATGGGCTCATTCGCATCGCAAAGGAAGCAGGCGTAAAAAAACTCTATGTCCACGCATTTACCGACGGCCGGGATACCGGACCATTCAGCGGTAAAGGTTTTATTCAAAAAGCCGAAGCCGAAATGGCTTCAATCGGCCTGGGTTCCATTGCTACAATTGCAGGACGCTACTGGGCGATGGATCGCGACAATCGCTGGAATCGTGTACAACGCGCTTACGATTGCCTGACCGGATACACGATTGAACGCACGGCCGGTTCTGCAACCGAAGCAATCCAACATCAATATGACCATCCTGAAAGCAATGGCACTAAAGGTGACGAATTCTGTCCTCCGACTGCGATTGTGGACTCCGCAGGTGTGCCCGTAGCAGCCATTGGCGATGGCGACTCAGTCATCTTTTTCAACTTTCGGGGCGACCGGCCACGCGAACTCACCCGAGCATTTATCCAGGATGACTTTAACGAATTCGACCGCGGCAAAAGACCGAATGTTTATTTCGCGACTTTGAGCGAATACCAGAAAGGTCTGTGCGACCATGTAATCTGTTCCAAACCGGCAAAGATGAAAGACATTCTCGGAAGTTACGTTGCGGAGAAGGGAATTCCCCAATTCCGCTGTGCCGAAACAGAGAAATTTCCGCATGTCACCTTCTTTTTCAACGATTACCGTGAAGAACCCTTTGCCGGTGAAGATCGCAAACTGGTGCCAAGTCCCAAAGACTGCGCAACCTACGATGAAAAGCCGGAAATGTCTGCCTTTGGAGTCCGTGATGCAGCAGTTGAGGCTATCCGGTCAGGCAAATATGGTCTGATTGTCGTAAACTTTGCCAATCCCGATATGGTCGGCCACACCGGTGTCCTCGAAGCCTGCATTAAAGCTTGTGAAGTGGTAGATAGCTGCGTTCAGGACTTATTAGATGCGGTGGATTCAGTCAATGGTCGCGCAATAATCACTGCCGATCACGGAAATTCCGATCAGTTGTGGGATTCAGCCAACGACAGCCCGCATACGGCCCATACGCTAAACCCGGTCGAAGTCGTAATCTACGGCCGAGACTGTAAAGATCGCAAAATCGCAGAGAACGGCAATCTGGGCAACATAGCGCC
This sequence comes from uncultured Puniceicoccaceae bacterium, assembly GCA_964616435.1. Lineage (GTDB taxonomy): Bacteria > Verrucomicrobiota > Verrucomicrobiia > Opitutales > Coraliomargaritaceae > Lentimonas. Next base: position 2,561 of record CAZTSB010000039.1, on the reverse strand, counting down.
AACCATTCTCGAACTGATGGATCTCAAAAAACCGGAAGCAATGACGAGCAATTCGCTTTTAATTGAGGCATAGTTATACCAAAAAGGTTCGCGACTATGGATCTAAGGTCGAAATCCTCATCGTACCCGAACGAAGTGACGAAGACCAATCCAAATCGATTGCGATTGGTCATGTCGCTACGCTCGGGTACGATGAGGATTTGGATTTGGATAAATGAGTAACGCTTAGTTCAAAGGTGTTATGCTAACCGAAACCTTACCGCTTTGGTCAATGGTGTAGATCACTTCATGGATTTCTTCGTTCTTTTTCAATGGACGTTGTAGAGGGATCATCTGCTCATGGCGATTGCCTGCATCATCCGTCCAGGTAAAGACTGCATAATTCGCCATTAGCATTTGTCCCTCAAAACCAAGATCAAAACTTCGATCCGGTAAGATCGAGTTTGTCGCGACAATCCTTTTCGTTGGTTCGTGGACAACACGGACATCGTGTATTTCCTGTGTAGAAGAATTATAAATAGTTCCGTGGCTGACTTTGTAGCGTTGTTCGTTCGTGGTCGTACAATTTGAACAAATGGTTATGCATACAGTACAGATGAATAGACCGGTAAATAGATGCTTCATGTTTTTCATTGATTTGTAAGTAATGTCTTACCGTCAATTATAGAAATTACTCAAACACTATAGATCACACTCCTCGTTGGACCCGAATGATGAAAAAGGTTGCTGGAATTCTTTCAGATCGCTTGCATTATGCGGTATAAATACATGAATTTGACAAAAGCCATATGGATCTTCGCTATATCGCTTCTCCTTCAAACACAGGCTATAGGTCTTGATAGCTTTATTGAACGGATAATTGAGCAAATCGACAAAAGTAACATTACATTCGAAAAGTCCCAGTCGAATGCGCCTTTTATCCCTGTATCATTCCTCAATTTCAAAACCTACGACAGTACAAAAGTTGAGAGTAGCGCTGGTATCGAATTTGAATATGACCTAAATTTTTTCTCCCAAATGGCGATCTTACCAGTCTACATCGGAGAAAACGATCTGATCGGTGTGGGTGACTATATCAGTTGGTCGACCTTCGACCTAAACAGTTCGACGATAAGTAATTTCGAAGTCGGCTCTCTCGGCTTACCGATTGGTTGGTTGCGACAAGTAAATCCGAATTGGCAAGTTATGGCATTCTCGATGCCATTTGGGCACTACAGCACAATTGATGGCGCCAGTTGGTCGGGTCAACTGATGTCCGGCGTCTTTGGCCGCTATGTCCAAAGCGATTCGCTGTGGTGGGCATTCGGCATTTATTCGGACCTCAATCCCGTAAGTAGCTATGTGCTCCCATATATCGGTGCAACCTGGACAATTAATCGGGAATGGACCATCAGTCTGATTCTGCCTTGGCCATCCGTGCTCTACGCACCGAATAAAGATTGGCTCTTTAGCTTGGGCGTAGCACCTTCAGGAGCATCCTGGGCTATCGAATCGGACAAAGAAAAAGTCTATTACAATTTAAATGCATGGGATCTCGGGTTTTCCGTAGAGCGACGCATTCATAACTCTATCTGGTTGGCTTGCAAAACTGGCGTTGGTGGTTTGCGCAGTTTGAGGATCACCGGATCCGGCATTGAAGAATCGGTATACGATTTCGATTCGAGTTGGTTTTTGGGCCTTTCACTGAACATCAGACCATAACTTTGAACTCCGGAACTACTGTACTGGCGGAAATGCGGCTACAACGCCACGTACGCTTTCGGCAATCAACTCGAGGTCCGGGCCTTTGGGATCACGTCGTTTAGTCGTCCAACCAACCCATGCCAGCTCTTTAGTCTTTGCGTCGTAAATCTCAACAATGAGCGTGCCTTCTTCGTACTCATCAACATAAACCTCTCTATAACTGTTAGTGTACGGATGTTGATAGCCCCAGCGTCTTATCGTGGGATAGGTGTGATAAGGCATGTAGCCGAAGTCCGTTACATCGACTTTCGGCACAATTTTGCCGGTGACATTGACCGTAAAGTCCGCACTGTCGATATCGACTTGTGTATAACCCTTGCCTTTCAGTTCATCCTTAAGGGTTGACTCTACAACACCGCCGACACGCAGAATCAGATCAGGTTCTGCACCAGGAATCTTCGAAGGGAGCGGCATCATTGCGAACGTCTTGTAAGCAGTGAAATCGATTTCCGGATCAGACTCGAAATTATACTTCGGCATCGTCTTACAACCTGAAACAAAAAATAAACAACTGAGTGTGACGATTGCTGTGGAGAGGATTATCTGCGTTTTCATTTTATATCCAATTTTTTTAAGGATATTGAATATCGAACATTGGACGTCGAACATTTAATTTTAAAAATGTAGCTCTACATTGCGACTTCAGTGATCCCTGGATGTTGTAGGTTGCGCTATTGTATAGCTAAGCCTAAAATTATTTGAACAGATTGTGCATTGGTAGCGCGGCACCGTCCCCGGTGCGCACCAGCGTCGTGTAAGTCAGAGCGCACAAACATTCGATGCGGTGCGAGACGCACCTGCGCTACCTCTTTACCAAA
>CAZTSB010000038.1:0-33982 GCA_964616435.1 uncultured Puniceicoccaceae bacterium | reverse complement strand
GGTCTCGACAGAGGTGGTTACTTGCTCATCGGTGGTGTTGACCTGCACCTTCAGCTGCTCGGCAGTCAATCCGATTACATCGTCAAATCCAACCAGGGCCACTGCTCCACTCGCCTCTAGCGCCAGACCATCATCCGTTAGCAACAGACCACCGCGACCATCACTAATGCGAAAGCCTTTTTCGTCGTCCGTGCCTTCACCTGTTCCCAAAAAGACTTCGATCTCAGACATGCCGCCGCGGATTTCATCACCAAGCTTCTCTAAGTTGAAATTACCCGAGAGCGATTGACCGAAGACATTCAACCGAACATCCGTGCCACTCACACGGGCATAAATACCATCGCTTGCCGCGGCTGTCGGCAGTGAGAGCTGCGTGGACACGCCGCCAAGGGTTATGTTGCGGTTAATTTCCAGATCACTCGTGTTGAACGCCAGGCTAAACGTCCCTGATAAATCGATATCATCCGAGGCATTTAGCTCAACACCCACTGAAGCCTGACCAGCAATCCCTGTATCCGTAAAGAGGAAAACACCACTACCGTCCACTAGATCGACGGGGCCTAAACTCATGTTAAGACCATTTATTCCCAGCAATAAGACTGATGATTCTACAAACGCAAAATCATCTAGCACCGGATCGTATTCCACGGTGGTTTCGGTGAAACGCTCGATCAGGAAGTTTCCTTCAAGCGTCACGCCTGCAACGGTTAAAGCCACACCATCGCCGCTAAAACGAAAGAGATCAGCCTCAATGTCCAAATCAAGCAGCTCCGGTGTCACGCCGTCTTCTGCAAACGCGCCGGTCTCGACAGAGGTGGTTACTTGCTCATCGGTGGTGTTGACCTGCACCTTCAGCTGCTCGGCAGTCAATCCGATTACATCGTCAAATCCAACCAGGGCTACCGCGCCACTCGCTTCCAGCGCCAGACCATCGTCTGTTAGCAACAGACCACCACGGCCATCGCTAATGCGGAAGCCTTTTTCGTCGTCCGTGCCTTCACCCGTTCCCAAAAAGACTTCGATCTCAGACATGCCGCCGCGGATTTCATCGCCAAGCTTTTCTAGATTGAAGTTGCCCGAGAGCGATTGACCGAAGACATTCAGCCGAATATCCGTACCGCTCACACGGGCATAGATGCCGCCAGCGGTTGCTGCCGATAGTAAAAGTTGCGTGGATACACCACCAAAGGTCACACGACGATTGATTTCTAATTCGCCGGTATTAAACGCCAGACTAAACGTTCCCTCTAAATCAATATCGCCCGAGGTATTCAGTTCAACACCAACTGAAGCCTGACCGGCAATGCCCGTGTCTGTAAGTATGAAAATACCACTACCATCCACCAGATCGACGGGCCCGAGATTCATGCTAAGGCCATTTATTCCCAATAACAGCACCGAAGAGTCTACCAACACAAAGTCATCTAACACTGGGTCGTATTCCGCAGTAGGTTCAGTAAAGAGCTCAATTAGGAAATTGCCGTTCAATGTCACTCCATCCACCGTTAGAATTATATCGTCACCACTAAAACGGACGGTGTCGGCTTCGATATCCAAATCCAGTAACTCCGGCGTTATACCGTCTTCTGCAAACGTGCCGGTTTCAACCGATGCAGTTACCTGCTCGTCTGTCGTGTTTACCTGCACGGTCATGACTTTCTCACTAAATTCGATCAGCCCGTCGTATCCGACTAGTTGCGCTGTGCCGGATGCTTTCAAGACAAGCCCTTGTTCTGTAAGCAACAGAACACCAATGCCTCCGGTTATTCGGAAACCCTGCTCAAAAGTGGTTCCCTCATCAATACCTAGAAAAGTCTCTCCCCTGGCAATCACTCCGCGAACTTCAGATGTTTTTTGTTGCAAACGAAATTGTCCAGTCAGTTGCTGATTTGAATGGGTCAAACGACCGCCACTCACTTCAACAAAGAAGCCTACGGCTAAATCCGTCCCACCTAGAGTTGTGAAGGGACCTGTGGTTGTATTGACTTCGACTGAAAAGTCAGCACCGGTCAATGCTACATCCCCCATGTCAGGACCATTGACAAACGTTGCTGAAAGCGTACCGGCAATACCGGACTCGGTTGCTGTGAATTCACCGCTTCCAGCGCCGAGTTCTAAAATCCGGGTAGCTCCGGAACTGAGGCTAAAGCTAACATTATCCGCAGCAATTACCACATCAGCATTCGAATTATCGAAAGTAAAAGTACCGTTCAACACTACTTCAGGCAATATCAACTCACCAATAACCGCAATTTCCGCACTGCCGGTATCGAGTTCTCGGGTGATAGTGCCTGCACCAGTGAGCTGAACCGTATCTGAAACTGCAATGTCAACAGCACCCGTCAATGACAATTCGCTGAGGTCACCGCTCAGCGCGACCTCAAGACCACTTATGTCCTCTGAGAAAGTAAAGCGATCGGGCAAACCACCAGTCCCAAGAAAGAAATCATAGGGATGATCAATCGTGTCTGCTGCGACCGAACTTTGTACCACGGTCAAAATGAGCTTTCCAGGATCGCCACCGGATGGCTGCACCAGAGTGGGTTGTAGTTTTAACCCACCGCCCAGATCTTGACCGACAAACGCAGCAAATCCGCCACCGCTCACCGAGTCAAAGGTCATGATTTCGAATTGTTGACCGAGTGTCGGTGTAAACGAATTAATCAGGTCTACCTGCAGCGTTCCCGCAAGACTCAAGTTACCCGCGACGTTAACCTGATCATAACCATCGTCCGAACTACCACTAGGAGGTTCCAAAGAAATATCTGTCGCCAAACCAGGGCCGGGGTTACTACCGCCAAGTTCAATGAACAGTGTACTGCTTTCCCCGAGGACCAGATCACCGACGAAATCCAAGATGCCTGGTGAGTTTCCGGGCCTAAGGTCACCGTGCACTTCGGTGCGAGTGCTGTTTAATGTTCTTATACCAGAAAGCGTCTCTCCAGACTCGACAATTAGCAAATCAACCTTGTTTTGGGCAATTTCTTCAGCGGCAGTAGAATTGTCGTCTGCATCACTTACAGCAGCGGAAAATGCTTCTTCTTCATACTCCACATGAGAGAACAAATCATTCAAGGGCTCAAAGGTTAGACCATCATTTGCACTAACCGGATGCTCTATTTCTAACGTAGATTCGACTATTTGAGCTGCCGGAGTAGCAGCAACAGCAACAGATGCAACACTATCACCAGATAACATTATCCGGGGCTCAAGAGATTCTAGCTCAAACTGAGACCTGGAACTTTGAACTGTGCTTGATCCTGCCAAAGTTAGTTGAATGTTTACTTATTGGTTAAAGCTTCAGTGCCCCTTGAAATTCAGAATTGCATACTGCAGAAAATATTGAATTACAAGACACTAAAAATTCACTAATTACTAGTCGGCGCAATGTTTAGAACATTTAATCCATCAAAACTATTACTAGAACTGTGTCGTCTATGTCCAAGTCCAACTCCCGTTTGATTCACCTGCTGGACTGGATTCTGCTGGACTGCTCCATAACCGTTTGTAGCATTTACAGCATTTTGTGCAGCATTTGCAGCATCCCTATTATGCCTTATCACAGACTTAATGAGTTCAACATTTTTATCACTTTTTGATAAGGCTACTCCTGTTGCAAAATTAGCCCCATATGCTCCAGCCACTAATGCTGCAGAACCTCCTTGATCGACAACAACAGAAACGATGGCATCTTCAACAGGAATAACATCTAGACCCGCGTTAGCACCAAGTAAAACAGTTCCTATGGCAGCACCTGCCAACTTAGCTTTTCCTCTTGAACTCAAAAGGTCAGCAAGAGCCCCATGCCTATCATAAGTGCTCTTTTGACGATTGAGTTTTCTAATTGCTCTGGAAGCACGTATATCTGCTGCTCCTGACGCTCCTTTGGCTACTTTAGAGGTGGCTGAAGCGGCAATCATGGCTGGAGCAGCTGCTCCAGCCGTGACAACAGTAGCAACTCCCGCACCTAAGGTTGCTACCTGGGAACCGATATTTACAGAATTCAAAGCAGCCGAGGCATTTATAGCGTTCTTGAACTCCTTACTTTCATCTTTCACACTATCCATAAATGCCTTCACATCTACTGCTGTCTTTTTGGCAGCCTTTCTCTGTGCTTTACTTACCCCGAAAAGCCACTTTGGTTTTATTTTGTGTTTAAAATTAATAAATTTGTGTGAAAACTTGTTATTTGCTCTTGCAAATTCCATGACAACGTTTGCTTCTCGTTTGGTGATGGAAACATTATTGTTCACTATTGTACTATTAGTATTAGTATTAGGTTGTAACCCAAACGGATCACTCATGTTAACCGGATCTTCATCAAACGCGCTTCTTCCATTACCTTGACCGTGATTCCACATTCCCAGTGGATCGACTGTGACAAACTGACCACTATCTGAGTCGTAGTAACGATGGCGATAGTAGTAGAGTCCGGTTTCTGAATCCAGGCGACGGCCTTGGAATGCGTAAGGATTACCGACAGTCGACTCGCTCAATATCGTAGAAAGGGCGCCAGGAAGCATGACCTTTACTTCACCCAACCATTCGTACTCATAGTATTCTACAACAGCACCGCTACTATCGGTTAAGGCTCCAACAAACCCAGGCTCATTGAGATGATAGTAATAATCGCTCGAGGAGTTGTTCGCGGCAAAAACCCGCATTTGTACGTGCTCATCAATACCAGCACCATCAACATATTGGCGTAGCACAGTGTTTTCATCAAAATCGCGCTCCTCTATGACTTTCCAACCGTCGTAGATATAACGAGTCGTTTTGCCGCCAGTTGTTTTAAGCACACGGCGGCCATCGGCATCGTAAGCATAGTAAGCAACGTCTGTGCCATCACCTCTACGGACTTCAACAATTCGCTTGAGGTAGTCCTGAACAAATTCTAGATCACCGCTGTCGTTGGAATCATTTGAGTTGGCATCGTCCAAGCTACCGTTGTTATCAAATTCTCGTGACTTGCCATTAAACTGAGTATAGCGGTTAAGCTTAGGTGCAGAACTACCGTCAACCTCCAATGATTGTAAAACATTGTTATCGCGAAACTCGATCATCATATCAGCGCCATTTAGCTGTCTGTTATTGATTTGTCCTCCGGCATTTATACCGCTTCCGTCTTCACGGAACCCAGTCATTCGATAGGCGGAGTCAAAGGTATAAGTATCAAAATTGTTGCCGGTCAGGTGCAAACGATTCTCACTTTTGATGCGATTAGCGTTATTGTATGTGTATGCATAATTAGTGATAACGCTATTATTCTTCTGCCACTGATTTGAAGTAGTGCGACGATTCGTATCGAAGGTCCTGGTTTGCACCACGCCATTGCCGTAAGTCACGTTTATGGGCGGGCGAACCTGACCGATATAGGTGTACGATGCAATCTGAGACTGCACAGCGCCTTGCTCACGGATTGTCTCCAAACGGCTTAGATCGTCATAGGTACGCTGAATAGTACGCCCATTTGGGTAAGTCGTTTCAATTTTGTGATTAGTGTTACCCTCCCATTCAAAGATGACAGATAAGTCGGAACTGCCAATACGCTGTGTTTCACGGATCACCCGTGACAGGGAATCATAGGTGTAAAAACAAGTAACGTCATCGCTACTGTCTAACGCATCATTATCATTAAAGGCTGAGACTACTCGGTCCAAACCATCATATGTCCACCGCCTTTCACCAGTACCTTCAATTTCTATGCCGAGACTTGCATCCGTAAAGGAGGTCTCGCTGAGCATACGTGATTCCGCATCGTAGGTCCGAGTAATTACAGTACCATTGCGATTTTTGTATGTGAGTACATCGCCATCATCATTGTAGGTCCACTCCTCTGTAGTATTGTCTTCGTAAGTGGTACTCACTATACGTCCCAAATCGTCGTAAGCATACTCGACGCGGGCACCATTGTCATCGATTTGAGCAATCATTCGGCCAAGATCATCCCACTCTGTTTTTATGCTAATCTTACCATCTCCACTTTGATTAAGCTCAAAGTTACTACTGTCAGCACCCGTTCCATCAGAAGATAGAAAAGTATCTTTTTGGATCAGGCGGTTGACTCGATCATAGGTCATCTCCTCTACGTTGCCAAGAGGATCAGTCACTCGGACGAGGTTACTGCGTGAATCATAGGCGTAAGTTGTCTCCTGCCCATTGGGCTCGACCGATCTGATGAGCCGATTCAGCGAATCATAGATATATGCGGTTGAAAAGGACTCGGTGACTCCGCTTGGATCATCTGATCTTACTTCAAACTCATCTTCTTCGAGTAGGTTTCCAACTGGATCATAGACAAACTCGGTTCTATTTCCTTCGGCATCAACTCTTTCAATAACACGTGATAACCCATCATAGCGAACGGATGAGAAATCGTTTTCACCATCCAGCACGCCCACAACACGATTACCACGATCATGGAGCCTATATTCGGAGACAACACCATCACCCTCATTCGAATCGATATCGTTGATCTCTCCAACGGCTTTACCGTTGTAATGGAACAAGTGCTCATCAAAGCGAATCAAACGATTGCGCTCGTCGTAAATCATATCGGTTTGTGAAAGAAGTACCTCACTACCAGCATCATCTACTGGCCCATATACTTCGATTTTAGTAACATTCGAAGCACTATCATAAGTATAGACAGTACGATTACCACTCCTATCAATCACTTCCCGCTTGCGGTCAAATCCATCGTAAACAATCCTCGCTGGGTCACCCCCTTCGAAACCATCTTCGATATCGATACCATCTACATCGGCATCCTCACCATCAATGGCCACAACCATTTGACCATTGGCATCAAACATTTGCTCGAAACTGGCTTCCTCGTCTTCTCCTTCACCCCGTATCGTCTGGACTAGCAGATCGCGTTCATCATAAACAAAGCCTTCGTCGGTATACTCGTCATAAGCATTGTTCGACGGATCACCACTTCTTAGATCGATAGGATTTTGGTTGGCGTCATATGCATATTGAGCACGAATCTCTACCTCCCCGATGTCTGTAGCCGGATCACCATCCTCGTCATCATCAACCACAAACCCATCCACCTGATCGAGGATGTCATAGCTAGCTCTGCTGACGATCATATCATCTACATTAGTATCTAGACCACCCTCGTTTTCGACCAAGCCCTCAACTACATTGTCATTGGCGTCAAGGCTTATTTGCATTTCGTAGCCAAATTCGTCAAGGTTAGGTTCAGCACCCGGCACAATCTCAGCCGCAAGTACTGTCTTCATCACTTGGTCTAGTTCATTCACATAATAAGCTGTTTTCACCCCACGCGCATCAATCACGGCAGTCGGAATACCTCTTGGATTAGCTGGGAAAGTCGCGGCAGTGTCGCTTTGATCACCTGGCTCTAAATCCACAGTCTGCGCGGTATATTCATACGTTGTGCTCTGGCTGATTGGAACTGCGCTGTCGCCTCCGCTTTCAGCATCGGCAATAATTTGCCGTAAATAGCCCCCGTCACCGCTGTTACCGGAGGATGGGTCGTTATCACTTAAATCGAAATAGCTATAAGTCGTAACGTTGCCATTAGGATCTTCATGACGGGTCACCTGACCAAAAGTGTTGTAAACGTAAGTCTCAGCTGCTGTTGACACAGCACCCAGGGCAGCTTCATCAACTCCAGGTATGTCGTTAACGCTTACATCGGGATACTTAATATGGATCACATTGCCCGCTGTTTCAGAACCATTGATAGAGTCAACATCGATACCATCTTCGTTTATATCTCTATTTCCAAGCTGTACCAAATCACTAGGCAGGAGGCCGTTCAATGCAATAGTTGTAATTCCAAATAGAGCAGCGAGAGCGTCTAAATTATCATCCAAATCCTCCATGTAGTCATAGGAATGAGTTGTAGTAAATTGAGCGATACGCGCCTGCTTATCTACATTTTCGACCGCTTCGTACGCACGTGGGTCGATTGACTGGAAGGGCATATTATAGATAGGCTCAGGCACGATTCGAGTGCGAATAAAGTCTTGATCCGAACTTCTGGAATCAGGGAAAAGAAAAACATCCGTCAAAGGAAATTCCACATTGCGCGGATTACTGCTGTTGGGAAACGTATCGTCGCTAGCCTTAAGATCCCGACGTCTGGTGTACCAATATTCAGTCTTGGAACCCATGGCATCGTAAGCCTTCGTCAACTGCCCATCATTGTTGTATTCAAATGATTGTGTATAACTCCGATCGGGGGTGGTGATCTCTTCTGATAGTATCTGACCCAACCGATTGGTTTTGTAAACGGTTGTCGTCCCCATCCGATCCGTTACTTTGATCTCACGAACTGCATCATTGATGCCTGCTCCGCTAAAAGACCTTAGTGCGCTGTAAACGTATGAAAAAGATCCAGAGCCCAGGGTATACGTTTGCACATAACCAAGGTAAGGACTTTGGCTAGATCCAGTGTTGGCAGATCCTACATTTTCATCATAAGTCCACTGGCAATAAGGCGTATTAGTGCCGTCTGCAACCTGATTGGGCGCGATTACTGCAGTAAGCGCAAGGCTCAAAGCCTCCACTGTAGAGTCCAGATACTGATAGTTATACACTTTACCATTTGGGAAGTCATTTGAGTTATCCGGACTTGTGACCGTGGGACTACGTTTGCTAAGAAGGCGCCCCGTACTATCGTAATCATACTGGATCGTGCGACCATTGAAGTCTGTGATACTGCTTGCACCCTCTGGATAATCGGTATCGTTGTAAGCTAGTGTTAAGGTACGACCGAACGTATCGGTAATGCTGAGCAACTTGCGTTCTAGAAGTGAAGTAGATGCAGTTGTCTCGTAAGTAAACTGTAAAGTATTACTTGTATTTGGGGAAATTATCTTCGTCAAGTGCGCTGGTTTTCCAACTGCGGAATCATCTGCCTCAAATTCGAGTAGTGTCCCATGTGGCATACGTAAAACATACTTTGCTGGAGTTGAACTGCTATCGTAAGTCAAGCGGTCGAAGCGACCTTCCGTGCCTTCCCAGACATTCGCCGCCACATTGGTGAAAACATCCCGACGTCCGTAGGAATCCATCAACACATCGTCGCCGTATCGGGTAATCGTATGTGAGTAGTTGAAAGCCCATGAGGGCCCAAAAATGGAGTGTTTGGCAACTACCTGCTCGGCAAGCTGTAGCGTTGCGCCTCCCCATGATGTGGGCGCAGCACTCGTCGATGCTGTGAAAGTATCACCAACAACGTAAGTACCTGCATTTCCTGCACCGACGTTGCTAAAATTCGCACCGCTGCCAATATCTACCCACTGGTAGACAACCCCGGACGTTAAAGAACCGGTAGTTAATTCCTCATTCATTAAAGCTTTGGTTTGATTTCTACGCGAGAAATGACGTCGTTCGATAGATAAATTGGTTACATTGTCACGCCCCTTGATCATTGTATCTGTCTGGCTGTAAACAACCTGACCAAAACTGATAGCCATTCTCGGCCCACATCGGTTGAAATCAATATCAGGTGATGGAGACTCTACAGACCCATTGCCAGTTGGAATACCAAGTATATCGAGCTCTAGCCCAGAAGACTGGGCGGATGGCTGAGCCTCAAATGCAGGCAGCATATTAATGGCTGCACTTGCCGAAGGATTGCTTGCGTTGGCAGTGAAAGAACATGTCAGCCCAACGACGAAAGTAAGAACAGCCGAAGCTGTAGATACTGTAAACTGTTTGCTTAGATACTTCATTGTTTCTATTCCTCAAAAAATTGACTTTCATTTATAGCTGTCAGCCCAAGACGATTCAGCCCTTCAGTCTCAGCAACATAGATTTCAAAACTACACTTCCCCTCTTCATCAGTACGCATGAGATGATCACTCAAAATCGTAACGTAGCTGTCCAAAACATCAGGATTCGCCGGATCCACCTCCTGATTAGTGCCATAAATGCTGGCCTCATTGACCAATAATGCAATGTCATGACCGGGAAGCGGCGCCCCTTTGTAAGTTAGCTGAACCTCTGCCGTTGTGGTACTGCCTCCAACCAATCGGCGTGGGGGCAAACGAAACGTCAGGTCACCTTGCTCAAACTGAACCGGCGCCGACTCTGCCTGACTCTCGGACTGGTAAATTGTTCCCACGCGAGCGTGTACTACGCAACTCTCATTGATTACATTACTTGAAGTTAGCCGCAGGATAGCCGCCCCATTGACATCGGTCATCAAATCAATTACTTGCTCTCCTGACTCTTCAGCACTGGCAAAACCCACTTGATCATTCCAGGTGATCTTGGCGGGGCTGTGCTGTGTGCCGCCGACCGTATCAGAGCACAACCAGACCTTTACCGGATAGGAACCTGCGGACGATAATTGTAAGGTAACTTCAGATTGATGCAACTCGGACTCAACCGCACCGGCCGCAATTGCCTCCTTGGATACTAAAATGGATGCAATTTCCACAAGATCAGGCACCAGTGGATCCAGACCTTCATCTTTATGCATCACCTCATATACATCATCAAAGCCGTCGTCATCTGTGTCTTCATTACGCGCTTCTGTCAGAACCGTTTCTTCAAACCGAAAAAACATTTTTTGGGGAGTGTCAGAACCAGCAATAGGATGATAGATCTCTATTTCCCCATCGGATCCGAGAAAAAAAGCATCCAACTCCCATTTTTTGAGATCCGTCGTCGACCAGCATTTGACGAGGTTATCTGCTCCCGGCATGTGTCTGATTTTGACCTTAAAATTGTCCACGTTCTGGATGGTTGTTCTCTGCCCTTCGGCAACAAACAAACAAACAAATGCACTCAAGTATGCGAGATATTTAATCTTTTTATTTGGTTTTGATTTCATGGCGGAACTTAAATAATAATTAGGTTAAAGAAAGGCGTGCGACATAAGGTGAAATATTTTTTCAAGTAAAACTGATTTGGTGGTACTACCCCGTCATTGTAGGCAAAATAGCTTGCTCATCGAGCAAACGAAGCAACTCGGAATAAATTGCAATCTGATCGGAATTTCCATGCACATCGATTGTATTTTCGGTATTCATCACGCTATTTTTAATTTCAAGCGTCCCAGTAAAACCAAATTTGCTGAATGTAGCCATTTCCATACTTGTAATGGCTACAGGGCTGGCCCCCAATAGTCCATCTGGATCTGATACTCCAATTTTTGAGTTTATATCAAATTCATTGGGATCAGTGGTATCCAACTCCTCATTTTCACCTTCGAAAGACTCAAGTGGAAACTGATTGCAAACTCCTCTTAATACAGCATTACTGGCTGATAATATAGTCCTCGGTTCAAGCATTTCTAACCCAAACTGTGATTGCTTAACTGTACCTAAATGTTCCAAGACTTAACCTAATAACTTCTAACTTACGAATTTTGATAGGGTAGTATTTTGTAACGTTGCTCTTAGAAATGTTCTTTTTCCATATCGTCAAGTACTTTTTTAAAAAAAATTGCACCTCCCCAAAGTAATACCGAATCTAAAAAGTTCGGTATTAATCAGCTTGTGGATCCGGTTACTCAATGCGATCCTGAAAGTCCTTTGCGCTGGACAAGTAAGAGTACAACAAAGTTAGCCAAGACCACCAAAAGACTGTCCAACTTTTCAGGACAAGTTCACGTCCGGCTCGAAAGTAGCGGTGAGGTTCTATTCTTAATCCCTACCCCTACTATCTCCGCACTGCCAACACCATTCGACGTTTAAAAAGTTCTCCTTTAATTTTATTGTCCAGGCGTACAAATGATTATGTGGTTTGCTATGATGGAAACCCTGTTACCAGATAAAGGCGCCGCCTGTCTCTTGACCGGTGTCTGCAATGAAGCACGCGCGGCGCTGATCACTACGCTTGCGAAGCAAAACCGGTCGTACACTACCCTGATTGTCGTCAACAGTCTTGTGCGTGCTCAGGAATTAACAGCGGAGATCGAAACCTTTACAGGCTGGCTCTTGCCCAAACAAAAACTGGAAGTGCTCCTTTTTCCTGAAGAACCTTCGGGCGATATGGATACGAACCGGCAGGCCGACTGCATTTGCGAGCGCCTCATTGCTCTACGCGAACTCTTGTCGACAAGAAAAGCAACTCGAGTCATCGTATCAACGCCGGAAGCAATTTTCGGGCCCTGCCCGGATCGAGGACAGTTTGAAAGTCGTCAGGTAGAACTGGTCAGTGGTAAAAATTATTCGTTCAGGGAGTTAGTTGACACGCTTGTTAAGGATCTTGACTACGATGCCGAGGCTTTGTGCGAATATCCGGGCCAGGTTGCCACACGCGGTGGTCTGATCGATGTGTACCCCTACGATGCCAATCATCCCTACCGGCTCGATTTCTTTGGTGATACCCTGGAGAGCATCCGCAGCTTTGACCCAACATCCCAGCGCACGGAAGACAGCGTTCGGAAAATTACTCTGTCGGCAGCCGGCGCCGTTCAGTCACTCCGAGCCAGTGAAGGCAATTTCATCCATTATCTGAATGATAATCCGATTGCCTGGATTTTTGCAGAGCCTTCACAACTGGTACAGGACCACCCGCTGCGCTTTAGTCATGCAAAGTCCACAGGCAATACTGTCAGGGTCTTTGATCATATTTTCAAAATGTTTACCCGGCAGAACGATCTGCGCATTGGCATCTGTCCGGTGGACACCGACCCGATGCTTTTCCGCAAAGCGCCGCGGGTTGAACTGAGTACCGAGCCAATAGCTGACTACCGCCTCTACCCAGACGCAGCAGGAAGTGGGCTGGATCGGTTTGAATCCGAGCAATCCGCACGCACAAAATTTGAAAACACACTTGCCGACTGGGTAACCCGCGAGCATTACACGCTTTACTTTTCAGCGGCAAATGAAGGTGACGGGAAACAAATCACAAAAAATCTGTCTGAAAATCCCGTCACGGCCAAGCTAAAACCACGCTATCTGCAAGGCACGCTATCAGACGGTTTTCTTTGCAGGGGCAATCCAATGTGGCTGCCGTTGAAACAGACTCGGTCATCCGGCGGCATAGCGCTGATCACCGAGAACGAATATTTCGGACGTCAGCGCCGCAGGGTAAAGCGTCTGCACGAACGCGCCCGACCAGTCATTTCACAGGTAGATCAATTGCTCGACTTTTCCGAATTGACTGATGGCGACCCACTGGTGCATCTACAACACGGCGTATGCCTCTTCCGTGGACTCTCCAAATTGGAAATGCACGGCGGATTCAAGGAAATGATCACGATTGAATTTGCCGAGCAGACGACCCTGCACGTTCCACTGAACGAATCTCACCTGTTGACTCGTTACGTCAGCCTGACAAAGGCGAAGCCCAAATTAAATAAGATAGGCGCCGGCGCCTGGGAAAAGACCCGAAAGGAAGCCGAAATCGCCACCCTGGACTACGCTTCCGAACTGCTCAGCCTTCATGCCAAACGCAGCCATCATAGCGGCTTTGCTTTTCCGGCAGATCATCCTTGGCAGTCAACCTTTGAAAGTGCATTCCCTTTTACCGAAACACCGGACCAGCTCAGTGCAATTGAAGCAACCAAAGCCGACATGGAAGCCAACGAACCAATGGACCGTTTGATCTGCGGCGATGTCGGATTCGGAAAGACGGAAGTTGCCCTGCGTGCAGCCCTGAAAGCTGTGCTCGCTGGCAAACAGGTTGCACTGTTAACACCGACCACCGTGCTCTGCCAACAGCATTTCAACACCTTTCGCGAGCGCATGGCTCCCTACCCCATCATCATCGACAGTGTCAGCCGATTTCGCAGCGCAAAGCAGAATAGGGAAATCCTCGCCAGTCTCGCCGAAGGCCGGGTCGACATCATTGTCGGCACACACCGGCTGCTCAGTAAAGATGTCCACTTCCAGGACCTGGGACTCCTGATTGTTGACGAAGAGCAACGCTTCGGAGTGCGCCAGAAAGAGCGCATCAAACAAATGAGCGTTAACGTTGACATACTGACGCTCAGCGCAACGCCAATCCCACGTACCCTCTACATGGCGATGGCCGGAGCCCGTGCCATGAGCGTGATTGAAACCCCACCGGCCGACCGCAAACCGATCAAGACAATTGTCAAAAGCTACTCACCCGAACTGGTAAGAAGCGCAATCCAGGCCGAAACCGATCGTGGTGGACAGGTTTTCTATCTGCACAACCGCGTCGCTACAATTGAAGGCGTTGCCCATCGGCTCCGTGAAATGCACCCAAAACTGCACATCGCCGTAGGTCATGGACAAATGGAGAAAGACACGCTTGAAAAAATCATGACGCAGTTTGTCGCCGGAGAATTCGACGTACTCGTCTGCACAACCATCATTGAGTCAGGGATCGATATTCCGAACTGCAACACACTCATTATTGAAGGCGCCGACCGTTTCGGGCTGGCTCAACTATACCAGATTCGCGGACGTGTCGGACGCTTTAAGCGACAGGCCTATGCTTATCTGTTGCTGCACCAGCATGCCCGTCTCATCGATCAGGCTCAAAAACGACTGAATACACTCAAGCAACACAATCAGATCGGCGCCGGATTTCGGATCGCCATGCGTGATCTCGAACTTCGTGGCGCAGGCAATCTGCTGGGTTCTCAACAGAGCGGTCATATTGCCGGGGTCGGTTTCGAACTTTATTGTCAGTTGCTCAAGCAAAGCGTTTCACGTCTCAAAGGGGAAACAGGATCGGACCGCATCCGAGCAGATGTTAAGCTTGATTTTGTGACAACCGGTAACGGTGTTTTCAAACCGCGCCGGACTTCGGGTAGCTTTTCCTTTGCAGCGATTAAAGAAGCAGAATACAAGCAGGATTCCGATCAAATTATTGAAGCTACACTTCCTGTAGAATATATTGATGAACCACGCCTACGCATTGATTTTTATCGCCGGCTAGCGCTTGCAGATAGTCTGGAGACCATCCGGGAAATTGCCGAAGAGTTGGCGGATCGCTTCGGCAAATTATCTAGCTCTGCACAGACTCTGATCGAAATTAGCAAAATACGTATCCTGGCCGAGGAAGCTGGAGTGCAGAGAGTTGAAAATGAAAAAGAGCGGCTAATCTGCCGACTTGCACGACCTGACGGCAAGGAGACATTTCTAAAGGCCGGAACACGCTTCCCACGTCTTTCGGCGAAAGATCCATACAAGAAATTACTAGAGATTCAGGAATTGCTCATCCGTAACCGTCCGGCGAAAACAAGTTAATGCTAAGCTTGGAATTATTTGAACAGATTGTGCATTGGGTAGCGCCGCACCGTCTCGGTGCGCACCAGCATCATATGAGCCAGCATTCGATGCGGTGCGAGGACGCACCTGCGCTATTTACCAAGGAAAAGACATCATTTGAGTGTAAAAGTAATTCCAAGCTTAACTATAATGCCCGATTTAATTTTACTTTGTTAAATAAACTAAGCATTAAAGTCTCCATCAATCCACGGTTTAGTGATTTACCGCTCTTATGTCACATATTTCTCAGTTTAAAATTATCGCCATTGATGGCGGCGCTGCAGCTGGCAAGTCTTCAACATCACGTGCCGTGGCAGAACGCCTTAATTTAATGCATGTCGACACAGGCGCACACTATCGGACGCTGACCTGTGCGTTGCTGGATGCAGGCGCGGACCCGGAAGCGCCGGAAACAATCCCAAACCTGCTAGGCTCACTCACTCCGGGCACAGTGATCAAACAACGGAGCGCTCGCCTCAACATCAATGAAGTGCTTTTTGAAGATGCACAAATAAGGTCACCCCAGGTCAACGCAAACGTTGCAGGATTTGCGGCAATCCAGGCAGTCCGGGATTTTTTGTTTCATTATCAGCGCAAACAAGTGCAGGTTGCCCGCGACCAGGAAAATTTTGATGGCCTTATTATGGAAGGGCGTGACATCGGATCGGTGATTCTTCCCGATGCCGATTTCCGCTTTTTTCTGTTTGCCGACGAAGCTGCTCGAAAAGCACGACGTCTGAAGGAAGGTCAGATTGACTCTATATCAAAGCGTGACAAACAAGACAGCGAACGCAAAAATGCACCCCTTGTTTGTCCTGAAGGAGCGGTTCGGATTGATACCGGCCGTCTCAACCTTGAAGAAGTCGTTGATTATGTCTGCAACATTGTCCAAAGTAAACACGCCATTTGAAGTCATTCCGAGCACATGTAGCACCCACATGTCCTCCTTAAGCATGAACGCTTCCCCAGCTTACAAGGCTGTCCACGTTTTTGTGAATTGGTTTTTTAAAACCTTTTACGACTTTTCAGCATCCGGAGTACATCACGTTCCGCTTACAGGGAGCATCATTATCGCCGCAAATCATGCCAGTTTCTACGACCCACCCGTAATCGGCTCGCCGTTGCCGCGCCATTTGAATTACTTCGCCCGGGACACATTATTCAAGGGGCTTTTGGGCAAGATCATAAGTAGCCTTGATACGATCCCAGTAAACCGCAATGCTGCTGATATAAAATCACTTAAAGCAATTTTCAAAGCCTTGAAGAACAAAGGCGCTATTGTAATCTTCCCCGAAGGCAGTCGTTCGTCTGACGGCACGCTCTCCAAACCTAAATCCGGCGTCGGGATGATCGCATGCAAATCACAGACGATCGTGATACCGGCTCGCATATTTGGCTCTTTTGAAGTCTTTGGCCGCCAACAAAAACTGCCAGCTCTAGGCGGCCCCATCGATATTTGCTTCGGCCCACCAATGGCTCCCGGTGAATTCGACCCGGGACAAGAACACAGCGAACGCTATGACGAAGCATCACGCCGTATCATGAACGCCATTGCCAAACTCAAATCACCGGAGCAGATTATCGTTTAGCTTCCATATTTTCAGCTACACAGCCCACTAAAAGCTTCCATCGCAGTGCGGAAAGCATCCGTCCAGGGAGTCGGCTGATGAGTCTTGTTCGAAAGTTTGCAAACCGTACGAGTGCCATCGCAGTAAACTGTGCCTGATTCCGGATTACGAATTGTGAAGGTCATGGTCACCCCGCTGCTGCGAATACGCTTTATACCATAATCGATTGCAATCGTGCAGGGATTGCTCACCGGCTGGCGAAAACGCGATTCGATACTATGGACGACGACATATATGTCTTCATCGCGCTCCGCATTAAAATCGTCGACACCCAGAAGTTGCTCAAAAAATTTCTGCTGCGCTCTTTCAAGATGCAGTAAGTAACGTGTATGGTGCAACAAACCAAGTCCGTCCAACTCGTCGAAATAAACATCTGAATGATAAGTAAATAGTGATCCCATAATTTGAAAATCGGAGCTTTACGAAAAAACTTACCTGATCATTTACATTGTTTAGTAAGAAAGTCTCTGCCTAAACCGATAAAGACCAAGTGAAATCTCATACTAAAAATATTTTTGCCAGGCCTCAGCCTAACGGCATCGGCCACCAGGTAAGTTACGAAACCGGCACTTCCCGAAAAGTACATCAATTTGCGGGCACAATATCTCATCTTGAAAACCCGCCGCATGGAGCCGGTTCCTTTCACGACCCGGAACAACATCAAACTTTGATGGATCGTATGGCCGATTACATTGAAAACATAAAATGATGAAAACTCTGTCCGTCGCTATGCTCGTTTGTACAATCTCTTTTTACCTTTACGGATGGAGCTGTCTGAAGACTCAATATATGATTGCTGAGTTTAAACGTTATCAACTAGCACACTTTCGTGAGCTTACCGGGCAGTTGCAGTTGCTTGGCGCTACGGGCCTCGCCGTGGGGTTTCTCATCCCAGACATTGGTGGCCTTGCTGCAGCCGGTCTTTCCTTGCAAATGGCCTGCGGGCTAGGTGTACGTGTCAAAATCAAAGACAGTTGGTTCCGCTGTCTGCCTGCAATCATTTACATGATTGTATGTGGATGGATCGCCACACAGCTACTTTGAAGTTAGACTATTAGAAAGACTGACATCAACAGCATGATGGAGGCAGGCAAAGACTTTTTGATTGGATCACTGACTTTTATGTGCATCAGGATTGCACCCAACATGAGTACTGCCATCACGATAGCGCCGGGCAAAATCAACACAGGAATAAAAATGCCCATCAAAAGTGCAATCGCTGCGGAAAGCTTTAAAATGCCAACAGTGTAGAACATCCATTGCGGCAACCCATATACTAAGAATTCTGACTTAAGAGAAGAAGCATCTCTGCCACGGTAAGGTGTCGCTCTCGAAGAACGGAATAACCAGACATTAAAAATGCCCAGAGCAATGATAATCTGAAAAAGAAGCAAAAGAGTATTCATAACAGTTATAAGAAACGTAAGCAACCTGGTAAACTTACAGTTTTTTGGAAAAAATCTCAGGCTCTTGGATGCGCCTGCTTGTGAGCTTCTTTGAGCCGGGCAATGGAAACATGGGTGTAGAGTTGCGTCGTCGAAAGACTGGCATGCCCCAGCAACTCCTGAACAATTCGTAAATCGGCCCCGTTATCCAGCATGTGGGTTGCAAATGAGTGACGCAGTTTGTGTGGTGTCATATCCAAGGGTAATTCGGCAGCAGCAAGATGTACTTTTAATAGCTTTTGCACTTGCCGCGGGTTCATCCGCCGCCCGTTGCGCTGACAGACAATCGGCGAATCCAACTCCTTCGACAAATCGAATCGCGCAGCAAAAACCTTCAGACATTGCAACGCTACCGGCCCAATGGGACAAAGCCGCTCCTTGTTCCCCTTGCCCATTACACGGACAATGCCCTGATCCAGGTCAATGTGCTCGTAATTCAATCCACATAGCTCGCTTACACGGAGTCCGCCCCCGTATAACATCTCCATGATGAGCGTATCGCGGAATGCTTCAAATTCGCTCAGTTTGCCGTCCTTCCGGAGTTGAACCGGCGCCTCCAACAGTGCCTGCATTTGCGTCTGGGTTAAAAACTTCGGCAGTGGTATATCCAGCTTGGGTAAAGCAACTCCGGTAAACGGGTTTGACTCCAGGATGCCCCGTTGACGTAAAAACAGATAGAACGCCCGCAGGCCGGAAACATGATTGTGCAAAGTGCGACGCGCCAGCCGTCTGCCCTCTTCGATCAGATACGATCGAACATCCAACGGAACGACTGTTGAAAACTCGCCCTGCCATTTTCCGCGCTGCGTCATCCAATCGACGAAATTCTCAACAGCCGCCCGATAGTTGCGAACGGTATACTTCGAAACGCGACGTTCCAGAGTCAGATAATCACAAAAGTCGTTCAGCAAAGGAAGGCTCCGGACTGAATCTGGCTCGGTCATATTCGCTTCGTAGGTTAATTAATAACATGTGGGTAGCGCCGCCTATGCGTCGTGTGAGCCAAGGTGTCCGAACATCCGTGCGGCGCAAGACGCGCCTGCGCTACCATCAAAACAAAACCATCCATTCAAACCTTTTGTCATTTTAGCGTTTCCTCAGCTTTCAGCATTGGATGTTCAAAGTTCGATGTTCAACGTTCATCCTTGCTACCCAATCTTAAACAACGCTTTACCCACGAAGCTGGAAACGCTTGATCACTTCCGTTGCAAATTGTCGATACGCGAATGCACCGCTGCTGTTTGAATCGTACTCAAAGATCGACTGCCCAAAACTGGGAGCCTCGCTCATACGGACAGATCGCGGAATGACCGTGCGAAATACGTCGTCTTTGAAATGCTCGCGCACTTCCTGAACAACCTGATGGGCCAAATTGGTGCGTTGATCAAACATCGTCATCAGAATGCCGCCAAGAGCCAGGTTATCGTTTACACCTGCCTCGCGCAGCTTGTCGACGACTTTCAGTATTTGCCCGAGGCCCTCCATGGCCAAGTATTCACATTGCAGGGCGATCAAAAGATAATCCGCAGCGACCAGACTATTCATCGACAGCATTCCCAGGGCTGGCGGACAATCCAGTATGATCGCTTTGAAGTCGCCGGACTCACGTATCGCTTTCAGACACATTCTGAGTTGCGCCAGATAATTTTCCCGTTGAACCAGTTCGATCTCAATCGCAGCCATATCGACCTCTGAGGGAATCATAAACAGGTTTTTGCTGGTTTCCACAGACCGAATTTTTTCCTGTGCGGTACCCTCGCCGCAAAGCGGCCCGTAGAGACTGCCCCCTTCTTCTTTTTCCAGTCCAAGCCCGCTTGTGGCATTCGCCTGCGGATCCAGGTCCACCAGCAATGTACGGACTCCCTTCTCCGCAAGTGCATAACTCAGATTGACCGCTGTCGTTGTCTTACCGACACCCCCTTTCTGATTGGCAATTGTAAACACCGTTGAACTCATAGTGACAGTAACAGACTAAGGGAATGGTTATGAAGCGGCTTTTCTTTTAAAGTCTTCATCCTGATCCGTATGGTAGTCCTTATAACTATCGCCTGAATAACCGGAATAATAGTATGATACATTTGTGCTGATATCATTTAACACGGCGCCAAACAAAGTCTTGCTCGAATCTTTAATATCGCGAAGGTTTTTAGCTATCAGTTTATGGCTGGTAGAATTGAATTTGACAACGTAAAGGACTCCATCTGCCATCGGCAACAAATTAAGTGCGTCACTTACAGCCGCAAGTGGCGGTGAATCAATGACAATGCGATCATAACGTCTCCGCAGTTCGGAAAGCATCTCTCTTAACTTAGGACTGTTCAAAGTCTGGGTGGGGTTGTTGTCCTTGCCTCCGGAAGATAAAACATCGAAATTGGGATACACTTCTTCGACGATAACTTCATCCAGATTCTTACCCTTTTTGGTATAAGATAGTATACCTGTTTCCGTTTCTATCTGCAAAGAACGGGCCACACTTGGCAAGCGGAGATCTCCATCCACAAGCAGTGTTTTTTCACCTTGACTGGCAAATGCCAGAGCAAGGTTGGAGCTCACAAAAGATTTTCCTTCTCCCGGAACGGTACTGGTTACGAGTATGACTCTCGAGTCCTTGCTGGTATAATTTAATTTCAGAGTTGAGTAAATTGACCGAAAGGACTCGGTAACTGAACGATTTACATTTGAAGCAACCATTTGCGATTTGCTACGATCATCCAGATTTTTTACTTTTAAAACAACTCCTATCAACGGTAATCCAAGTGTCTCTTCGATATCAAACGTACTTTTTACACGGTCATCAAAAAAAGCGATCAAGAAGACCAAACCGGTGCCGATAGCGAGTCCTCCGCCCGCCCCTGCCAGAAGATTCAACAATGTATTGGGTGATGAATGCCGAATCGGCGGGAAAGCTTCATCAATCAAACGGACATTGGTTTTTTTAAAGTTAACTTGCGCACTTTCCTCGGTCATACGGACAGTCAATGCTTCTAGGAAACCTTGCTCTACAGTCATGTCTCGCAAGAGGGCATTGTACTCAATCCGGGTCTTGCTGAGTTTGAACAGTTCAGTCTCTTTTTCCTCCAGTCGTTTAGCGGCAAGCTCAAAGTTATTTTTTGCCTCCAGATAGGCTGCATATACTTCCTTGGTTGCATCGGCTATGGCCGTCGCCAACTCAGACTCGGACTCTTCCAGCGCCTTAAGCTGGGCAATCATTACGGGATGCTTTTCTCGATAACGTTTCGAAAGCGAGGCGACTTTTATCTTGACCTGAGAAATCTGATCCAAAAGGGACACGACTCTTTGTTCTTCGGCAATAAATGGCAATTCCCATAGGGTTTTACCGTCTTCCCGATAACTTTCAATTTGTTCCCAACGAACCGATAAATTATCGAAATTGTTCTTTTCACTGAGCTTTATTTCTCTGAGCTGTAACAAATCGGCAAGCATGGTATTTTCATCCTGATTCAACGAAATTGCATCATTCTGCTCACGATATTCAGCAATCTGCAACTCAAGTTCGCCAACTCGATCTCTTTGCTGTTCGACTCTTTCCTTGAGCGCCTGTACCGCCCTGATAGAACTGTCAATGTTCAGCATCTGGTTGTAATCTCTAAACTCTTCGGCAAAAAGATTTGCAATACGTGCAGCGATTACCGGATCGGGATGCTTATAGCTTATCGCAACCGTAAGGCTCATTCGCTGAGGCAATACCTTGCGATTTGTGCCTAATACATCGATTGGAGTCACTAAAACGCCCGCCATGGTTTTTTCCTCGTACGGTTCCATGAATGCTACGAGTTCATCGGCTTTGAGTCGTTCTTTTACTTTTCTGATGATTGTTAGGCTGTTTAGTATATCAACCTGCGTGTTAAAGTCTTCAACGCCGAGTATTTGATTGGGCTCCAGTTCCGTCATCGGCTGCAGCGGTGAGGGGTCATCTCGCAACAACTGAATTTTGGTCGATGCCGTGTAAACTCTGGTCGTTGTAACTGTGTACAGCACAGACCCTAAAAAAATTACAAAAAAAGCAACGATCAGGTACCAGATTCGTTCCCGGAGTATCAACAGATAGTCCCGTAAAGAACGCTGAGGTCCTCCCATTGAAGCATGCACATTTTCCGCATAACCAGGATAATAACCATAAGAATGATTGTTGTTATCCTTATAATCGGAATGCCCTTTATCACTTACGCCTTCGCTTTTCATTTAAATTAGTTGTTTAGAGAATTCTTTCCGGTACCCAGACGGTATCACCTTCTTTTAAAACGATGTCTTCCGCATCCGGATCCGTAAGAATTTTGCTGAAATTGACCTCTATTTGTTGCGAGTTGTCATCGTCATCGACTCGTTTGATTTTTAACGCTTTGGGATTTCCAAGGCGTGAGATTCCACGTACCTCTGCGATCGCTTCAGTAAGCGTCAGGTCTCTATCATGTGGCATCTCAACAACACCCGGATTATTCACAGAGCCTAAGATGCGCACCACCTTGGGAGAAAAGGAAATCACCAACACGGAAACCTGAGGATCCACCAGATAATCGCTATCATACAATTCAGTAATCAGTGATTTTGCTTCGGACACTGTCAAATCTGCAACTGCTACCTTGCCGATCAAGGCAAGAGAAACTGTACCGTCTCCTTCAATTCTCACTGTTTTTTTCAGATCTTCTTCCTGATAGACTTCGACCTCGATGACATCAGAGGATTTTAACCTATAGTTGCTGCTGACAAAAGCGCCCACACTCTCACCGGCAGAGCCACCTGCCGCTGGAGTACTATCTGCATCATTATTCTGTGCAGGCAACTCGCAACAAAGAATAAACATACAGAGATACAAAGTGAAGAAGAGACGATTCATAGTTATTAAAATTCGATTCCAGCAATATCTGAACCTAAAACTTGTCAAAAGATTCAGTTTCAATAACGAAGTGAAGCCGAAATATCCAGGATATGATTAACAAAGCCCTGTCCAAAACGATTTGATTCATTTTCGAAGTAAGTGTATCCGGTACCGAAGCTACAATATTGATTGGGCATGTAAAGGAAGCGAAAACCGGTCTTAGTTATGAAATCCTGACCATCATTGCCATCTTTGAAATCCTGATAGGTGAGGTGTGTAAATAAACGCGCTGCATAATTCCCGGAAATCACATAATCCAAATCCAATTTTGCAAACGTATTTTCCACACTCTGCCCTTCACTACCAACAGCGAACCCACGGTTTAAGCGCAAATTTGCAGTCAGCTTAGGCGTTGCCAGATAAGTAAGATCTGCGCTTAGCCCCAATATCTCATCTGTTTCACGAATGGAGCCTTCCGGATTCACAGAGCGAAAGCCAACCTTGAAAAAGCCATTGAGCTTCGGAAGTAACTTTCCGCGCATACCAAGATTCAGAAAATTGGATACTCGGTCATAATCCTCAGCATTCGGTACGCGAACCTCATCAGCAGTGTATTCATATCCAAAACTAAAGTCTACCTTCGGAGTCAGTTCATAAAAAACATCAATCGGAATCGAAAAAGACTCAATATCAGCAAGCCGAAAATTTACGTTTTCTTCATATTCCAAATCATTGTAGCGCACACCGGATTCAATGCTAAACTTTGGTGAAAGCACATACTCACCCATCACATGTGCGCGTGTCCTGTGTATTTCAATAAACTGACTGCCCAATGTGCCCAACTCACCTGCAGTCGTCTGCTCTTCATCAAAACTGTAGGCAGCATTCAAATTTGAACGGGCGCCCCTGTATGAGGCGACTGCACTCAGATGCAAATATTCGTCACTCAATTCAGACCGCTCGTCAAAACGCTGTATTTCATAACTTCCCGTTATGACTGCATCAAAACCAGACAAATTACTGCCTGCGTTTACCTCGAAGCCAGGAGAAATTACCAACATTAATTCATCCTCCTCTTCTTCATCATCAAAAAATACATTTGATTGCCAGACCAATGAGGACGACCCATCGAAAAACACACTCACATCTTCGTTAACCACAAGCAGAGGTGAGGCATGAACTGTACTCAGAGCCAGGGGCAAAAGACTACTGATAAAGACAATGTATCGACTAATTTTCATATAATTTTGCAACTACTGGTTGCACAAACGTAGATGTGTTTCCAGTAATTATTTGTTACGATTTTGTATCAAGGGAAAAAAAGTAGTAATGTAAACAGTTATCAATCTTATATATTTTATGAGATGAACAAAATGAATGCTATAGAGCGCAACAAACCAATGATTATTATTTTGTGGGGGCTAATATTCGCCAAATGCTTAACCCTGGAATATTTAGTTCAAGTCTATTCTGTGCCAATTAATTCATTTTTTTACATCTGGTTGCTTACCTTTACAATGGCGAGTGTAGCCACGGCTGTCTTCTTTCGAGCCAGCACAGCTGAGAATGGCCCAATGGAAACACTTTCTGTCGTTCATCTGATCTGGCTCGGATGTGGTGTAACCAGCTTACTGATAATCGGAATTTACACTCTTTTAGCTGAATTAAATTTATATATATGTCTGACCATTCTTTCGGTCATCCTTGGCATGGGTTACCTCATCCACGGAATACTGATGAGAAAACACATGTACACTTGCAGCGGCATCGGCTGGTGGATTGGAGCAACTGCACTGGCTACACGCAACAACATAGAAAACCTACCATTATTTGCTTTTTTTATGATCCTTTTAACCGTGCTGCCCCTGATCGTTGAAATGCGACAACGAAAAATAGCCTTCCTGTAACGATGCGTGTGATTGTACCAGCCCACTGAAATTATCGAATAACCTGGCATTGAAATCCGACGTTTAAGTGTTCGATCTGGAAAGCGGGGTTCAGGAAGAGGCGCTGGAAGCTTCGCAGGACATGGCTCGGTGCGCACCAGCGTCGTGAGAGCCAGAGCACCCAAACATTCGATGCGGTGCGAAGACGCACCTACCCTACCTTTTTACCAAAGAAAGGACATAATTTGAGTGTAAAAGTAACTTCAAGTTTAGCTACAGTCTCCAGAGGTATGCGCATAGTTCTTCGAAAATGTAAGCATAAAACCAAAGAGGTATGCGCATACCTCTTTCGCTTTTTGACTACGCTTTCTCATAGGTAAGCGCTTTTTGCATTTCCTTTAACGTCTTCCCTGGATAAAACAGTACCTTGCTTTTTTTGATAGCGCCTGCATTGACTTCATCAGCGGTTTCATATCCATCGCTGCTGACAGACATCTTCAGACTACCAATATCGCCAAGTTTCACAGTTTTGCTATTGGCAAGTTCATGCGCGGCAACATCCAGCAACGCGTACAGTACGCCTCGTATGTCCGCTCCACTGATGGTGCTGATCTTTTCAATGGACGCCGTTAACTGTTCAATATCCACCGTTCCTGTCATCTTGGCAAAGGCGTAGAACTTTCTATTTCCGCCCCCGGCGACTCCGGGTTCGCTTCGTTCGATTGTTTTGAATTTAATGCTCATGACTTGTGTTATGGTTTGATGATTTTATAATAACTACACAATATGCCTATGTCATTACACCTAAATTGTCATGCCTGAATTCTTTAAGCTCTTTGCCGGAAACACCTGGATTCTGATCGCCGAAATGGCGCCTTACCTGATGTTTGGTTTTTTAATTTCGGGACTTCTTTTCTGGCTCATCCAACCGGAAGTCGTGGAACGACTCTTGGGAAAGCCCGGCCCGGGCGCGGTTGTCAAAGCCTGCCTGATCGGCATTCCCATGCCTCTTTGTTCCTGCTCGGTCATTCCGATAGGAGCGTCTTTGCGCGAAGGTGGCGCTAGTCGCGGCGCCACTGCCGCATTTATCAGTTCAACTCCACAGACGGGTGTCGATAGCATTTTTGCCACATATTCATTAATGGGGGGCTTGTTTACTGGCGTGCGTGTAGCCGTTGCTTTTGTCTCCGGTATTGTTACCGGCTTGCTGGTCGAACTTTTTTGCAGTCGGCAGGATCGTAAAAGAAGAGTTCCCGTCGTTGAAATTAAAGAAGCCGGCTGTTGCAAATCCGTTTCACAGCGCCCCGGGCTAAACCAATCACTTCACTACGGATTTGTAAAATTGCCGTCTGAACTGGCCGTTGCATTGATCACGGGACTTGTGCTCGCCGGACTGATCACAACATTATTGCCTGCAAATCTATTCGAAGGCTCCTTCAGTTCAGGCCTTACAGCATTTCTGATCGCCACTCTCATAGGTTTGCCACTTTATATATGTGCGACGGCATCAATCCCAATGGCCTATGCCCTGGTCAGCGCAGGACTTTCTCCGGGCGCTGCGCTGGTTTTTTTAATCTTAGGCCCTGCGACAAATACCGCGACTGTCGTCACTATCTGGAAAATCATTGGTCACAAAGCGACCGGCGTTTATCTGATCAGCCTATTAATAGTATCATGGATCGCCGGATGGATTTTCAATGCCAGCGTCAGTCCTCAAATTATCAGCGATAGTATGCATGTTCATGAGACTGTGCCCATTAGCCCATGGCAGCATGTTTCCGGCATTGCATTATTAGCTGTTCTGGCATTCAGCATATTTATGCAGAAATCGCAGAATGCACCCAAGGCATGCTGCTGCGGGTAATACCAAATCTAAAAAAATTGAGCTATTTACGTAGAAAAGCGGCTTCTAGCCGCTTAGTTTTTTATGGACCAGCGGTAAGATGCCGCTGCTACATTCGATCAATCCCTTTTTAGATTTGGTATAATTGGTTTTCGAGCCTTAAGCTACGCTACTTCCCGGAAGAAAACCAGCGGGCAACACCTTCACAATTTCGACAGTTTAGAATCTGTTCCTTTTCCAGCCAACCTTTGCGTGCAATGTTTACCCCGGCAAGATAGTAATCGAGACCGTTAATACTGTGCGCATCAGGATTGATGGCACAGATCAGACCACGTTCTGCCGCCCGGCGCCAAAGACGCCAGTCCATGTCCAGCCGATGCGGATTGGCATTGATTTCAATAATGACACGATTGGCGATCGCGGCGTCGATGATCTTCGGCATATTGATCTTATAAGGCTCCCGCCGCAGCAACAAGCGTCCGGTGGGATGCCCCAGCATTTTGGTTGCGGGATGCTCAATTGCACGAATCACCCGTGCAGTCATTTCCTCCTCAGATTGGCTGAATGATGAGTGTACGGACATTACCGTATAATCAAACGCTTCCAGAGTGCTATCTTCAAGATCCAGTGAACCGTCGGGTAATATATCACACTCAATGCCAGAGAAGACATGCACTGCGGATTCCCCGGATTCGTTAAACGCGCGGATGCGTTCCACCATCTTTAGCGCCTGCGCATCGTCCAGGCCGTTCGCCTGAAAACTTGCCTTTGAATGATCTGCAAGGCCCAGATATCCCCAGCCCAGAGCCTCTGCGGCTGTGGCCATTTCTTCGATTGTATTGCGTCCGTCTGAAGCAGTCGTGTGATTGTGAAAGACACCCTGTATGTCGGCAGCTTCAACCAGTTTGGGCAGTTTCTCCGATTCAGCAGCTTCCAGTTCACCCAGACCTTCTCGCAGCTCAGGTGTTATGAAAGTTAGTCCCAGGAAATCAAAAAGCCCTTTTTCATCGCTAATCCCGTGGCTTTGATGCTGCGCATCTTTTGAGTTTTTCTCAGACAAGCCCCACTCACTCAGGCTATACCCTTTGGAAAGCGCACGCTGCCGCATGGCAACATTATGATCCTTCGATCCGGTAAAATGATGCAGGGCAAATACAAACTGCTCTGTTGGCACGACTCGCACATCCGCCTGCAATCCGCCTTCAAAGCGCACACTGGATTTAGTTGCACCCTTTGCAGTTACTTCAACAACCGACTGCTGGCCGACAAACCAATCCATCACCGGCTGTGAATCCTCGGCAGCAACAATGAAGTCAAGATCACCGACGGTTTCACTCAGACGACGTAAACTTCCGGCCACCTCAGCTTGTTTGACTTCGGATAAACTGCGCAAGCCTTCCAGGATTGGCTCTGCAACTTTCCGTGCGCCCCACCAATGATGCCGCTTCGTGTACGCTTCTCTGTTGGCAATACCGTTCAGGATTTTCTCTGCCGACTTTTTGCCAAAACCTTTTAGCGCTTCTACCGCACCTGATTCGCAGGCAGTTTTCAGAGCGTCCATTGAGTCCACACCCAGTTCATCGTGTAGTTTTTTGACGGTCTTTCCTCCCAGGCCGGGAATTTCAAGCATCTCGATTAGTCCCGGTTCAATCGAAGCTCGAAGGTTCGTGTAATAGCTTAACTCGCCGGTCGTATACAAAGTTTCAATTTTTTCGGCCAGCGCTGAGCCAATGCCCTTTACCGAACTAAGCCCACCCTCCTCAATTAATTCTTCAAGCGATTCTTCCATCGTTCCAAGCACGCGCGCACCGTTTGTGTAGGCCCGGATCTTAAACGGATTATCTCCCTTTAGTTCCAACAAGACTGCAATTTCTTCAAGTATATCGACGATGTCCGCTTTTTTCATATAAAACTGAGATTGAGAATCAGCATTTAAAACACAATTGGATAGGTTTCGATGTTTAACGTTCTCAGTCCAGCACAGTTTCGACTGCGCCGATTGAGCGAGCAAAGGCCAAAAGACTCAAACCGTATGAATAGGCTGAACTCAGATAGCTACGTTCTGCATCGGCAAGACGTTGCTGGGCATCGATCAGTTCCCGATTATCGACCAAGCCCTCATGATAGCGCAGAAACGCCTGATCTACCTCCATATGACCAAATTCGATCTCTTTCTCAGCCAGCTCAATTTCTTTATAACGCGCATTCATTTCAAATAACGCGGCTCTAAATTCGCTCTCGATTTCCTTTTCCAGAATCCGCATCTGATAGCTCTGTTGCCGTAACGCAGCATTGGCGTTTTTCTTCTGTGCCTGGATACGAAATCCTTCAAAAACAGGTATGCTTGCACGTATGCCCAGCAACCAGGCTTCGTTCTGAATATCCTGAAATGCATCATTGCCGTCATACCCCCAATCACCAAAAAGCTCAATGTTTGGCAGCCGCTGCCAGCTTGCTGCCTTGCGGGTCAGCTTAGCCTGGTCTAGACGTTTTTTCTGAACAGCCAGTTCAGGCCGCCTATTGGTCATGCCATCACCCTTGATCCTGTAATCTTCGAGCCGCGGCGGCGCTTTCAAATGTTCAATTACAGATTCATCCAGCACCAAATCCGCGTCCATAGACATGTCCAGCAATGCTTTCAACTGCAAGGCAGAGGACTGAATGTCGACTTTCGACGTCCATAACTCGCGTTCATCACTCGTCAGTCGTGACTTTGCCCGCGTGACATCGATTTCCATACCAGCGCCTGCGTTAAATCGTTCACTTGACAACTGCAGTAAATCACGGCTGCGCACGATGTCACCTTCGATAATTCTTTTCCGACTCAGATCGCGCAGTTGGGTGAAATAGAGGTTTACCGCACGATCCAGTATATCCTGATAAACCACCTCGTAGTCCATCTTTGCAATCGCATGTTCCAGCCTGGCATAACGATAGTTAGCGTATCGATCGGCATTCAATAAAGACTGCGTAAATTCGACTCTGGCCCCGAAATTATTAAACGGCTTAAAGTCACCTTGATCACCCGCGAATCCGATGCCAAGCTGCTGCCGCAGCTGCGAAGCAGTCAGGGAAACCTGCGGCAACAAAGCAGAACGCTCTTCAATACTGGCTTCCAGAGCCCGGCGTATTTTCTCGCGTTCAAACAAAACCTGCGGACTGGTTTCACGAATCAGTTCAAACATATCGTCCAATGTCATCACCGAAGTCTGCGCCTCCACCGAAGTCTGCGCCTCCACCGAAGCTTGCGCCTCGACGGAAGCCTGTGCCTCGACCGGAGTCTTTGGCTCCAACGGCGTTTCCTCATCGACTACAGGATCGGTCGACACAATCAAATTTTGAGCATTTACCCAGTGACCAACCAATACTGAACACAGTAAAACACAAAAAATCTTTAGTCTTTTATACATAATAAGCTATTTTCCGAATATGATTAATATGAAACGTCGCATCCTTACAGATAATTCTATCTGCCGGACTCCACTAAAGCTTACTCTTTTAATCCAGATAAAAGAAGTGCTGGAAGAACTATTATTTGACAAAACACGTTCTAAGTTAATCATAGCGATAAGTATTAACTAAACAATTACGATGGTCTACGTAGGACAAGATGCTTCAGAAATAAAAAAATTATTGGGCAAAATCCCAACTCGTTGCATAATTGCTAGAAAATCAGAAAGTGATTTCGGTTTTGCTGTTACCAACGGAAGAAACACCAAATACAGTATACTAATAAAAATACTTAAACTGTATAATTACACGCCTGCTAATTACAAATACATCCGAGGCATGATGTCGGTATCTGCTGCAAAAACCGACAGGCATAGTGGCGATATAAGTGGAGGTATAATAGAACTTAGAATATTTGAAGGAGAAGACTCCGACGAGCTTCCAAAGGAAAGTAAGATGAAAAGAATCGCTGAAGTGAGTAATATAAAAGTAATAGAAAACGAAGAGATTCCCAATAGCTACACGCTTGAATTTAAAGACAGTGTTTCCAAAGACTCAGAAGATGGAACCTAGGATACTTAGAGAATCCTAATCCGGCAGAGCCGGAATCAACTTCAAATTTCAAAGTATCTGTGCCAAACGTGCACGGATTTTCAAAGTAAGGTCTTAAAACGATTTTTTTGCGCTGCAATATTTGATCTGGAGGGTTGCACGACGTCGACTGTTCGTTTGTCTGAAAGGTACGAACATCATGCAAGTTGGAATCGCACAAATCAATACAACCGTCGGTGACCTTTCCGGAAATCGTCAACGCATTCTGGATGCCTATAAACAGTTGGTTACAGACGGCGCTGAACTGGTTCTTTACCCCGAACTAGTCCTCTGCGGCTACCCGCCGCGCGACCTTCTGTTTAAGAGCCGATTTGTCAGCGACATCAATAGCACACTGAAAGCAATTGCCAAAGAAATCGGTGTCGTTCCGGCGGTCATTGGATTTGTCGAGCCACGCGATAAACACACAACCGGACGCCCTTTCTACAACGCTGCCGCCTGGTGCGAATCCGGTGTCATAAAAACGATCGCTCGCAAATCACTGTTGCCCAATTACGATGTCTTTGATGAAGCGCGCTACTTCGAGCCTGCCACTGAACCTTCCATCTACACATGGCGGGGCAGGAAGATCGGAATTACCATCTGCGAAGACATCTGGACCAGCCAGTCCGTGCCCACCAGCCGCCACTATGAAACAGACCCGGTCGCCCTGCTCGTAGATCAACGGATCGATCTTCTGCTAAATCTGTCCGCCAGCCCATGGCATGAGGACAAGAACAAAATCCGTGAATCCCTGATCGCAGATACAGCAAAGCGTTGCCACTGTCCCCTGGTTTACTGCAACTCTGTCGGTGGCAACGACGAACTTATCTTCGATGGTGCCAGTTGTGTTTATCATCCGGACAATGGGATGATCTCCGGACTCGAAGCCTTTCGAGAAACAAATTATGTGGTGGACACAGAGAACCCCCAAACACATGTCCGCTCCAAACAATTCAACCTCGGAGACGATGCCGCAATCCACGACGCACTGGCGCTGGGACTTCGCGATTACGCCCATAAAAGCGGCTTTAAAAAAGCGCTGATCGGCCTAAGCGGCGGAATCGACTCTGCGGTCGTTGCCGCACTGGCGGCGGAATCGCTCGGTGCGGAAAATGTAATCGGCGTCGCAATGCCCTCTGCAATCTCCAGTCAACATAGCCGCCAGGACGCCGCCGCACTGGCAAAGAATCTACAAATCGAATACCATGAACTCCCGATTGCCGACATTGTCCAATCGGCAGAATCAACCCTTGCACCACTCTTTGAAGGTCTGGCAAAAGACACAACCGAAGAAAACATCCAGGCCCGAACTCGGGGCCTGTTAATGATGGCGCTTTCCAACAAATTTGGCGCACTCCTGCTAACGACCGGCAACAAGAGCGAACTCGCCGTCGGCTATTGCACCCTCTACGGCGACATGTGCGGCGGCCTCGCAGTCATTTCCGATGTGCCTAAAATGAAAGTATACGCCCTCGCCAAGTATATTAACCGGGAGCGCGAGATCATTCCGGCCAGCACGATCACCAAACCGCCCTCTGCCGAACTCAGCCCGGATCAGAAAGACGAAGACAGCCTGCCCCCCTACCCGATACTTGATGATATCCTGAAACTTTATGTAGAACAGGGACTCTCCTCAGCCGAGATCATCGAGTCCGGGTACAGCCGCGATGTAGTACACGACATCATACGCAAAGTCGACCTCAACGAATATAAACGCAAGCAAGCCGCCCCCGGACTAAAAATCACTCCACTCGCTTTCGGTGTTGGCCGCCGCATCCCGATCGTGCAAACGTACCTAAGCTAGAAAGACAAAACACCAATGAAAGACAAACTCACTCTTTTCGCTGCACTGATTGCAACTCACAGCATCTCAATAGGTGAAATCGTAATCAATGACCACCTCTCCCTTGAAGGCTTTGTGGATATGTCGTATGCGCATTTGAATAAGACAATAAATCCGGTCGGCAGTCCCGGCAAAAAAGAAGAAGAGAACAACTTCCGCATAGATGAAATCGAGATCTCATGTCTTGTTGAATTCGAGCCTGTATCCGCTCACCTGGATCTTGACTACGAAGAAGACGGCGACGATCTGGAAGTGAAACAAGCCTTTGTTACCTTCGATTTCGAGAGTATGTCCGCAGACTCTGCAATCACTGCCGGTCGCTATGCTTCCATGCTTGGATTTGAAGCCTTTGTTCCGACAGGACTCTACCAATACTCAACCGCCTATGGAGGAAGCGTTATAAATGACCTGCTCGCCTCTGCGACAGATGTGCCCCCTTTCTTCGAGTCCGTATTTTTCCCTATCGGTGAAAGATATACCCAGGGAGTTCGGTACACCCTCGAAAAAAGCAATACATTCCTCGGCATCTCCATACAGGACAGCACCGTTATCTACGAAAATCGATTTGGGGAAGAAAATGACTCAGACAATATTCCGGTCGATGACGGTGGCCATGGCATTGAAGTCGCTTACGAATATTCCTTCGAATACGGGCTCACTTTTTTCCTGGGCGGAACCTATGAAAACGGCAACGGAATGAACACCCCCGGCCAGACAACTGAAGACGCCGAAACTTATGTATTCAACACTTACGTGACTTTCGAACTGGGAGCATGGCTCTTTGCCGCTGAGTTCAACTTCAGCGAAACAGAAGTCGACAAAGTTTCCACACTATCAGGCCTGAATAACCAGATCGAGTCCGTGACCAGTCTTATCATGGCAAACTACGCATACAGTGAGCGCGCCTCCATTACCGGACGGATCAGCTACATGGAGCTGGACAGCGCGATTGAAGGCGGTTCCGGAGACTTATTTAATTTGGATGCCTTTAAATATACAACTGCGCACAATTACGCGTTGACCGATAACATGTTTATCATTGCCGAGCTAAGCTATACTGAAGGCGACTACAAAACATCCGATACCGATGGAAACCTGGATGAACTTCTGGCAGCCGCCCAACTTTTGTTCACTTTTTAACTTGTAGCATTCCCTGCTTGCTGCGAGTTCACACGTTGGTTCGTTGGATTAGTTCTACATTGTTAAACCCAAGCCAGCAGAGCCGGAACCAAAGCTAAGCCATTGAAGGCTCCGTGTGAACTATAGCGTCTCCT
>CAZTSB010000037.1:0-6658 GCA_964616435.1 uncultured Puniceicoccaceae bacterium | reverse complement strand
GGAGTGGGTGATTTTGGGATTTTGACGAATCGAACGATTCCGC
The DNA here is from genome assembly GCA_964616435.1 of uncultured Puniceicoccaceae bacterium. Taxonomy (GTDB): domain Bacteria; phylum Verrucomicrobiota; class Verrucomicrobiia; order Opitutales; family Coraliomargaritaceae; genus Lentimonas. The sequence continues at coordinate 6,615 of CAZTSB010000037.1, read as the reverse complement.
TGAATCTATTGATATCTGTAGGTGGGACCCAGGACTATCGTCTAACTGTATCTGAAACTCTAAGCAATAAGGTTTATTCTTTAGAGACCTCGATTGATTTGGTCGAATGGCTTCCTTCCGGAGCACTCCCAAGACTCGGAACCGGTGTTGAACTGTTCTTCGATGTTGCCAACGAGGATACCAAGCGCTTTTGGCGTGTTGTTGAGCAATGAATGGACGAAGTTCCGAGGTATTCATCATCTTGTAACGAATAAAGTCTACCTTTTGCAAAAATACATTCGATATGCAGTTTTGACTTGCCCCGGCAAAATGTATTCATTTTATTTTATGGCTTTTCACTGGGATTAACTAGTGAAATAACTAACTTAAATCCTAAATATAAAAGAAACCTTCATTTCTCCCGGTAATTTCAATCGGGCTTTGAACATCATGATAGAAACAACACCAAAAGACCTTCTTGATGCCGGTGTCCATTTTGGTCACCAGCTTCGTCGATGGAATCCGAAGTCGAAACCATACGTTTTCGATAATCGAAATGGCATTTCCATTATTGATCTGGAACAGACACACGCGCTGCTGGAAAAAGCCTGTGAGTTTATAGAAAAGACCATTGCCAGCGGCAAAGACATTCTTTTTATCGGCACCAAGAAACAGGCACAGGAAATTATCCGTGAGGCTGCAACTGCCTGTCAAATGCCTTTCTGTGTAAATAGATGGATGGGTGGAGGACTCACTAATTTTGCGACCATCAAAGCATCTTTGATAAAGTACCGTAAATTTCTCAAAATGGATCAGGAAGGTGAGCTTGCAAAGCTTCCTGGCAAGGAAGAGGCAGCGGTCCGTCGTCAAATGAGTCGTATGAACCGTAATTTTGAAGGTATACTCGATATCGAAGAGCTTCCTGCAGCTGTGTTTGTTGTAGATACTAAGAAGGAGGCGATTGCAGTTGCTGAGGCAAAGCGCTTACACATACCAATTATCGGTTTGGTAGACACAAACTCAGACCCGACAATTCTCGATTTTCCGATCCCGGGCAACGACGATGCAGTCAAATCGATTAGAATCATTGTTCAAACCATAGCCGAAGCCATACAAAGTGGTCTTTCACAGCGCGAAGCCAAGAAAGTCCAGAAAAATGCTCCGGTATTGCGTGAAGTTCGTGAGCAGATATTCGAGCAACAGGAGGATGTCGATGTCATACTTCCCGCCGGTTACGGAGAAGACGAACCTGAGACTGAAAACAAATAATTTTTCCCGGAATTAGTTCTGAAATTACACATTAAATAAAAAGAAAATGAGTGTTCAAATAACAGCAAAAATGGTAGGTGAACTGCGTGAAAGAACAGGTGCCGGCCTAATGAACTGTAAAAAAGCCCTGGTGGAAACCAATGGTAATTTCGAAGAAGCGATTGAGCTTCTTCGAAAAAAAGGTGAAGCTACCGCAGCTAAGAAATCCAGTCGCGAAGCGAATGAAGGCATTGTGGATGCTTACATTCACCTTGGCGGTAAGGTCGGCGTTATGGTTGAGGTCAACTGCGAGAGTGATTTTGTAGCCAAAACAGACGACTTTAAACAACTCGCCCGCGACATCGCCATGCATATTGCAGCTACAAATCCGGTTTGTGTTTCCCGCGATGATATCGATCCGGCAATTATCGAAAAAGAGCGTAAAGTTGCCGAAGGTCAGGCAGAAGGTAAGCCAGAGCAGGCGATTGCAAAGATCGTCGAAGGTAAGCTTAACAAGTTCTTGAGTGAATCCTGTCTTCTGGAACAGGCTTTCGTGAAGAATCCGGATCAGACTGTTCAGGAGTTGTTGACTTCAATGATCGCAAAAATGGGTGAAAACATGACTATAAAGCGTTTCGCTCGTTTTCAGGTTGGCGCTTAGACCCTCCCTAAAAGAGTCCTATGTCAGAGCATTACATAGTTATTATGGCAGGTGGGCGCGGTGAACGTTTTTGGCCTGAAAGTCGACTAGCTCGCCCGAAACAGCTTCTTCCGATTGTTGGAGATAAAGCAATGCTGGCGCAGACTATTGAGCGTCTGGAAAGTCTTGTGCCGGTTGCGAATATTTTTGTTATTACCAATAGTGAACAGCGTGCTGCTGTGCTGGAAGTCTGTCCGGAGCTAGATCCGTTGAAAGTCATCGGTGAACCGGTTGGGCGCGATACTGCTGCCGCAGTCGGTCTGGCCACGATCCTTGTGAAACAGGAAAATCCGAATGCCTCATTTGCAATGCTCCCGGCCGATGCGGTTATTCATGACGCTCGTGGGTTTCGTTCGACCCTGGAAACTGCTTTCAATGCGGCTGAAACAAATCCTCTGCTCGTCACCGTCGGAATTAAGGCAGCTTACCCAGCCACAGGTTATGGCTACATACAGCAGGGAGAACGGATTGATCAAATCTCAAACGGTCACGTATATTACGTAAAACGGTTTGTCGAAAAACCAAAACTTGAAGTCGCCAAAAGCTATCTCGAATCAGGAGATTACTTTTGGAATGCAGGCATGTTTGTATGGTCTGTCGCTTCAATAAGTGCTGAACTTGAGAAGCATACACCATCTTTATGGAATGCGTTGCAAGCCATTGATAAAGGGTTAAGCGAAGGTCTCGCAATTGATCCGCTAATGGCGGCACATTATCCCGGTCTGGAAAAAATCTCCATTGACTATGCAATCATTGAAAAAGCCGAAAATATTGCCATGGTAGAATCCGGGTTTGACTGGGATGATGTTGGTGAATGGCCTGCAGTTGAGCGTCATTACCCGATCGATGACCGTGGAAATGTGACTCGTGGTCTGGTGAATCTACAGCAATCCAGTGACAATATTGTATTTTCCAGAGACGAAAATCACCTGATTACCCTGCTTGGAGTCGAGGATCTGATTGTTGTAAAGACCGAAGATGCTACACTTGTTTGCCACAAGGAAAAAGCGCAGGAAATAAAAGCTCTAGTCCGAGCTATCGGAGAGAAAGAAGCGCTCAAGCATTTGCTATAAAATTCAATTGAATTATCTGGGCATAGACTGGGGCGAAAAGCGTATTGGTCTCGCATGTGCGGATGAAGTTGGCATTGCAATTCCATTACCGGCAGCGGTTGCCAAATCGAAGAAGGAACGCTTCCGACAGATTGAATCGATTATTGCAGATCGAAAAATTGACGAAATTGTCTGCGGCTACCCGTTCAATATGGACGGTTCGATTGGATTTAAAGCGCAAGAAGTCGATACATTCATCCTTGAGATCGAAAAGCAGTTTGGATTGCCGGTTCACCGTGTCGATGAACGTTTGTCGAGTTATTCCGTTGAACAAACTATGAAGCAGCAAAAAAAGCAGCTTGATCGTAAGAGTGGAGAAATAGACTCACGAGCAGCTACCTTAATCCTTCAGGACTTTATCGAAGCACAGATGCTTCCTTAAGTCTTGTGAACGCTGAACATCGAATGCCATCTGATGGCGATCTAATACCATCTCTAGGAAGGTTTGCGATTATGTATCCAAGGTCGAAATCCTCATCCAAATCCAAATCGATTGCGATTGGTCATGTCGCTACGCTCGGGTACGATGACGATTTGGATAGTGAGTAAATCTTTCAGACCTTCTTGTATTTTATATAAGCATTTACTAATGCTAGAATGAAATATTTACGCGCCTTCTAATAAGTCATTTTAATGATAGTTGTTAGTTTGACGAGTGGTTTGAAGCTGCTACCAATCACGAATCTTACAAACTCTATGCGCATGAAGAAAAAAGCTGTTTTTGCACACCTGATCCGGATGTTGATCAGTTGTCTTTTCGCCGTTACTTCGCTAGAAGCTCAATGGAAAACTCAGACACTTACTTTAAAAGAGGGACTGAACGCTGTTTACCTGTGGGTGGACCCGTCTCCTGAAGATATTGATAGTCTGTTAATTGCATTCCCTGAAATCACGGAGGTCTGGAAGTGGAATGAAGGAGCGACGACCGTTATGTTTGGTGATTCTCCCTCCGACCCCATATCGAGTCCTGACTGGTTGGTTTGGTATCGCAATGATCCCGGGCTCACAAACCTGTCACTGCTAAATGGAGATACTGCCTATCTGATCAACGTTTCCGGCAGTTCGGGTGATGTTGTCGTCAATCTTACCGGGCGTCCCGTGCCTCCCAGTTATGAGTGGATGGGTAGTTCGTTTAATCTGACCGGGTTTCAAGTAAATGACACCGTGACACCCTGGGATATGGAAGCATTTCTGGGGCTCTCTGCTGAGCTGACGAGTGTCAATAATGTACACAAATATGGGGGAGGGTCCCCACAGGCTTTGCAGCAGGTTATCGCTCTGCGTTTTGAGGATGTTACGTTGGGCAGCGCGTATTGGATTGAGACCAGTGCGCCAAGCAGTGATTTTGTCGGTCCACTGTTTATCGGCCTGAATGGCGATGGCATTAACTTTGGCTCGGAAACTTTACAGTCCACGATTCGGGTCAAGAACATTTCCAACAGAAAGGTACGCTACACATTGAGAAAAATTGATTCCGACGCGGCTCCGTCGGGCGAAGCAGCTGTCGCCGGTACCATCCCGCTTTCCCTTTACCAAAGCGATCCGGAAAATCCAGTGAATCAGTTTTTACCCTTCGGCGACACTCCGACAGATACCTTTGTCCGGACCATTGACGAATCATTGGAGCATAATCTTAGCTTTGCCGTGCGCCGGGCAAATATGGGCACGGCAGCAGGTGTTTATCAGACAATCATTCAAATGGATGTCGCCGTCGAAGACAGTCCGGGCTCAGAAACGTATACAGAAGTTACGCGCCATCACATCGGAGTGACTGCAGAGCCGACGCGTCCGGAAGGTCTCTGGATGGGTACTGTGACGGTGAACAAAGTCTATCGCGCAAATGTCGGCCATGGCCGTGAATTGCGTCCCTTCAGTGTGACTGAAGAACTTAGCAAGACGCCGGATGCGGAAGTGGAATACTTTGTCGAGGGCTACATTGTCGGCGCCTTTGATGGAAGCAATTATGAAATAGGAGGTTCCTTTACAACGGATGCCGCTCTGCTACTGGCCGCCGATGCCGGTGAGACGAATCCGGCAAATACACTGGTGGTACAACTTGCGGCATCAGATCAAAATACCTGGGGACTTGCGACCAACAGTTCCAACCTGGGGCAACGTGTCCTCTTTAACGGCATGTTGAGTCGCTATGTCGAAGACGATCTGTCAACACCGCTCACGCACAAATCGGTCAGTCAGATCGCAACCTACAATCCGGATACCGCCAGTGAAACCTTTGGCGTGTATCGGCCCTTTACCTTCAACATCGCCATCCACCGCGATGATCTCGGCAACCATCGTTTGCTGCAACGGTTGCTGTATACGACCAAAGCGGATCAGCCGGCGCTGGTCGCTGATACTTCGCTGGTTGAGGCTGGGCAGATGTCGAATTCATATCGCTTTAGTACCTCCAATCTTCCCGTCGGAGGACCCTGGTCGGCGACTTCAGGGGCTCTGGCAGTGAACCAGATACTGAGCTTTACGGTCGATCTGGCGCACGACGATCCGACCAATCCGTTTATTCATACCTACCATCCCGATCACGATAATCTGGATGCGCGTTTTGAAAGTCCGCTCCCAGCTGGCCAGGAATCCTTTAACGTTATCCGGCAACTGAGCCTGGAGTTTGCCGAAGAACCACTGCCGGGCATTATTGATCCCTCCTGGGGCAGCACCCTGATGGGAGGCACATTCCGGGAAACGATAAGCGGGCTGCACAAAAAATCCATCGACGTCGAAGGCACTTTCACACTGCGGAAAGTGAGCGGCATTGATACCATCGAACTGGAGCCATGATAGGGATGATGGAACAAATTTTTTCTCACGGAGACACGAAGCACACGGAGATGGATGAGAACCAAATTGGTGATGCTTTGATTGATTGCGCAATTTATGTACATCGAGGGCTGGGACCTGGATTACTGGAAAACGTGTATGAAATAGTACTTTTTCGTGAATTGGAAAAACGCGGTTTATCGGTTCAGCGACAAGTCCCAGTCCCGATTGAGTTTGATGGAACTCAATTCGACGAAGGTTTTCGCGCGGATTTTATCTTGGAAGGCAAGGTAATTGTGGAGTTGAAGTCAGTCGAGAAGGTACTTCCGGTGCATAAAAAACAACTCCTCACTTATCTGCGGCTTTCGGGACTCAAGCTTGGCTATCTTCTAAACTTTGGTGAAGTCCTGATGAAGGATGGTATCACACGAACTATAAATGGAACCCTTTAACAACTAAAAATGAAAAGACTCTCACGGAGACACAGAGCACACAGAGTTGCTCATCATGATCTATTCAAAAATCTCTGTGTTCCCCGTGCCACCGTGAGATAAAAAACCAAACCGATTAATTTAACACAACCAATGAAAAGACTCTCACAGAGACACAGAGCACACGGAGTTGCTCATCATGATCTATTCAAAAATCTCCGTGTTCCCCGTGCCACCGTGAGATAAAAACCCGAACCAATTAATTTAACACAACTAATGAAAAGACTCTCACGGAGACACAGAGCACACAGAGTTGCTCATCATGATCTATTCAAAAATCTCTGTGTTCCCCGTGCCACCGTGAGATAAAAAA
>CAZTSB010000036.1:0-12656 GCA_964616435.1 uncultured Puniceicoccaceae bacterium | reverse complement strand
ATAACATTTACGGAAGGTTCTAGTAGCGGACCGTAAGATTCTTTAATTACCTTTTCAAAGTAGTTCTCAATTTCTTTGGGCTCTATCACAAAGCTGGGAGCATCTCCGGGATGCTTGTTTTTCCAATCGAGGCCTAGTTCTCCGGAGCTTTTGTATATGTTACTCGGGTCTTTGAGTATCCGGGGTGGCTGCCCACGACGAGCTCTGTTTTCATTGATTTCGGCCAGTGTCTCTTTGATCCGTTCTGTCATTTCAGGAATTTCTTCGACATGTTTTTTTAGTTTATTTTGATAGCTTGGTGAGTTCTTTTCGCGTTCCCATTTTTTAGCCTCATCCTCATTCATCGGGCGACGGAACTTCTCAAATCCTCGATGGTAGCCTGTCAATATGAAGATTGCATCTGCGTTTTGCTCCAAAGCCAACTGTGTGATGAGACCTACCTGATTTCCATCCCATTGTATATTGGGGAGAGCTTGATGAACCGGTTCTTTGGGCAAGATATTCAAATCTATCGTTACGGCTTGTTTATTACCTTCCAGACCGATCGTTATCGGATCGGTATTAATCGGGGCAATCCAATCGACCAGTTCTTGGTATGCTTCCGTACTTGCCGGAATCAGCTTTGGGTTAAAATAAAGTACTTTGTTCCTATCAAATAATATGACATTGAATAGTGTTCCGGGCGAAAAATTTTTAATCACATTGGCTACTTCATCTTTGATAATCCGGTAACTGTTTAACCCTCCTTTATCGTCTGAAACCATTCTGCGGTTTGCATCGATGAGCACCAGGAAACGTTCGGCTTTTGATTTCAATCCGAAGATGTCTACTGTTGAGAGTCCCATGCCAATGTTGCCTGCGGCATTGCCAAGAAGACTGCTCCCCGATGCTCCAAAAGCAGCGCTTACGGTAAAGCTCTCGTCCATATCCGGCAGTGAAAAGTCCAGTTTGTCGATGGCAATACTGGAGGCTGAAGGCATTGTCAGCCTCTGTTCAAATTGCTGCTTTGGTTGCTCCGGCATAATTTCGACGTTGACTTCGGGCGGAGGCTCTTCGATTTGCTCAGGCGGAGGCTCCTCGAATTTAGTGTCATTTTTGATGTAATTGATAAATGTAATTGAACCTGCGATGACCGCACCAATTACATGAAGGGCTATGCTGACGACGATCACTTTCATCAGCAGTGGATTGATTTTATTCTTTTTCCTGGGTTTCTGGATCATTTTGAAGTAACTAGCCGTTCAAATCGCACTTATAGATTGTAGGCCGCAAAGGAAACTTTGCTGATCTCGGCCTTTGAGCAGGCATTGAGAACATCCATTGAGCGCTGGTGTGGTGAATCAGGGTCTGCCTGAATTTTGACTACCGTATCTACGTTAATGCGGTCGGAAGACATGCGTAGACGTGTCAATATGGTTGCCAGGCGGGGCATGTTGCGACTATCATTCGAGTCCATCGGGGCGCCGTTGAGAAGCACCAGACCATTTGGAAAAATGTCGATGATGTGTTCATTGGGTAGATCAAGGTTTTCGACATCCGGAGGTGTTGTGCTCGGCAGTCGAATGCCTATATCGGCTTCCTGCTGAAGTGGTAGAAACATGAAGTAAACGAGCAGGAGAAAGACGACGTCGATCATCGGCGTGATGTCGACTTTATCGTCTGATTCCAGAATTTTGTTTACGGAGGCCATGGTCTAATCTTTGTTGTTGGCGAATATGACGTCGAAGATTTGTGCCTTGGCACATGCATTCATGACTTTGTTGACGTAGCGATGGGTTGCTTTTGCATCCGCTCGGAGATAGACTTTTAGCCTTGGATTTCGTCGGCGTGCTTTTTCAAGTTCTATCAAGAGCGCTTCGTAGCTGATCGGTTTCGCTCCCCAGTAGCTCTGCCCTTCTTCGTCAATGGAGATATACTGGCGTTCGCCGGGGTCTTCCGGAATGGTTGCTTCTTCGGCTTCCGGCAGTTCGAGCTTGATGAGTTCCGAACTAATGAAGCTGATCAGAGTCATGAAAAATGCGATTAGCAGGAACACGACGTCGATCATCGGAGTCATTTCGAACTCCGGGTCTGCTTCCTCTGGGGTCCAGGCTTTCATTGTTTTCAGCGCTGCCGGTTAAATGGTTTAACTTTTGCTTTTGATCTTCGTTTCGAGAGTGAATTGCAGATCGCCGATGATTCGGGCAATGCGTGAAGTGATTTTTCCATATTTGTTTTTGAAGAAGAAGAAGAAGAACATCGCGGGGATGCCGATGATCATTCCAGATGCCGTTGTGATCAGCGCTTCGGAAATATTACCTGCCAGTTCCTGAGCGCTACCGGCGCCTTCTGTTTTTATCACATTGAATGCTTTAACCATACCGGAAACCGTGCCCAGCAGTCCAACCATCGGGGAGAGTGCAGCAATGATCGACAGATAATTGATCAGCAAATACGGGCTAGCCAGTTCTTCAGCCGAAGCTTCTTCCATGGCTTCTTTAATCTGTTCGGAATTGTAATTGGAGGTGTCCGTACGTGACAGACCTGCTTTCACAATGTTGGTCAACGGTCCGGGATTGTCTTCGCAAAGGGATTTTGCCTTATCAATATCCAGAGCTTCAAACGCTTGGTCTATCTCCGGCACCAGTTGCGGTTGTAATATCTGATTTGTCTGAACCGCCATGAAGTTGTAAACAATAAGACCGACCATGCCAATGGACAGTATGGTGAGCGGATACATAGCCCAACCGCCGGTCTTGTACATCTCAAGCAGGTCGGTCTCTATCTTCTCTTCATTGGCTTCTTCGGCAGGTTTAGCTGCTTCCTGCGCATTCAGAGATTGTTGCAGTGTCCACTGCAGCATAACTGCAAGTAGCACAACTGCGGCAAAAGAATAAATCGAGTGTCTTTTTGATCGTTTCATATGGGTTATTATGGGTCGTGTATTAAATTAGTGTGAAAGATTAGCCCTGTGAAGTTTCATTTGCTTCATCGTTTTTCTCAGGCTCCGGTAGAGGCAACCGGTTCAGCGAATCAGTAGCGTTTTCGGCCCAGATAGAGTCCGGGTAGAGTACCGTTATTTCTGTCCAGACGTTGCGTGCGGCGCTTAAATATTCATTTTTCGCGTAGCAATCGCCAATCAGATAAAGCATTTCCGGCACCCATGTATAAGCTGTTTGTGTGCGGACAAATCCCCGCGTCAATACATCAAGCGCTCGGTCGTAGTTTTCTTTACGATGTTCGCGGGAGCCTTGTAGTAACTTAAAAAGCGAAAACAGTGGATTTTCCGGGTCCGGCTCTTCCAGTTTATCAATAACTACGGATGCTTCATCTATTTCGTCGACCAGTATCAGACTGTATGCGAGCCACATTTGTATTTCGGTATAGATCTCACCGCTGACATATTTTTCGGCTCTGCGATAGAGTGGAATCACTGCAAGGGGCTTGCCGGCGCCGCGCAGGATATTGGCCACCCGAATGATGTAGTCAATGTTTTCGGAATATATGCCATCGACCGGCAATTGATTGACGACTCTGGTGAGTGCATCGTAATCCTGTTCGGCCAGATAGGCATTTAACAGATCAATTGCCAACTTGCTGTATTTAATATCTACGGAGTCCAATGAGATTCTAGAAAGTATGTCTTCTGCTTCCGAATAATTCTTCGATTTAATCAAACTATATATCAATGTTCGTATCGGAGTGTGCAACTCTATGAATAATTCCGGTATCTTATGAAACCTTATGAGTGGATAGACCTTTGGACGAAGCAATTCGGCAGCTCCGTAATAATTTTCCAGGAAAATAAGCTTATTCGCTAGTTCCATTTCATTAATCTCCAATTGCAGTGTGCGGATCATTGATTCGCTGAGTGGACGGGAGATTTCCGCAGTGCCACCTTCAGTCTCGATTTCCATGAATAAGCGGTTGCCTTTGTAATGCACAAATTCAAGGGTGCGTTCTGTAGATCCGTCAAATTGTTTTACTGGGAAAGTTTCTCTGCCATATTTCAACCAGTACTCATTTTCAGCAAAGCTGGAGGAATGAACCAAGAAGACCATAAACAAGGTCAGAAATAGTTTTTGAAAACGAACTGTTTTAAAGGCGCTTAGAACTTGAGAAGTATTCATTTTGTCAGGAGGTTAGTTGGCTCAGCTTATCCCGAATGGGTTGAAGCAATTCATCCGGTGCATTTTGCGGGAGCACTTCCAACGCTTCGGTTAGCGTAGCGATTGCGTCCTCTTTCTGGTTGAGCGCCATGAGCGCTTCGGCGTCTTTTAGATAAGCATTGGCTGCCCATTTTGCGAAGTGAGAATAGGCCACAAATGTGCGCTCAAAATAACCATGTGCGGTTCCGTATTCTCTTTCTGCCATGTAAGACTCTCCGATCTGGAAAAGCGCTTGTGCGTGCAGGATACCTCTCCAAGCAGGCACACTGAGAATGTATTTATATTCCTCGCGAGCGCTTTTCGTGTCCCCTTTCAAAGTATAGAGTTCGCCCTGACGAAGAACAATTGCCGGTAGTTTTGGTGTGCCGGGAAACTGCTTTTTAACCTGTGTGAGATAGTCGATTGCTTTGTCAAAGTCCTTATTTTGGGCACTTACATCCGCAAGTCGCATGTAAGCAACAATGGAAGCATCGTCTCTGGGAAATCTGCGAAGTACCGTGTTCCATGCTTCGATCGCAAAGTCCAGATTGGCGGTGCGTTCATAATCAGCGATGTAGAGGATTAAGCGTGGCGTTATTTCATCAAGAAAGGCCTGGTCGTAAGGTTGTCTCGGTTTAAGGACTACGTTGCTGCGATAAAGTCCCATGAGCATACGGGCTGTCCCCATGCGATTTCCCTGGCTCTGAAGATGTTCGAGTTGTTTACGGAAAAATTCTGCAGGCGTTTCCCGGGGGTATTGTGCAAGTTGTTCATGGTAGATGGACGTAAGTTCATTGATGGGCGATAGATCATCAACCAATTTTTCATTAAATTCCGGATGTGTGCGCAAACGATTGTAAAGATATTGGTCCACCTCTCTGTTTTTAAAAAAGTATTCAAACAGGAAACCACGGTCGGTTACAATTTGAGTCCGAAAGGCAAGATCGTTTTCCAGTTGATCCAAAAACTCGACGGTTTTGATCAGGAGCGTTTTATTGGTTTCATACTTTTCGGCAAAACCTTCGATAAGAGTGTCAACGCCTGCATTGGTTTGATCACTTGCATATCGCTCAATGTAATTGCGATACAGTGCGATCATTTCGCTTGGCTGGCTGAGAAACTCGTAACTACGTCCCAACTGATAAATTGCATCCGTGGCCTTACTGGTATTGCCAAAACGTTCCAGATAGTTTTTAAACATTTCCACCATCTTGTCGTAACGCTGCTGCTGTTCGTAAATTTCACCCGTGCTAAATGCACAACTGTCGTGAACTGCCTGCAACTGAGTTAATTCATCTGCCTTTTTAAGATGTTGCAGGGCAAGTTCGTAGTTCTTGCCAATTTTCTCCAATTCGCCCAGAAAGTAGAAAACCTGGTCGATCACGTAACCTTTCGGATAAGTTTCCGTATATTTGTAAAAGGCTTCTTTTGATTTATCGAATTTGTTGGCATAAAAATAGGAGACACCGGTTCGCATCAGACTATCTTCGGCATATGCGCTTTCAGGATGCAGTTCCAGAACTTTGCCGAAGTTTAAAACGGCATTTTCGTATTCACCCAATTGCAAGTGTGCTAATCCGAGCCAGTAATAAAGGCCGTCCTGGAATATAGGATCTTTGTACATTTGAAGCCAGTTATTCAGTTGAGCAATAACTGCTTCAGGCTGGCCATCCTGAATCATGTATTCGGACCAGGTTGCCAACAGGTTGGCAGCAACTCTATGGCACTCTCTGTCCGGATGTGGATATGCATCAATAAAATCTTTGGAGATTTGAGCATATTCCGTGCTGATTCCCTGATCTCTCAGAGTAGTGACGACTCCCAGTGTGACTGAGGAATAGAATCTGCCTTCCGGGAACTGATCCCGATAGGCTTTGCCCACCTCAATTGAAGTTTCGTGCTTTTTAAGCTTCAGGGCGCCTGTGTACGTTGCATACGTAAAAAACTCAATCTGTTTGTCATCCGGATTTTCTTTCATCAGATCGTAGAACATCCAGAATGCTTCATAATGGCGTTCCGTCTGAGTGTAGTTGCGCGCTCGGCGCAGCAGTAAGTCTGTACGCAATGTTGGGAGGTCGCGAAGCTTGTCCAGAGTTGACTCGTGATTCGTTATTTCCTGCCGGAGTGTTTCAATCTCCTCGGTTTTGCGGCCAAGACTGGTAATCAATTCTATGCGAGATTTCTTCTTTTTGATGGACGCTTCATGATAATCGATGATTGTATCATTTGTCTTGATCAGATTAAGCAGGATAGCGGCATCAGTAAAACGTTTTTCCTCGACCATCTGATCACTTGTTTTCAGCAGGGCCAAATTGAGTCGATACATGTAGCGAATTTTCGACTCTTTAGCCAGGGCAGGTAAAATAGTCATTACATTGTCATACTGTTCCAGATGTGAATATGCCTCAAAACAGGCAGCGGCGCCCCAGGCCTTATCTTCGGGATCATCGGCAGCTTCAATTAGTCTCCTGAAAATAGGCAGCCCTTTTTCCCATTCTTCCTTGTTATAAAAAATTCGAGTCAGGCGGACTAAAAGATTACTGGTTTCACGTCGAGTAAGTCTAAAGAAAAAGTGATTCTCGATCAGTTTTCGAATAAGCTCAATCGCTTCATCATTGCGCTCAAGTATCAGTAAAACGTCCACTTTCTTGATCAGAGCTTCTTTGAGTTTCGGACTTTCCGGATAGTCCTTCTCGAGTTTGTCAAACCAGGCCAGAGCCGAGTCCAAAACTCCACGATCTTTGTTGCTAATGTACAGCTGTATGTGTGCAACACCTAGTATAAATAGCGGAAAGTCCAACTCTACCGTTGTATCATTGGAGCCCTCAATCCTGAAGACCAACTCTTCCAGTAGCGGTATGGCTTCTTCAAACTGGCCTTTACTCACAAGATCACCCGCGATTAATTGCAAGTTGCTGATGCCCATCTGGCTGACATCCTGTGCGCGCAGACAAAGGTGGCAGCTCATCAGAGAAATCAGAGCAACTAAACCTAGCTTTGTAATTGAGGGATGTTTGAACAAAATAATACGTAAAGGTGTTTCTGAATTTTGATCTGATTCAGTTAAGTAAAAGGTATAAAGGCAATAATTGTCTGCGACGGATTGTTTGTAAAGCGGTTGTTTGTTGAAAATTCACAGTTATCCCATAGGATTCTGCATAAATAATTAATTATACCACTTCAAAAAAGGTTCGCGAGTTTTGAATCGAAGTCGAAATCGGTATCGAAATCCAAATCAATATCGATTTCGATGACGATTTGGATTTTGATAAATGAGTAAATCCCTCAGACCTTCTTAGATTTGGTATTACAGAACCCGACCCATGATCCAACCTGCTAACATACAGCTAATCGGCAATGAGCTTTGCATCCTCTGGCAAGATGGCAGAGAAAGCTACTTCCATGCGGAATTTCTGCGCTTACATTCACCCAGCGCTCAAAACATCGGCGAAAAAGATATTCTTGGAAACCAATACGGAGGCGGTGGAAACAAGGATTTCTCAGGTGTTACCATTAAGGGCTGGGACTTGCAGGGAAATTATGCTCTCCGTCCCTCGTTCAGCGATGGCCATAGCAGCGGCATCTACAGTTGGGACTATTTAAAAACGCTGGAAGCGAAATTGACGAAGGAATAAACATGTTTAAATCGATTAGCAGACTGATTTTGATAGCAATAGTGGTCACTGCCGGCATTTTGGGAGTCAGCTTTTACTATTCAACCGCGAGTATTCATCAACTCCTCACGGAGAATAAACGTCTTCGCGAAGCCGTCCACAATCTCACGCAGGAAACACAAATCGGCTATGCAGTCCTTGAATCGCAAACCCGTGATGCTTCCGGAAATATAATCAGCCACATACGCCTTGTGCAAACCGCGCCGGACAATCCCAGGACAATTGTTTCAGAACAGCGGTTTACCATTGACAGCAAAGTCATTTTTTTCGATGCCCTGATTGTTAAATTCACAGATGCATTCGTTAAAGACGGCAAAGAGCGCGCGCTTTACTTATGGCGGCGTATCTACGGCGAAGGCACACCTCCTGTTGAAGGTCAGATTATTGAAGCTCCTGAAACCTCTCCGGCACGTTACGAATCCATCACCCGATCACTTCGATTCAAAAGCAAACAGATCTTCTGGGATGCCATCTGGGAACTTGCAAATGACACTGATAGACTGAGCAACTATGGAGTTACCGCAGTCTTTGGGAATGCCATCTATATTCGTCCGAAACCCGGCAAGGTGTACTTGTTCAAAATTAGTGCAACCGGACAAATCTACCCCGAAACCATAAACGCCTACTGATATTCAAAGTTTAACGTTCGATGTTCAAAGAGATCACTGATGTTCCAACATAAACGATTTAATCGCCTCTGGTGTTGGCTCGACAGTGTATTTAACAATCTCACGCCCCTTAAGACTTTCCAAAGAAGGATGGATTGAATCCTGACCAATTGCCTCGGTGATCAGATCAGGAAATTTGGCCGGATGCGCCGTTGCAAGAACAACCTCTGGGCCGGAAAAGTCGCCGGAAAAGCCACATGCCGTATGCGGATCAACAACGTAGTCATACAGTTCATAGACGTGCTTGATAAGATCGGCGATTTCGTGATCATCCGTTCGCGAGCTTTGCATCCCATCGGAATCAAAGCCTTCAAAGGCGTATTTGCCGGTTTCTTTAAAAGTTCGCATGATTTCGCGAACCTTCGCAGGATCATCACCTTCCTGATAGTAGAGAAAGCGCTCAAAATTAGATGCGACCTGGATATCCATCGACGGCGCAACGCTGGGCGCCACCTCTCCAAGTTCATACCTTCCGGTCTGGAAAAGCCGATGTAATATGTCGTTCTTATTCGTCGCTACACGAAACCCTTTGATAGGTACACTCATGCGTTGTATCAACCACCCGGCCAGCACATTACCAAAGTTTCCAGTCGGAACGACAAAAGTTGCTGCCTCGCGCACACTTTCCGGTAAACGAAAAAAAGCGTATAGATAATAGACACACTGTGCCAGAATACGAGCCAGATTGATCGAATTAACTGCCGAAAGACCCACCTCTTCCGCAAACTCACGATCTTCAAAGACTGTCTTCATTGCAGTCTGCGCATCGTCAAAGCTACCCTTGATTGCAAGTGGAAAGACATTGTCCGCGCCGGTACAGGTCATCTGACGCTCCTGCAACGGCGATATCCGGCCCTCCGGATAGAGTATAAATATCTTAGCACCAGCCTTTCCCAACAATCCGTGAATGGCAGCTGCACCGGTATCTCCGGAAGTTGCTCCCAGCACAGATATTGGACGGCCCGTGTGAGTAATTTGTGCCCCATAGAGATTACCCAACAGTTGCAAGGCAAAATCTTTAAACGCAAGTGTCGGGCCATGAAACAACTCCAGGACGTAGCAGCTATCGTTCAGTTTGCGGATCGGAGCAATATCGGCATGATCAAACTTCACGTAAGACCGTTTGACGATACGCGCCAATTCGTCATGATCCAGATCCGTAGCAAAGAGCGACAAAAAAGCTTCGCACAACTTTACATAGTCAAACGACTGCCAATGATTGAGGAATGGCTTCAAATCCGGCAGTACCTCCGGCAAATACAGCCCACCATCAGGCGCCAGCCCCTGAGCCACTGCAATTGAGAATGAAACCGGTGGCACCTGGCCCCGTGTGCTGATAAAATTCATGAACTATAATTCAGCGGTCAGACCGGATGAGTCAATCTGCTTCTAAACCAATTTACTTAATGAATCCGCCTTGGTCAGGTCCTCCATTTTCGATCGGAGCGCTTTCTGAATCGAGTCGGCATCGCCAAGGTTGTTCGCAATGCAGTTGACCAGAGCGCTACCGACTACGACTCCGTCCGCTGCCTGAGAAACGGTATGCACATGTTCCGCATTTGAAATTCCAAACCCGACCACGACCGGCAGATCCGTATGCGCTTTGATCTGATCGACCCGAGCTTTAATGCCATCGGACAATTTTTCCCGTACACCCGTCACGCCCTCGCGTGATACATAATAAATAAATCCGCTCGCAGCCTTGCAAATCACCTCCAGGCGTGTATCCGGAGTCGTCGGCGCTACGATAAACACGGTCTTAACACCCTGCTGCTTACAGATAGCAAGATGATCCGCAGCTTCTTCCGGCGGCAGATCCAGAGTCAGAAGACCATCGACACCGGCTGCTTTGACATTGGCAATGTAGGCTTCACTTCCCTGTGCAAACACGAGATTGTAATAAGTGTAGAACACAATGGGAACTTCGCTGAATTCGCGAACAGCTCTCACCAATTCCAGAACGTGTTTACTCGTAGTGCCACTTTCGAGTGCACGCTGAGCGGCCAGTTGATTGGTCAACCCGTCTGCCAGAGGATCTGAAAAAGGCACGCCCAGTTCCAATATATCGACACCGGTCTCAATCAGGGCACGGCACGCGCTAACAGAAGTTTCAAAGTCGGGATCACCGGCACAGAGATAGCCGACAAATGCAGCGCGCTTTTCTGCGCGAACCCGGGCAAAGGCTTTTTCAATACGAGAAGACATAAACTAAAGTATTCAAAACGTTCAACGGTCACGAACCATTGTCTTTTCAATCAGCGGCAACATTTCTCCGCGCCTGAACAGTGTTACCTGACCGGTGCTACCGGAGACGACGATACAAAGACAGTCTTCAACTTGCGTGATCGAAGCCGCCGCCGCATGTCGGCTCCCAAGTCCTCCGGGCAAATTGTGTTTATGTATCGGAGCGTGAATCAAGGTCCCTGCTGAAACCAGAACACCATCACCGCGAATAATAAAAGCACCATCAATTGAAGACAGCTCTTTCACCGTCTCATCCATAAACGGACTCAGAATATTCCGATCCTCGTCTTTATAGCCGTGAAACGGATTCAGAATAAGTGGCTTGGTATAGGCTCCGATCTTTTCGTCATTTCCCAGTACAAACAGGCAACCTACCGGATGCCCTTCACGTCCTTCGACAGACAGCTCCGTAGCGATCGCCAGTACGCGTTCGACCACTTCAGGCTTCACATTGGCAGGCAATACCTGGGACTTCTGTATCAGCATTGTTTGAAACTCACGGGCAATATCGACGACGGTAATACTGTCGAATTGATTGCTCTGCGGAATGCCGCCAACACAACAAAGCCGTTCATTACTCGAAAAAATGCCACGCGTCAGACCAATTAGCACCGCACTGCGTAACTGCGAAAAACGATGACTGCTGTACGAACGAATCGGCAAAACTGCATGAATGTTATCCCGCCCGATATTCAGGTCAGGCACTCCCTGTGCAATCACTACAGTTTTAAAATCTTTAAACACACGCCCGACATCAGCACCTCCCCAGAAAGTATCCCCAAATACCAAAACCGTGCTGCAATTTGCACCCTTGGCGATTTTTGCTCCTTCTTTCAGAATAAGATTGTTAAAACGACTATGCCGCCGGCGCGGCTTGGTGCCATCGCCACTAAATACCGATTTTATCACTCGGCGAAAATCGGTTAACGATTCCGCAGAACCCAGACGTTCCATATTCGTCTTGTCCTGAAATACTCGTGCTACGGCAGCCAGACTGTTTAAATAATTTCGCGTGTTTTCTGCCGCAAGGAACAAAAATATATAGCGAACTTCCTGATACTCGCTTTGACCTTCATACTCCAGGCCTTTGGGGCAACGACCCACTGCAATCATGTAGCCACGCTTCAGCGGCACTCGTGCATGTGGCAGACACACACCATTACCAAGATGAGTCGTCATCTGCTTTTCTCGATTCAGCAAGCTTTCGAGCAAACCCGCTTGTGTCAGTTCTTCCTGATTCGACAGATCGCAGACTTCAAGCAACTCCAACAGTGCACTTCTGAAATCGGTACTTATAATATCGATTACCCGGTTCTTGGCAATATAACGATCAATACGCATTATTCTCTATACATTTATATGCGCATTACTGTTCCCATTCAATCGCACCTTTTTTCAACTCATAAAAAAGACCTAGCACCAGAACAAAAAGAAAGAAAAAGATTGGCAGCAGGATCGGCAAATTCGCAGCGAGAAACTCGCGAAAAACCAAAACCCAGGGAATCAGAAACACCACCTCAATATCGAACAGGATAAAAAGCATCGCCGTTATGTAGAACTTAACCGCAAACCGTGCATGCCCGGAACCTTCCGTTAGCATGCCACATTCGTAAGGAGAGTCCTTGATCGCCGAACGCGAACCACGCTGCCCGAAAATGTGGGAAGCCACAAGCACCACAGCGCCGATAGACGCCGCAATCAATAATTGGATAAGCACTGGATAGTAGTCCGCAATTTGCATATAGACTAAAGAAGAATCCTTTTAATCTTAGTTCAAGGCGTTTTTACAGAATAGATGCGATTTAACCTAAATCCGTGAGTTGAGCGGTGGAGTCTTTTCTAAACTACGAACCAATGTAACTTTATGCGGATTCCATGCATCGCCATAGTGGCGGGGCATGGAAGAGATACAATCTGTTGTAGAGGAAGCACTAACTTCTACC
>CAZTSB010000035.1:0-11795 GCA_964616435.1 uncultured Puniceicoccaceae bacterium | reverse complement strand
CCTTAGGCAGTAGACACCATCTACCTTAGGCAGTAGACACCATCTACCTTAGGCAGTAGACACCATCTACCTTAGGCAGTAGACACCATCTACCTTAGGCAGTAGACACCATCTACCTAATACCAAATCTAAAAAGGGACTGTCGGACTTAGACGGCAATCTCTGCTCATTCTCAATAAGTCCGACTGTCTCTTTTTAGATTTGGTATTACACCTCCATGCTTAACCAGTCAGGTGTATCGATGCGAAAACGTTTTCGATCACGAAAGAAATACAGGTCTTTAAATCCTTTGCTTAGCAGCATCGGTTCAACAAGATTAAAATATTGCCCCACTGTTTTGGGTATATGGGAATCCGAACCAATCGTAAGCTTCACTCCCATCTCACTCGCCCAGTCGAGAATCAATGGATCGGGATGCACCTCGTAAGCGCCTTTGATCAGACCGCTGGTGTTTACTTCGATACAGATATCCTGATCGACCACTGCCTGAAGAAAGTCGCGAATCACTGGTTCATAATAAACTGGATGAAAATGACTCACAACGCCGTAAGTGCGAATCACATCCGGATGCGACATGCTATCGTACCGTCCGGAAAGGACGCCGTCTTTGAGATGACGAAAGTAATAATCAATACGCTCTTCATCGTTTTCGATCTTATTATCGTTTAGCCAGTTCAGATAGCTTTGACAGTGCGCATGAAGAGAACCGAGCACGAAATCCCATTGATACCCTTTGAGAATTTCATCCATTGGTTTCATGTGTGCTTCATCCGGAAAAACTTCGGCCTCAATACCGCACAGGACTTCAACTCCGAGCGACTTCGCCTCTTTAGCCGCATCGTGAACAAGCTTTTGATACTCTTCAATTTGATCATGACGCATGCGAATGCCCGCCTGCCCAAAAGCTTCCCACTCCATCGGAATATGGCAGGTAAACGTGATCACATCAATTCCTGCTTCCGCAGCACACTGCACGTATTCAATCGGATTGCCGGAAGCGTGCCCGCAGAGTGGGGTGTGCATATGTGAATCAACATGCATAAGAGTAAATACTTTATTTAAGGAGCTAATCGATCCAATGCCCACTCCGCATTTTCGTCAAGCTGGAATAGAAAACGGTCGTGCAACCGTCCGCTGCGTCCCTGCCAGAATTCAAATGTTTTTGGTACAATACGATAGCCCCCCCAGTTATCCGGTAACGGCACTTCGCCATTCGCAAACTTTCGCTTCATTTGATCCAGTTTCATTTCAAGAATCTGTCGCGACGTGATCACTTTGCTCTGCGGCGATGTCCACGCTCCAAGCTGACTTGCAAAAGGACGTGAGACAAAATACTTCAGCGATTCGATTTTGGAAACACGTTCAACACTGCCGGTTACACTTATCTGGCGCTGTAATGGCAGCCAAAGGAAATTCGCTGAGACTTTAGGATTCGCTTCGACATGGATTGCTTTTCGACTTTCGTAATTGGTGTAAAATACAAGGCCTTTTTTAGAAAACCCTTTTAGCAAAACAGTGCGCGTGAATGGCTGGCCGTCGGCATCGACTGTTGCCAGACACATTGCATTCGGCTCTTCCACCTCACAATCCTGTGCCTGCTGAAACCACTGCTCAAATTGGTCAAAGGGATCTTTGGCCAGATCAGATGCCTCCAAAGTACCCTTGGTGTAATCAATCCGCAGCGCTTCGATGGAATCCATGGTTTAAACAAAAGAAGCTAGGCGTAAGTCGCAGGATACATAAAACACGCTATAATTCTGCCAAATAACGTTCGGCTTCAATGGCTGCCTGACAGCCCATACCGGCAGCAGTGATCGCCTGGCGATACACGTGATCGACACAATCTCCGGCCGCAAAAAGGCCTTTTTCTCCTGTCTTCACCTGACTTCCGGAAGCAGGTATGATGTAGCCGTTCTCGTCACGCTCCAATACACCTTCAACAAAATCGGTATTCGGGATGTGACCAATCGCGACAAATACGCCTTTGCAGGGAATCTCGCGTGTCTCCTCTGTTTTCACATCTTTCACCCGGATAGCACGAGCCTTGCCGTCTTCATCTGCCAGGATTTCTTCCACTACCGAATTCCAGGCCATTTCAATCTTTTCATGATTCAGTACTCGGTCTGCCATAATCTGAGAGGCACGCAACTCGTCACGGCGGTGGATTAGAGTAATTTTCGAACAAAAGCGCGTTAGAAACAGGGCTTCTTCAGCTGCCGAATCACCTCCACCGATCACCACTACATCCATATCGCGATAAAAAGCGCCGTCGCAGGTTGCACAGGTCGTCACACCTTTGCCACCGTACATCTCCTGCTCACCAGGCACTCCCGTCAAACGTGGCCGCGCACCGGTCGCAACAATTACCGACCTGGCTTCGTACGTCTTATCACCGGCATACAGTTTTTTGGTCGGTCCATTGATTTCAATCCGATCCACCTTGGCGTGCTCGTAACGGGCGCCGAACCGCTCAGCTTGCTTTCGCAGATTGTCCATCATGGTAAAACCATCAATACCTTCGGGAAAACCCGGAAAGTTTTCCACTTCGGAAGTCGTCGTCAACTGTCCACCCGGCTGGCTTCCCTCAAGGACCAGAGGGCTTAACTGCGCACGCCCGGTATAGATTGCCGCTGTAAGTCCGGCACACCCGGTTCCTAAAATAATTATATCTTCCATAATGTTTTACCTCATTCGCTTTTGCATTAAAATCAAAGATTAAATTCAATTAATCGACCTATAATACCAAATATAAAAAGGATTGAGCGAATGTAGCAGCAGCATCTTGCCGCTGGTCTATAACAAACTAAGCGGCTGGAAGCCGCTTTTACGTAAATAGCTCAACCCTTTTTAGATTTGATATAACTTAGAAATCTTTTACTTAAACTTGCAATTGGTACTTGAAGTTTTCTTACTAAAACTTCCATTGAGACTTAATCTCAAACAATTCACTATGCGCTTGGACAGTATCAAAAAAGACGGAGCCTTCCGAATCACAAAAGTTAATTGTGAAAATGAGAGCATTGCACGATTGATGGCGATGGGACTGTTGCCCGGCCAAGAGATTCGCCTGACCCACGAGGCTCCGCTTGGCGACCCCATTGCAGTATTTTTTCGAGACTGTCACGTGAGCCTTCGCCTCAAAGATGCGGCTGAAGTTGAAGTCGAAAAAATCTAGCATGCCCGAAATGTCCACAAACGCGAGTATTGCACTGATTGGAAACCCCAACACAGGTAAAAGCTCCCTGTTTAATGCGTTGACCGGAATGCGGCAACGTGTGGGCAACTACCCGGGCGTTACCGTGGAAAAGAAAGTGGGCCGCTGGAACCTGAGCGAAGATCGAGAATTACAACTGATCGACTTACCAGGTACCTACAGCCTGAGCGCCAGTTCACTGGATGAGCGTATCGCAGTAGACGTCCTGACGGGGCACGTAGAAGACCAACCGGCGCCCAACCTGATAATTGTAGTCGTAAACGTCGAGAATTTACAACGCAATCTCTTCCTCGCCTCGCAAGTTTCGGAACTGGATATACCAGTGGTGATTGCGCTAAACTGTTGGGATGTCGCTGAGAAAAAAGGACTGCAAATTGACTGTAAATTGCTGGAACAACGCCTGGGCGTACCGGTTGTCCCAACCGTTGCCACGCGTAATCGTGGGACTGAAGAACTCGCGCATGCCGTCGACAAAGCGCTGGAAAAGAAGCCGCAGATGATTCGTCCCATCTGGCCAGCCCCAGTAAAAACTGCAATGCAGACACTTTATGATGAACTAATCACACAAAGAGGTGAGTCGCTGTGTGCAGGCGAACTTCAGCGATTGATTTTTGATCGCAAGAGCGCCTTGAGGGAACGTCTGAAAACGTCCAAGCCCGAGCAGGAAAGAATTATCACCAACGTCCGCAATCAGTTGTACAAAGAGGGCTTCAATCCGGATGCGGTTGAGTCTATCCTGCGATTCCGGTTTCTCAATCCGCTTTTAAGCGACATCATAGCCCGCCAGGCAGTTCATAAAAAACGCTCCAGAAGTGAAAGTATCGATCAACTCTTACTGCATCGGTTCTGGGGGCTGGTTGTTTTTGTGGGCATGATGTATATCGTCTTTCAATCGGTCTACACCTGGGCGGGACCTTTCATGGATTTAATCGAAGGATGCATTGGAGCGCTCCAAACGATTGCAGGAAGTGCGCTGACGACCACCCCCATATTGCAAAGCCTGATTACCGACGGTATTATCGGAGGAGTCGGTGCATTTCTTGTATTTTTACCGCAGATCCTTGTGCTGTTCCTGTTTATTTCCTTGCTTGAGGAATCCGGCTACATGGCGCGTGCAGCCTTTCTGATGGATAAACTCTTTCACTGGTGTGGTCTGAGTGGGAAAAGTTTTGTGCCACTCCTCTCCAGTTATGCCTGCGCAATTCCGGGAATCCTTGCGACACGTACCATCAATGATTCAAAAGCGCGAATGATCACCATTCTAGTTGCACCACTGATGAGTTGTTCGGCACGATTGCCAGTCTATGTCCTTTTCATCGGTGCATTTGTAGAACCTGGCTATGGTCCAACGGTTGCCGGCATTACCCTGTTTGCCATGCACTTTGTAGGCATCCTGTTTGCCGCACCGATCGCATGGCTCCTGAATCGAGTTCTAAACAAAGGGCACAAACACAAGCCCTATGTCATGGAACTTCCGTCTTATCGTGCACCGAGTTTAAAGAACTTATCGAGCCGGATGTACGAAAGTGGCAAGGAATTTGTTGTACGTGCCGGCACGGTCATTTTTGCCATGACAGTCATTATCTGGGCGCTGCTTTACTTTCCCCGTCCGGTTGAGGTTGCCGAAAGCGTCCGTCAGGATTTTCAGCAAGCGTTCAACGAATCTCCGGAATCGTCGACCTTTACCGAAACGATGCAGGCAGAACTGGATAGTCGCATGGATGCGGCATATTTGGAACAAAGCTATTTGGGGCGATTTGGCAAGCTGGTCCAACCGGCATTCGAACTTGCCGGTTACGATTGGAAGATCACCGTCGGTGTACTCGCAAGCTTTCCAGCGCGCGAAGTGATCATCTCAACACTTGGGATCACCTATGCGCTTGGTGGTGAGATAGACGAAGAATCGCATGATCTGCGCAATCGCCTGAGTCAAGCCAAGTGGGAATCCGGTTTCAGAACCGGTCAGCCTGTCTTCAACATACCGGTAGCGCTCTCGATTATGGTATTTTTTGCTCTTTGCATGCAGTGCGGCGCCACGGTTGCAGTTATCGCCAAAGAACTCAACTGGGGTTGGGCCATTGGCAGTTTTACTGCGCTAACGGTGATTGCATGGCTGGCTGCGGTCTTAACCTACCAAATAGGGATGCTGTTCACTTAATTTAAAATGATGGAGTTTTTGGATATTAGTCTTGTTGGTCTTACCATCTTAAGCGCTCTTTACTATTTGTGCAGAATACTTTTCTTCAAAAAAAAGAGCAACCAGTGCGGTTGTGCTGCTTCGGGCTGCAAAGTCGCGAAACCTTCCGCTGGAAAACGAGTGTATCCGCGGCTTAGAAAACTCAAGCGAGACCAACTGACGAATTAAGGCATCTCTGACTTAAACGGCTTAATCGATCAGACTACTTTGCTCAACGTTGATCATCCTTGCGTAAAGTATCTGTTCGTTTACTTCCAGGTTGTTAATCAGACGCAAGGTTGTCAGCACCCCATCACCAATGCGTTCACTGGCAACTTCTCCGTATTCGATCTGAAGGATTATGTTATCAGCACGTTCATCATTGGATATGCCGTCCGGATCGTGCCAGGTTCCGAGACTGTTAATCTCAGAGGTTGCCTTCATAAACTCCAAGGCCTGTGATTTGAAACGTGGCAGGGTCAACGTCAGAAGTTCCTGTTCTACCCGATCGAATCTGACAAAGACGCTTTCGTCACCATACAAAATCGCAAACAATATGTCTTTGGCCTCAGCGAGTAACTGCTCGCCTTTTACTGAGCGATATTTTGGAACAATCAAATGTGTGCCTTTCTCCGGTGGATTGTTTATCAAAAAGCCTTCGTTTTCCAGATAGGCTCGTAGACTCCCTCGTTTGAAGTGTTCATACTGTTTGATGAATGCGTCCAATTTTGGCTCGTCCAGTTGCATCGTCTCCAAACGAGCAATTCGCTGAGCTCGCAGGTTTTCTTTCTTTTTCCGAATTTCTTTTCGGTCCCAGACCTCCAGACTATGCTTATCCAATGTTAAACGAATGATCTGATCAACTAACCAGCCTTTCTTTTTCTTGCGTAGGTGGCGACGCAGCTCTTCTTCAAATTGAGGACTTAACTCGCGGTTGATCTCACGAACGATTGCTTCTATGTTAACTGGTATCATGATTTCTTCTAATCCCGTAAGCCTTACTGATAATTTTAGCCAAAATTTGTCAAGAAACTTAATTTGCTGCGAGCTTCATAACAACAAGTGCACACTATTTTCAGACATCACGGATTGTCCGTATCTTGATTTCCCGATAAGTATCTAATACTAGCAAATCCTGATCACCTGTAACAATAAATGTTGCGGAAGAAGCAATGGCAAGCTCCAGAAATTTGTTATCCTTTGGATCTCGACAATCCTCTATCGTCTCGATGGGCCTGAACCATTCTGCGCTTCTAGCAATCAACCTTAGAACAGTGCCTCGCTCCTGCGGGGACACAAAACGGTCAAACTTGTCTCTCATCAGCACATCCGTTAACTCAACGAAAGTATCCTCGGAGAATGCATAGGGATGCTCAAAAATAAGCTGCTTCACATGCTTGCCGAGCAATGACTGCGGTGCCAATACATAGCTGACCCATATATTTGTGTCGATGACAAGCACTAGGAAGGGTTTACCTCGCTTAAAATATCATTGAGCAATGCCTCGGTCAGGCCGTTAGCTTTGGCCTCGTCCGAAAGCGCTGCAACTGCATGATCCAGTTCTTCCATACGCAATTGACGAAGCTTCTTATAATCTTCGATGGGCACAAAAGCTCCAATTTCACGGTTCTGCCGCTTGATAATGACTGGCTCACGACTACCTTTCTCGAGAAATTCCCCGAAATTCTGCCGCACTTCACTGGACGTCATGGTAATCATGCTGTCATAAGCACACAAATTGTACATATTGTCAACATGGATATTCTCAAAAAGAAAGTACAGAAATGGGTATAAAGTACAATGTAATCGAAAGGGCCATCAAGGGAACATAGATATACTTTTAATCGGGTAAAAAGCTGAAAGAGATGGCAAAAGACACTGACCTATCAGCAAGCAAAATAAGATAAAAAAATCCGATGCGCAGGAAACACGAATTTCATGCGCATACAATCAGAAACCGGACGCCTGCAGATCTAAACCGGACGCCTGCGGATTCAAATCGGACGCCTGCAAATAAAATTCCTCAGAAGGAGGGAGCATAATCCGGGTCTGGACATGTGTCCGAAAAGGTTCATTTATGCCTTGCCCGAATGTGCAAGACAACCTAACTCTACTTCGTTATTAGACCGGTGGAGCCAAGTTTCGAATCAAGGTAGAAGCGGCTTCCACATGGCATTAACAAAGGTATTTTATGAGCCAATCAACCATACTGTATTTGCAGCTTGTTTTACTGATTGTCTGCATCGTGACCGGATGCACACAGAATCAAAGCAATGTCCAGCACGGCGTGCGTGATCAGGAACTTTATGTTGGCATTGGGACAGAACCGGCAGCGCTGGACCCGCATCTGACAACGGGGCTGACGGAATTCAATGTGATGATCGCTTTATTGGAGGGCCTGACCACGATTGATCCTGAAACAATGATGATACGGCCGGGTGTTGCCAGTTCCTGGGACGTTTCGGATGATGGAAAAACCTACACGTTTTACTTGGATCCAAATGCTCGCTGGTCAAATGGCGATGCGATAACCTCGCATGATTTTTTGTTCTCTTTTGAACGCATTCTTACGCCTGAATTAGGTGCGCCCTACGCATATATGCTGTATTCAATGCGTGGAGCCGAGGCATTTAATAAAGGTGAGACCAGTGACTTCACGACAGTTGGAGTGTCTGCTCCGGACGCATCCACACTCGTGATTGAGTTAGTCTCCCCGACGCCCTACTTTCTCAATTTGCTCACCCATAATACATGGTGGCCAGTACACCCGAAGACGATTTTGCAGCATGGCTCGATGACGGATCGCATTTCGAAATGGACACGTCCGGAGAACTACGTGGGCAACGGTCCTTTCAAGCTGAAACGCTGGCGTTTGAACCACTCAATCATTGTCGAAAAAAACCCTTTCTATCGCAAAATCGATACGGTCAAACTTAACAAGATTCATTTTTTACCGATCAATATTGACAGTGAAGAACGTGCATTTCGTGCGGATCAACTGCACATGACCTCCACCGTGCCCATTCACCGGCTCGACTGGTATCGCGCCCAATCTTCGGAAAGTCTACGTATTTACGATGCGCTGGGAGTGTACTATTACATTTTGAATACGACAAAGCCACCTCTGGATGATCCACGGGTGCGCAAGGCACTGGCATATTCGATTGATCGTGAGGCACTGACGGAGCATGTACTAAGAGCCGGCCAGCAACCGGCCTATCACTTCACCCCGCCAAATACAGGCGGCTACACCGCACGTGTCCGGCTGCCCTATGATCCTGAACGGGCTCGGGAATTGCTTGCGGAAGCCGGTTATCCCGAAGGTAAAGGGTTTCCGGAGTTTGAGTTGCTATTCAACACGAGTGAGTCGCATCATACCATTGCAGTGGCCATTCAGCAAATGTGGAAGAAGGAACTGGGCATTGATGTGCAACTGCACAATCAGGAGTGGAAAGTGTATTTGTCCACACGTGAGGCAATGGGATTTGATATTGTGCGAGCTGCCTGGTTTGGGGATTACAATGACCCCTACACATTTTTAAGCCTGGGCGAAGGTGATAATGGCAACAATCACAGCGGTTGGGTGCATCCGGAGTACGACAAACTTCTGAAACAATCGACGATCACGGCAAAGCCCGATGCTCGCAGAAATATTTTCCATCAGGCAGAGGAAATTTTAATTGAGGAAATGCCGATCATCCCGATTTACTTTTACGTATCCAGCAAACTGGTGGATGAGACAGTCCGGGAATGGTATCCCAATCTATTGGGGTATCAGTCATATCAAGGCATTTTTCTGGAGAACTAGTTCAGCATTTAAGGTTTCAATTTTGAGGCAGAGTTAACATGTCTACCTTTATTCTAAGACGACTATTACAGGCAGTCCCAACGTTGTGGGTGATTGCTACGCTGACATTTGTGTTAATGAAACTGACGCCGGGTGGACCGTTCGATGACGAGAAGCCGGTGAGTCCGGAGGTAAAAGCATTGATCGAAGCGCACTATGGCCTCGATCAGCCAGTTTATATTCAATATGGACGTTTCCTCTGGCAGCGTGTGCAAGGTGATTTCGGACCTTCCTACAAATATGTTGGCTGGGATGTGAATGAGATTATTGCGCAGAGCTTTCCGGTTTCGCTGGAGTTGGGATTTTACGCGCTGATCATTGCAATTGTTTTGGGTGTGCCGATTGGCATTTTTGCGGCACTTTGGCATAATCGTCCACAGGAAACGCTTCTCATGGGACTGGCCATGACTGGCATTTGCCTGCCTACTTTCGTTTTGGCGCCACTGTTGATCATTGTGTTTAGCTTTCAGTTGGGTTGGCTCAATCCGTTTGGCTGGAATTATGCCGGCGATCGTGTTCTTCCCGCGCTGACACTGGGATTGTTTTACGCAGCGTATATTGCCCGCTTATCCCGAAGTGGAATGCTGGAAGTCATGCAGGAGGACTATATTCGCACTGCTCGGGCAAAGGGCCTCAGGGAACGAGTAATCGTTCTGAAGCATGCTTTGCGCACGGCCTTGAATCCGGTCGTTTCTTACATGGGCCCGGCGATTGCGGGACTGATCAGTGGTTCCTTCGTAGTCGAGACGATCTTCTTTATTCCCGGACTGGGTAGTTTTTTTGTGAATTCAGCATTTAATCGTGATGATACGATGATTATGGGAACCGTGCTATTCTATGCCGTGTTGATTATTTTCTTTAATCTGCTGGTCGATGTTCTGCAGATGTGGATGAACCCGCGTACTCGCCATGGCTGAAATTCAGAATGAATCTTTTTCTGGGATTGGACGGTTATTTGGAAAGCTTGTCCGGGATGCATTACTAGGCAATCGTAAGGTGCAGATCGGCGCTGTGCTATTTGCCGGTATTTCGCTGTTATGCTTTATTGGACCGTTTTTCAGCGATCAGTCCCATGAAGTAACCCGGCTGGAGTATGGCGCTCAGGCGCCGTCGGCGAACCACTTTTTTGGCACGGACGATCTTGGACGTGATCTATTCATTCGCACACTGATCGGCGGGCGTATTTCCATACTGGTTGGATTTGCTGCAACTGCAGTGGCCCTTGTCATTGGGGTCAGCTACGGAATGGTTGCAGGTTATACCGGCGGCAGGACGGAGGCGTACATGATGCGATTTGTGGATACTTTGTATGCCTTGCCGTTCATTTTGATTGTCATCCTTCTTACCGTACTGATTGGCCGTAGCCTCTTGCTCATATTCCTGGCAATCGGCGCAGTGGAATGGGTGACGATGGCACGTATTGTCTGTGGACAGGCAAAGGTTTTACGCAATCAGGAATTTGTTGCCGCAGCCAAAGCACATGGAGCAAGCAACGGTCGCATCCTGGCAAGGCACATTTTTCCAAACCTACTGGGCCCGGTGATTGTGTACACGACGCTCATGATCCCCGCGGTTATTTTACTGGAATCAGTAATCAGCTTTCTGGGACTTGGAGTACAACCGCCGATGAGTTCATGGGGTATTTTGATCAACGACGGAGCAAAAAAAATCGATATCTACCCATGGATGTTAATTTTTCCCGCCCTGTTTTTCTCCCTGACTATTTTTTCCCTCAACTTCCTTGGAGATGGGCTGCGCGACGCTTTGGACCCCAAACACAAATTCGGGCAAACAGGTTTAAAATGAATTCATCTGAACAATGTCCGTATCTACCTGTGCCCGATGCGCGAATGAATTACCGTAACCTTACAGAGTCTAGAAAAACGAGTGAAGACGCCTTCTATGTTTCAGCGCTTCGGTATGGACACTATCTTTGGCTAAAGGGTCATGCCGGACGCAGCATTCTGACTCTTACACGGGCGCTCTATGCAAATGTTGACGAACAGGCTCCGGTTTTCGACCAATGGCCGCTACCGTACGCAGCGCTTAAATGGATCATAGCAAACCACCCTTCCAACTCTTTTCCAGGAAATCCGCGGATCAGCTTTCAACATCAGGCCACCCGATTACGCGGAGAACGACAAGAATTGCGTCGCGCTCGAGCATGGGCAGTCTGGGCGCTGGTTCGCCAGGCAAAACCAGATTTATGTGGCGACGACTTACAGTCCATTCAAGAACCGACCATTGATTGGATCAAAGAGCAACTGCAAGACAACGGTCATACAAACGAAGTCATGCTCTGGCATGCGGCTTTGTTTTCAACGGAAATGCGAGACTTCCAAACCTAACAGTTGAAGTCGCTAGAGCCTGTCCTGGAAAATCGATTTGAGCCGTAAAAGATGCTTTTGGTTCTGAAGTTATAGCTAAGCTGGGAATTACTTTTACACCCAAATGATGTCCTTTCTTTGGTAAAGAGGTAGTGCAGGTGCGTCCTCGCACCGCATCGAATGTTCGGATGCTTTGGCTCACACGACGCTGGTGCGCACCGAGACGGTGCG
>CAZTSB010000034.1:0-9222 GCA_964616435.1 uncultured Puniceicoccaceae bacterium | reverse complement strand
TTACGAAAACGACATCCATTTCAATCTGTCCACTTGACCTGTGATGGAGTTGAAGCAAGCTGCAGTATATGCTTGATCCAATAGAAACACTTAAAGATTACATCCGTCATCCTTCCGTTTCAACGGATCCGGCGTATGCAGAAGGTATGAAGGACGCGCGCGAGTATGCCGCCGGGCTGTTGCAAAAGCTGGGTTTTGCGGTGGAGGTTGTGGAGACGGAGTTACACCCGATCCTGCTGGCTGAGCGTTTTGGTAATCCGGACTGGCCGCATGTGGCGATTTATGGTCATTATGATGTGCAACCGGCAGATCCATTCGATTTATGGTCAAGTGGAGCGTTCGAGCCCGAGGAGCGCAATGGACGACTTTACGGCCGCGGTACAGCGGATAACAAGGGTCCGACTGTGGTGCATATGACAGCGCTGTCCAGGATTCTGGAGAAACATCCCGATTTGCCGCTCAATATAACGTATGTCATTGAAGGAGAGGAGGAGATCGGGAGCCCGAGTATGCCGAAGTTTTTTGACAAGTATGCGGAGCGACTGGCAAGGGCGGACTTTATGCTCGTGTCTGACACTGGCATTCCAAACACTGAGCAGGTAGTGATCACAACAGCGCTGCGTGGTCTGGTGGATCTGGAGATTAAAGTACGCGGGCCCAGGGGTGATTTGCATTCGGGTATCCATGGTGGCGCAGTTTATAATCCTTTGCAGGCGCTGATGGAAATTTGTGCGGGTTTGCACAATCCCGATGGCAGTGTGAATGTGCCGGGATTCTACGATGATGCCGTACCGGTTATGGATTGGGAACGCGCTGAGCTGGAGCGCTATCCGGAGACGGTCGAAAGTTATCAGAAGATGTTGGATGTGCCGGCTTTTTATCCGGCTAATGGTTTGTCGCCGCTAGAGGCCGTTCGCTTTGGTCCGACTCTGGAATTTAATGGTATTGGCGGCGGGTATCAGGGCGAAGGTTCCAAGACTGTGATCCCAAGCGAGGCCTTTGCCAAAGTAACCTGTCGTCTGGTGGCCAATCAGGATCCTCAGAAGGTGCAGAATCAGGTTGTTGCTGCCATTGAAGCTTTGTGCCCCAAGGGTGTTTACTTGAATGTGCGCCGCGGCCCTGTGGCTGGCGCCTATCTTGCGGTCCCGCCTGGACGCCCAAATACTCCGGCAGATCAGCCCGAGGCTCTGGCGCGGGCTTTCAAGTCAGCAGATCGTGCGATCGAGCGGAGCTTCGGAAAGGCTCCGATCTATTTGCGTGAGGGCGGCAGTATTCCGGTGATTGCAGATTTCAGTAAACGTGCCGGGCTGGATTCGCTAATGATCGGTCTGTTTACACCCAAAGACAACTTGCATGCGCCGGATGAGAGTTTCGATCTTAAGTTAATGCACAATGCAATTACTGCATTTGAGCAGATCTTCTGTGATATTGCCGGTGTTTAACCCGGATTATGTAAAGCACACGCCTCAGTCTATTGCATCAACCGCGTTTAACAGGACTTTTACGGTTCCGGCTCAACCCACTTGCCGTATTCTTTGATCAGGTCGATCAGGCGGTCGAGGGCTTCTTCGGAAGGCACGTTATACTTCACACACTCTTTGCCTACATAGAGGTTGATTTTTCCGGGAGCGCCGCCGACGTAGCCAAAATCGGCATCCGCCATCTCGCCGGGGCCGTTGACAATGCAGCCCATAATCGCGATGGTCACGCCTTTCAGGTGATCCGTGCGAGCACGGATGGTCTGGGTGACGCTTTGCAGGTCGAAGAGTGTACGCCCGCAACTTGGGCAGGCAACAAACTCGGTTTTGCTGATGCGTGCCCGGGCGCCTTGCAGGATGTTGTAGGCAAGCACGGTGGCTTTGTCGAGAAGTGGTTCGGTCTCTATGCTGATCATATCGCCAATGCCATCGCAGAGCAGTGAGCCGCTAAAGATGCTGGATTCCAGCAAGCGGTCGGAGAACCTGTCCTGGGGAGCCAGTGTGTTTTCAGATGTGTTGCGAATCCAGATCAGTGAGTCGGGCACAAAGGACTTTGCAGCTTCAGCGAGTGCACGGTAAGTGCCGACCGGATGATAGCCTTTGGATGGAGATGCGCTGCTGAGAATCAGATTGGCGCTCCCCATGTTTTTTAATTGTACACCGATTTCGTTACTCAGCGCATCCGGCTGACAGTCGATTGCACAGTTAAATCCTTTTTCACGGCAGAATTTCAGAAGACTTGCTGCATAAAAAGCGTCTTCCTGATTAATATGTTGCAGTAGGGTGATTCCGGCCAGGCCGTTTGGAGGCCATTCAAAAGCTTCAAGGTCACTCAGGTCGATGGCTTCAGATAGTTCCAGGACAAAGAGTTTCACAACACTGTGCAGAGCTTCATGAAGGCCGGTAAATGCGCTCAGGTCTTCATTGGTGTTAATCGTGACCTGGAGACCTTCGATCTTGCTTTCTTTAAGTGAGGTTTGGATATGGCAAACGTCCTTGATGATGAACTCGGAGGCGCTGACAGGGCGTTGGGTCTTGATGATAACCGCCGGAACTTTGTCAGCGCCGATACTGCACTCGGGCCCTAATTCGCCCAAACGTGTTTCGCGGCGATGAAATTCATATGGGTTTACGGTGTCTCTGGTTTCTCCGGCGGACAGTAATTCAGTCTGCTGTTTCCAAAGTTTTGTTGCCTTGTTGGCAAGGTCGCGGGCAACCGGTATTTCATAGACAGGATCTTCGGTCAGGGATACGCGTATGGTGTCGCCCAGACCATCATTGAGCAGGGTGCCGATGCCGATAGCGCTCTTTATTCGAGCATCTTCGCCATCCCCGGCTTCAGTTACACCGAGATGCAGGGGATAGTCCATGCCTTCTTCGATCATACGCGCGACAGCCAGCCGGTAGGCTTCGATCATGACCTTTGGGTTGCTGGCTTTCATTGACAGGCAGATATCCTGATAGTTATGGCTTTCGGCGATACGGATAAATTCCAGAGCGCTCTCGACCATGCCAAGGGGAGTATCGCCGTAGCGGTTCATAATGCGGTCGGAGAGGGAACCATGATTGGTGCCGATGCGCATGGCGCGCCCTAGCTCTTTGCAACGCAGGACAATCGGCGAGAAGGCTTCGTGCAAACGTTCCAGTTCTTCATCATAGGCAGCGTCTGTGTATTCTTTAACGGCAAATTTCTTCTTGTCAGCGTAATTTCCGGGATTGATACGGACTTTTTCGACATGCAAGGCAGCTTCCATTGCTGCTGCAGGCAGGAAGTGAATGTCTGCAACCAGTGGTACGTCGCACTTGGCTGCCCGTACTTTTTTGGCAATCTCGCCCAGGGCTCTGGCTGCGTTTTTATTGGGAGCGGTGATTCGGACGATTTCGCAACCGACTTCTGCGAGTGCGAGTGTCTGTGCAACCGTAGCGTCCACATCTTGCGTATTTGTTGTGGTCATCGACTGGATGCGGATGGGATTGTCGCCGCCGACACCGACATTTCCCACGTTAACTGTACGCGTTTTCCAACGTTTTGCCTGAAAACGTGAAGTACAGTATTCAAGTTGAGCAGTTGAAGCCATCATAATAGTTGAAAGCTTAAAACAGGAAACTTTCAATATTTAATCTTTAAATCGGTAATGAAGAATGAAGAATTGAGAATTAGTTTCTAATTGTCAGGCGCTTAAGCAATCAAGCTGAGTCGTCTTTTGGCGTCATCCAAAAGACCTGTTGATCTAACTTTTAAGCTTTAAAAGTTATAGTCCCGCCGACCGTCTAGCGCGCTACGTAGTGTAACTGCGTCTGCATAGGTAACGCCGCCGCCGCTCGGAAGGCCAAAGCCGATGCGAGTTACTTTGATCGGTCGCTGGCCAACGATTTCTTCCTGTATGTAGTGGCAGGTGGCCTGACCTTCGATGTCGTTGGAAAGTGCGAGCACAAATTCAGTAATGTCAGCAGATTCAAGGCGGTCCTGCAAACTTTGCAGGTTTAAGTTTTCAGGGCCTATCCCGTGTATGGGGGAAAGTTTTCCGTGCAGTACGTGGTAGCGCCCTTTCCATGCAGCGGATCGTTCGATTGCAATCAGATCCGGTACATGCTCGACTACGCAAATCATGTTTGAGTTGCGGTTTTCGTCCGAGCAGATGGCACATTGAGCATTTTCAGCAATATTGCCGCAGGTCTTGCAACGGCAGACAGTTTTCTGTGCTTCCTGCATGGATCCGACCAGGCTTTCCAGTGCCTGCGGTTGCTCGACTAGAAGGTGCAATGCAATCCGTTCGGCAGAGCGAAATCCCAGACCGGGCAGTTGCTTTAGCTCCTTCAGGAGCTTTTCGAATGTAGATGTCACGAACTTGCAATCGTACAAGTATTAAGCCCCTGGGAAGCCACCTAGACCGTTAGTCACATCCAGCATGGCTTCTTCACCGGTTTTTTTTGCTTTTTGCACAGCTTCCTGAACTGCGCTTAAAATTGTTTCTTCGACAAATTTTACGTCTTCCTTGAGAAGTTCGGGGTCGAGCTTCATTTCTTGGAATTCACCCTGACCGTTGATTTTGATGTTAATGGCGCCACCTCCACTGGTTATTTCGAGGACTTGTTCTGCCAGCCTGGCCTGAACGCTATGCATCTGCTTTTGCATTTGCTGGGCTTGTTTCATTATTTTGCCAATATCTTTCATGATGATTTTTGTTAGAGTTACCTTTGAAGCTTACAGGTGACTGTTTCAAAAACCTTATCCGTTAGTCAAGATGATTGAAGATAAAAGCTTGTAAATCACCTTGAAATCACAGTGTCTTGAGTTTTCGTAAAGATTGACCGTTAAAGCTTTTTAAGATGAGAGGTGATAGGAATTTTCGTTTATACTCTAAGTTAGTTCACGTGCTTGCAAATGTAGTGCTGATTCTGGTCGTGTATAATTACTACATGAGATATGAACACGGTAATTATGCATGCAGCATATATACTCATATTTTCGGATTTGTTTTTCCGGTGATCGTTGTGTTGTTCTTATGGTATTCTCCGCGGTATGTTTCCATGCCATTAAATTGCTTGAAATTTATTGTGTATATTTTGGCCTACAGCATGTTCTGGTTCCATTTTATGTACGATTTGGAGAGTAGGGGTGTTTTTACGCCCGTTGCTGATTAGGGGCGTTAAGTGCTCGCCGGTTATGAATCTGTTGCGAACATTGAACGTCGAATACAAAAATCTGTACCAAACATTAAAAGTAAGTTATTAACTGCCACTGGGCGAATTGATATTCGGGGTAGTCGGGTGAGCCGATCTGAATGGCGAGTTTGAGTAGTTCCTGCACCTTTTCAGCACGATTGTGAATGCGTTCGTGCTGTGCGAGCCAGTAGGTGGCTTCGCAGAGTTGCTTTTGGGCGATTTCGGGAGATTCTGCGTATCCGGCGGCATCCAGAACTGTTTTTCGGTCAAGTGTGCCGCGAGCGTATTCCAGGAAGTTGCCTAACAGCGGGCTTGCGCCGGAAGTTTCGATTCGTTGACTCAGGGTGTCGATTGCGAGATTCGGATTTTCCTGGGCGATGAGTATGTATTCGAGGTAGAGTGCGGATTCGTTGGTTTGTTCGGGAACCTGTGATAGATAGCTTTCCAAAGCGAGGCGTGCTTCCTGGTGGGTTTCCATGTTGTAGGCTAAGAGTGCATGCAAAAGGTGAAGTCCCGGATTTTTAGGAAGTTGCTTTGCGCTTTTTCCAATCAATCGTTTTGCACCACTGAGATTTGCCAACTGGAGATAAATGAGCCCCAGGCTGTAGGTGAGTGCAGGGTTTTCCGGATCAAGGGCAAGGGCATTTTCGATGTCAGTGGCGGCGCCTTCTAGATCGCCCATTTTGCGCAAAAGGGATCCTCTGAGGGCAATGACATCTGATTGCTGTGGCTGAATGCTGAGTGATTGGTTGAATGCGCTCAGAGCAAGCGCTTCGGAATCGTTGGCCAGATGTGCTCTTCCGAGCAGATTCCAGGCTTCTATGGAGTTGGTTAACTGATTGAGCGTGATTGCTTCCAGATATGTGATTGCACGATGGGCCTGTTGATCACGCAGCAAAGTGCGACTTGCTAGAATCGCTTCCGTTTGAGTTTCGGGACGGAATCCATTGTCGAGGGACTGGATGATTTTCCTGTCACCTTCTTTAGTGCGATTTACCTTTAACAAACACATGCCCTGATAAAATTCCAATGATGTGCGTAGTCTGCTTTCGCCATCGGGTAAAAGACGAAGAGCCGCTTCAAAGGCTTCGCGAGCTGTGCCCACACGTTCGTTTGCCAGTGCGGCGCGTCCTTCCAGATACAGTGCAATGTCCTGAAGTTCCGGCTTTGCGGCGATACCGGGCAATATATTCTGGAGTAAATCCCATTGTTCTGTGCTGGCATAGAGTGAGGCAAGGGTGATGAGCGCTTCGGGATTTTCGGGCTGTTGAGTGGTAACTGTCTGAAGGGTTGCGATTGCCTCGTTTATGCGTCCGGCTTGAGTGAGAACCCGGGCGCGGAGTATGTTCAACTGCGAATGTTGCTGGAAATTCACATCGTCGGATGGTTGTTTGTGTAGTTCCAGGGCTCGGTCGATTGCTTCCAGGGCGGTTTTGAAGTCACTCTGAGCCAGAGCCTCTTTGGCTTTTTGAAGATAGGCTTCACCGGCAAGCGCCAGATTTCCCTGTGCTGCTTCAGGGTTGTTCAGATAGCTTTGATTGAATACCTGGGCTGCTTTATCAAGGTTACCTTCAGCCATCAGAAAAAGTCCAAATAGTTTGCTGGCAACGCGATGATGTCTGCTTTTGGCAGGGGCTGACTGAAGGACTCTTTCGACGACGCGGATGGCTTCTTCTTGGCGATTCAGGTTGCCGAGTACGAGCGCTTTGAGTAGTTGATGTTCGAGGTTGTCCGGTTCGATCTTTATGGCTCGTTCTACAGCATTTAATGCGCGTTCGGGTTTTCTGAGGTCCAGCAGGATGCGGGCATTAAGTGTAATTGCAGGCGTGTAGTCCGGGTCGAGCTTGAACATCTGCTCGACGCCTCTGGATGCTCCTTCGAGGTCGCCGATCAGATAATTTCCCTGGGCGATGCCGTAATAGAGTTCGATGCGGGTTACTTCTGGCTTTGCATGAAGGGAAAGCAGTGGAAAAAAAAGAACTAAAAGGTAATGGTGGAAATATGACTGAAACTTATTCACTTCATTTCATAACGGTCCGTAAGTGTTTCCTCAAGCCTTCATCAGTATTTCAGACTTTGGTTGCGGCTCTCTGTGAATCGGGCATATCGGACTGTTTGTTCCAGAGCGGTCCGGCAAACCATTCTTTGAAGCTGAATTGCTCGAGTAGACTGCGAATACCGACGGTTAGAAAGCCAAAGGTATAGATAAGTAAGAACTGACCGATTATATATTTCTCAGCCTTTAGATAGTATGCAAAGCTGAATGCGCAATAGATGCCTGTCAGAATTTCGACGGTCGAAAACCAGTTTGCCTTGAAGCTGTATTTCTTCTTGTTGTTGCCACTCTTGGGTGTGCGAACAAAGGGACTGGTGACCCCTATCATGGCCTCAAGAACTGCGCGGGTATTTGATAACGCAATGCCGACTCCGATACAGACCAGGCCAGGGAGATGTAGCAGATTCCAGCCTTTGGCGCGTCCCTGCGAGAACTGACTGACACAGTAGAGAGCGCTTGGGCCGGTAAGTGAAATCAGGATAGCAAATATGAAAGGGATCATTTGCCACAGGGTCAGAACGATGTGTGTTTTCAGGAGTATTGGTAACGCGAGTAGCGCCATGACTGCCATTAGCGGGTGGATGCAGTAGTGCGTCATGTGCAGGAAGGCTTGGATTTTGGCAAAGAGGGAAGCGTCTGAGCGCATGACGCGTGGCATGATTTTGAGCGCAGTCTGAATGGAGCCCTTTGCCCAGCGGAACTGCTGGCTTTTAAATGCAGCGTAGCTTTCCGGTAGCTCTGCAGGTACGATCACATCGGGGTAATAAGCGGCTGTCCATCCTGCAAGCTGACAGCGATAAGAGAGGTCCATGTCTTCGGTGAGCGTGTCGTCCTGCCAGTTGCCACCCTCGATAATTGCCTGTTTTCGCCAAAGGCCAGCAGTGCCGTTGAAGTTAAGAAAGAGGTTGTTATAGCTGCGGGCGCACTGCTCGATCATAAAGTGACCGTCGATACCAATCCTCTGAGCACGGGTGAGTAGTGATCGTTCCGGATTCAAATGTCCCCAGCGGGCTTGCACGAAGCCGGTTCGGTCGTTGCTTTTTAGCGCCGGAACCAGTTTGCGGAGGAAATTGGCTGGTGGCACAAAATCGGCGTCGAAGATAGCGATGTAGTCTCCTTTGCAGCGTTCCATACCATAGCGAAGCGCTCCTGCTTTGAAACCGATACGATCTTTGCGACGGATGACGCTGATGTCATGGCCGATGGTTTTGAGTTCTTCTGCAATGGCATCGACAATAGCGGAGGTCTCGTCATTCGAGTCGTCCAATATCTGGATTTCGTGTTTGGCGGTTGGATAGTCCATTGCTACCACTGCTCGAATGACTCGCTCTGCCACATTCGCTTCGTTATAGAGGGGTATCTGTGTGGTGACGTGAGGGAGTGCTTCCGGCGTTTCGAAAAGCCTTTCTCCGGATTCAAATAAAGCCTTTGCATTTGCACGTTCGTTTTTCTGGCGCCGCAGAAACAGGCCAATCATTACGTAGCAGTTGATTCCGTAAATGAACAGGCAAGCAGCTGCGAGAATGTAAATTGTAAGTATCAGTGTCATTTTTTTTAAGATTTCCCGGCCTTTTCAGCGGTTTCTTTTTCCAGTCGCTCAATGTACTCGGAGACGTTGCAGGTGAGCATCCGAGTGCTGCCAGGCGAGACTTCGAGGACTTTGTTGACGACGCCGTCGAGAAAGGCGCGATCGTGGCTGACTAAAACAACGGTGCCTTCGAAGAGGTTGATGGCTTCTTGGAGGACTTCCTTGGATTTGATGTCGAGGTGATTGGTCGGTTCGTCGAGGATCATGCAGTTGCAGGGCTGCATCAGCATTTTTGCCAGGGCGACACGATTTTTTTCACCGCCGGAGAGCACGGCGTTTTTTTTGAGCGCTTCGTCGCCACTGAAGAGTAGCGCTCCAAGTGCACCGCGTGGGTTGGCTTCGGTGTTGCCGGTTGCCGCGGCTTCGACTTCTTCGAGGACAGTGTTATCGGGTTTGAGTTCTTCGGCCTGTGACTGGGCGAAGTAGCCGATCAC
>CAZTSB010000033.1:0-11917 GCA_964616435.1 uncultured Puniceicoccaceae bacterium | reverse complement strand
TTACGAAATGGCTTACCTGATACTCGCCGGACTTTCGACACCGCTGGTTCTTTCGGTTCATACAATCGTTTCCTTTGACTTCGCGCTTGCGGTGCTGCCAGGTTGGCACACGACGATTTTTCCACCTTATTTTGTGGCCGGAGCGATTTTTTCCGGATTTGGGATGGTGTTGACTCTGATGCTTCCCCTGCGCGCACTTTATGGCCTGCATGACCTGATTACGCAACGGCACATCGACAATATGTGTAAAATCTGTCTGGGCACCGGATCGATTGTTGGCTATGCCTACATCATGGAGTTTTTCATCGCCTGGTACGGCGCTAATCCTTACGAGAGCTATGCATTTATCAATCGTGCCTTTGGCCAATACTGGTGGGCCTACCTGATGATGTTTAGCTGTAATGTATTTACGCCGCAGCTTTTCTGGTTCAAGAAGGTTCGCTCCAACTGGGCGCTTGTCTGGATCATGTCTATTCTGATAAATGTCGGTATGTGGTTTGAGCGTTTTGTGATTACAGTTACTTCGCTGGCGAACGATTTTATGCCGAGCAGTTGGGGATATTATTCACCGACGATTGTGGACATCTTTACATTTTTCGGAACGTTCGGATTGTTTAGCGTATTGTTTTTACTGTTCCTTCGTTTCTTGCCGCTGATGCCAATCGGCGAGGTTAAATTTGTAATGCCCCAGGCAGACCCGCATGGACATCACGATGAAACAGAGAAAGGAGGCGAGCACTAAAATGGCGGATACACATGCATTGATTGCCAGTTTTGACGACACTCCGTCGCTCTTCCATGCTGCTGAGAAAGTACGGGATGCGGGGTATAAGAAGTGGGATACCTACTCGTCGTTTCCAGTTCACGGTATGCCGGAAGCTCAAGGTCTGCCTCGCTCGAAAGTGCCCATTTTTACATTCATTGGCGGATTCACCGGTTTTTTTCTGGGACTGGCTATGGTCTGGTATATGAATGCCTTTGATTATCCGTTGATCGTTAGAGGGCAGCCTTACTTCAGCCCAGTGTTTCCGTTTCCGATCATGTATGAATTGACGATTCTTTTAGCGTCTTTTGGTACCCTGGGTGGCATGTTTATCACCAATCTGTTGCCACAGCACCATAATCCGCTTTTTGAAAATGAGAAGTTTCTGGAAGTTTCCGGAGATCGTCTGATAATTGCTATTGAGTCAAGCGATGCCAGATTTGATCCGGTTGCGACGCGTAAATTTCTTGAGGAAATCGGTGGTAGCGATATTGAGGAGGTTTCAGCATAGGCTTACTGTTATGCGTATTTTTCTATCCATTTTTATTCTGACCATTGTGGCGGTGCTTTCCATTTTCGGACTTCGAGGTTCGAAAAGTACTAAGCCGCCGATTGAAGTATTCCCTGACATGGATCATCAAGCGCGTTACAGTCCGCAGGGCGCAAATTCTTTTTTTAGCAATCAGCAGGATGATCGTCCGATCCCGGCAAACACTGTTGCACGTGGAAATTACTTTAATCAGGCAGACGTGTTTTCGGCAGATTTCAATGATGCAAACCTTGGAAATACGGTGTTCAACCAGGGCAAGGATGGAAACGGTAACTTTGTAAAAAAAGTACCGCTTGAAATTACCCACGAACTGATGGAGACCGGCAGGCAAAAGTATGAAATTTTCTGTATCTCTTGTCACGGAGCGGCCGGTGATGGCAACGGTGCTACAAAGCCGTATGGTATTTTGGCAACCAGTTATCACGATGACCGTCTTCGCACTGTTGAAGATGGCTACATTTACGAGGTGATTACCAATGGCTACAACCAGATGTATGGATTGAAGGATCGCATGACACCGGAGGAACGTTGGGCAACGGTTCTTTACGTGCGAGCCCTGCAACGGTCACAAAATGCAAAAGTTGAAGATCTTTCTGCAGCACAACGCACAAAGTTAGGATTTTAAAGTAATGAGTTCGGAGGCAAACAACACTCAATTAAGCAAAGTGGGCAACATCGCAGGTCTTGTCGGGATGGTGGGTATTGTGCTGGCAGCGTTCGGTTTACTCCAGGGTTGGGCAGCCGGAGACGCGCGGCCATTCATGGGCTGGCTTGTTGGATTTGGCTTTTGGCTTTCTATCGTGATCGGCGTCACTTTTCTAACACTGATCTGGTATGTTTTCCATGCACGCTGGCCAACGATTATTCGCCGCCAGTGTGAGCATTGCATGGCAGCGTTTCCCTATCTGTTTGTGCTCTTTCTGCCGCTGCTGGCTATTCCTTTTCTGCACGAAAATCCCGGACTGCTCTGGAAGTGGATGAATGGGTACAACGAGTTGCCGGGTCATGGTACTGTTGGTGAAGATCCACTTTATTTGTGGAAGCAGCCGTATCTGAACGTTGGTTTTTTCGCTATTCGTGCGATTGCTGTTTTTGGTATTTTTATTTTATTTGCGAGTCTACTGCGCAAGTGGTCGTTTGATACGGATAAAACAGGCGACATTAATAATATCCATAAAGCGCGCAGGTTGTCGTCGGTGGGGCTCTTTCTTTGTGCCGCAGCAACAACGGTCGCTTCAATCGATTGGTTCAAGTCACTTGAATACCACTGGTATTCGACAATGTATGGAGTTTGGTTTTTCGCGGCCTGCGCACGTGCTGCTACATGCGCGCTTCTCATTATTTCAGTCATTCTGGCTGCAAAAGGCTATTTAAAAGGAATTCTCAAGCAGGCTCATCGCTATGATCTGGGTTGTCTGATGCTAACATTTACCATCTTTTGGACCTATATCAGCTTTTCCCAATACTTTTTGATCTATAGCGCTAATATTCCGGAGGAAACTTTCTGGTACAATATTCGCGAGAAAAACTATGATGGTTCTTTGAATTCCTGGTGGTGGGTGAGTATGGGGCTGATTTTCGGTAGCTTTCTGATACCGTTCCTTTTGTTGCTTTGGTATAAGTCAAAAGTAGTTGTCCGGCGGACGGTTGCGATTGCAATCTGGATGCTGGCATTTCATCTGCTGGATCTCTACTGGAACATTGTGCCGGGCAAGCTCGTTAATTCTGACACGCATGCCGATGGATATTTAGTTCGCCAGTTTTCTGTCGAATGGGTTGATCTTGCCTCGCTTATCGGTATCGGTGGAGTTTGTGTTTTTGCTTTTTGCCGAAGCGCCGGAAAAGAGGAGCCGATCCCGATTCGCGACCCGAACATCAACATTTCTATTAATTATACGGAGTAAATCAGAATGTCCCAAAAGGAATCATTTACAGTCAATCGTTTACTGTCACTGGCAGGCATTGTCGGTGTAATCCTGGTGTTTGCAGTTATTTTGTACGTTGCTTACCTGCCAGGCAGGCCTCCTGCTGTGGATTACAAAGTCGCTGAAGAACGCAAGCAAAACGCTGATGAGACACGCGCTGCGGGTCAGGCAAAAATAACCGGTTATGAAGTGGTTGATGCAGAGGCGGGTTTGGTAAGTATTCCGATCGAGGAGGCAATGGATTTGACTGTGGTGGAGTACACGACGGCTCCGTAATAGAGAATAATTAAGAATCACGAATTAAGTGCCCGTCGTTTCCCGTGAGTTTTTGATTTTCAATTCGAAGTCTCTAATTTGTCTTTAATGAGCAATACTTCACAGTCCAGTCCTCAATCTTCCAAAGCAGATTCTACAACGCTTATGGCATTAGGTGGAGTCGATAAATCATTGAGGTTCCCCGTACTGTTTTTTACTGCCTGTGCGATTCTTTGGCTCGTCGTAGCCAATGTGCTGGCGCTGGCTAACAGTATCCAGGCCTATCAGCCCGATTTTTTGTCCGGAATGCCTTGGTTTACTTATGGTCGGATTTATCCGCTTACATCCAATGCGATGTTGTTTGGCTGGGGATGTAATGCAATTTTCGCAGTCGCCCTATGGTTGATCGCTCGCCTGTCACTGGCGCCGGTTCGTGATGGCGGTTTGCTGATTGTCGCAGGTGTTTTCTGGAATTTTGGTCTAAAACTCGGATTGCTCGGAATTCTTGCAGGTGATCTTACCCCAGTTGAATCGCTGGAGCTTCCCGGCTATGCAACACCTATCTTGCTGATCGGCTATGCGCTGATTGGTGTATGGGGAGTGCAGGCCTTTCTCTCGCGGCAAAAAGAAACTGTTAACGTGTCGCAGTGGTATATCCTGGCAGCGCTTTTCTTTTTCCCCTGGGTTTACATGATCGCGCAGTTCATGGCTGTCTGGTTTCCTGCACGTGGTGTGATGCAATCGGTCGTGGGTCACTGGTTTAACGCGAGTTTCCTGAATCTGTGGTTTACACCGGTCGCTCTGGCAGTCGCTTATTACCTGATTCCGAAGATTCTTGGTCGTCCTATTTACTCATACTCACTGGCGCTTTTTGGATTTTGTTCGTTGATACTGGTGGGTAGCTGGACAGGTATGGC
This sequence comes from uncultured Puniceicoccaceae bacterium, assembly GCA_964616435.1. Taxonomy (GTDB): domain Bacteria; phylum Verrucomicrobiota; class Verrucomicrobiia; order Opitutales; family Coraliomargaritaceae; genus Lentimonas. Next base: position 7,507 of record CAZTSB010000033.1, on the reverse strand, counting down.
ATTTATGATTGGTGGTCCGATTCCGGTCTGGTTGAGTTCTACCAGCATTGTTGCTTCGGTGATCATGGCGATGCCGGTTGGGGTTGTTGTGCTGAATCTGTTTCTTTCAGTGAAAGGAGCGCTTGTGGAATTGTGGCGCAGTCTGGCGTTGCGATTTGTTTTGGTTGGGACCGTTTCTTACCTGCTTGCCGGTTTATTTGGGGCTGTTATGGCATTTCACTCTGTGAGTGAGATTGTACAGTTTACAACTGTTACTTCTGCTTATGGTCAGCAAATTACCTATGCGTTTTTCTCTATGATTATGTTTGGTGGTCTGTACTTTATGGCTCCGCGGCTCATTGGACGTGAATGGCCTTCCGTGGACCTGATATACCTGCATTTCTGGGGAAGTTTCATTGGGATCGCAGTGGTTGTGTTTGCATTGCTTTCGGGAGGACTGACCGCCGGTTCACAGATGAGTAATCCTGAAATACCTTTTGCTGAAATCAGCGAATCACTAGTCATCTGGCTGAAGATAAATACCATCGGAATTGTCTGTTTGTCGGTTGGGCACATTGCATTTGCGGTCAACTTTTTCTGGATGCTTGGAGCCGGTCATCTGGCGCCTTCCGGAAAGGGTGCTGCAGTTCTTGAAACATCCGGTCAGGAGGGTACTGCCTAATGAAACACTTCTCGGTTTTGTTTCTCTTTATCCTGAGCGCTCTGGCGCTCTCGTTTGTAGGTCTGGTGCTCAGTAGCTATATCCAATTGGGTAATCTGACGCAAATCACTGAAAATCTGGATGAAAACGGTGATCCAATGGAGGGAGAACCCTTGTTTCCAGGTAAAATGCCAGGCGTAGCCCAGCAAGGAAAAGCCGTCTATGCAGATCTAGGCTGTGTTTATTGTCATACACAACAAGTGCGTCGTTCGGATTTAGGAGCAGACATTGATCGCAACTGGGGCAAGCGGGTGACGGTTGCCCGTGACTATATTATGCAAGACCGGGCACTGATTGGCAGTCTGCGAGTTGGGCCCGATTTGACAACGATTGGAGAACGTCAGCCGGATGCAAACTGGCATCATCTGCTTTTGTATAACCCTCAAGCGATATCCGAGGGGCTTACCACAATGCCGCGTTATTCGTTCCTTTACGAAGTTAAAGAAGTTGACGTGGCTCCCTCACCAAATGCATTGCAGTTCGAATCAGGTTCAAGATATGCTCCCAAAGAAGGTTATGAGATTGTTCCTACAAGGCGCGCTGAAGTATTGGTCGAGTATTTGCTTAGTCTGAAACTTGATTATAGTCTACCGGAGGCTAAGATTATTGAAGAATGAGCGATAAAGAACACAAGAAACATAAAGGCGAAACTGAAAGATCGGATTTGAACGATTCTCTTTCACGTGAAAATGAAGAGCCACGTGAAAATTCATCACCGATGCCGATTTTCATTCTTTTTGTATTTGCAGCACTCTGCTTCTGGGGTGGAATTTACCTGGTCGAGCACAATGGCGGTTTTAGTAAAAATGCCTACACGCTTGATTATGATCCGAATGCCAAGGTCGCAGCCGTAGAAATCGATTTGTTTGCCCGTGGTCAAAGAATCTACAGTGCCCAGTGTGTTGCCTGCCACCAGACAAATGGACAAGGTGTAGCCGGCGCTTTCCCTCCGCTTGTAGGTTCCAAGTGGGTGCTTGGGCATCAGGAGATTCTGGCTCGCATTCTGATCAACGGTATGAACGGTCCTATCGAAGTGCTGGGTAGTACATACAATGGCAATATGCCGGCCTTTGGGCCGGGCGGATTGAATCTCAAGCCATTGGATATTGCCAGCGTTCTGACTTATATCCGTCAGGAGTGGGGTAATGAAGGTTCCGAATTTGCTGTTGAGACCATGGGGAAATACATTGCTGATTATGGAGCACGGACGACTCCCTGGACTGCTGAAGAAGTCGTATTGGATTTGGGGCCTGAGCCAGAACCGCCCGCTGAAGAGCCTTCAGAAGAAGTGCCGGGTGCCGAGGAGGAATCTGCTCATTGATTATAGCTAAGCCTAAAATTATTTGAACAGATTGTGCATGGGGTAGCGCGCAGCACCGTCTCGGTGCGCATCAGCGTCGTGTGAGCCAGAGCGCCCGAGCATTCGATGCGGTGCGAGGACGCACCTGCTCTACCTCTTTACCAAATACAGGACATCATTTGAGTGTTCCCACATCAACGGATTCAGTAACTCTCTGCGCGTTCAGTCGGATTTGTAATGTCCATGCTACGAAAGAGTAAACCGGCTGCAGTTGCGGCCACGATCTGAATAACGACATAAAGAACCAGTACATTCCAGGGCAGAAATCCATTGATACACAGGGCCAGAGTAACTGCCGGATTGAACGCCGCAAAAGAGATCGGGCCGACGGCATAGGCGCCGGCAGCGACGATGAAACCAATCGCGAGACCATAAAACTGGTTGCCGGCGGTTCCTTTGGCAATGGCGACATTAAGGATCACCCACATCAGGGCAAAGGTGAAAGCAAACTCAGCAATTAGAACCCGGCTAATATTAATCTCAATCGCAGTTACCTGAGCCAGGCCTTCGGGATTTAAAAGATCAATCGTGAAGGCGGCTGAAATGGCGCCTGCCAGGATGATTACTACGTAAGGGATAAAGTCTTTGCGAGAATGTGTGCCTGCGCAGAAATAAGTGACGGTGGTCGCCGGATTGAAGTGTGCTTTTGAAATGTGGCCGCAGGCATAGACCAGAGCCGTCAGACCAACACCGATCGCGAGCGGTGCGAAACTCTTTGCTCCGGGCGGTGTGACGCAAAGCCCGATAATCAGATACAGGAAGTAGGTGCCAATTAACTCGGCGATGAGTTTATTTCTCATGAATATAAGCTGGGAGGGCAGATTAAGGTTTTACCTTAAAGTTAGCGCTTCGCGATAGCCAGCGGCATAGGCTTCAAAGACAAGCTTGATCTCATCGCGAATGCGACGGAAGGCGTCGAGTTCGGATTCACCGTCGCGTTGAGCGTGTGGTGGATCTTCAAAGCCCCAGTGATAGCGTATTACCTTTCCGGGAAAGGTAGGGCAGGCCTGATCGGCATTGCCACACACGGTAATTACAGTGTTGATGCCCTTGTCCATATAAAGGTCCAAGTGATCAGAGGTATGACCTTCAGTGCTGATGCCGAGTTCTTCAATTACTTGAATTGCCAGCGGATGGACGGCACCTTTTGGATCCGATCCGGCGCTGTAAACTTCAAAGAGATCACCGGCTACATTGCGCAAAATAGCTTCGGCCATGTGGCTGCGGCATGAGTTGCCGGTGCAGAGAATAAGGACTTTAGGTTTCATAGTAGTGATCTCAAATTAGTTTTCAATATCCGATAATCGTGCTGTCAACTTAATCCCGGATTTGGATTCTCCATGTGATTTTTTTTGTGTATGGGTTGATTTTCGCTTTTGCAACTGAATATAGAAAGACCGCAAATCGCTTAATTCTTTAAGAACTTTTTCAATCCTGCTCATTGGTTTCCTTTAGCTTTTCGATATCTGCCTCATCTTGCTTAGAACCTCGAATTTTTTTCATCCAGATCAAGTCTTCTCTTTGGGCAAGATGTACTTTTCCGGCAGCAGATTTATCCACTATACTATTTTTTATTATTTTTTGGTGGTACTCTTCATTTCCCAAAAGTAAATCAACGATTATCATTTCATTATCATCTTCAAGGCTCATCTTGGAAAAACGATGCAATGTTATGTTTGTGTTCTGGAAAGTCCATGGCTTGCTAAGTTTGTGATAGCCAAGTTCTCCAAAGATTTCTTCGTAAGTAGGCAAATCCACAGGTTTCGCCAATATGTCAATATCCCGTGTAAATCTGGGCAAAGAATGAAATGCCAGAGCAATTCCTCCAACCACGGTGTAGTCCAAATCTTTTTTGTTGATGGCTTTGATGACGGCAAAAAACTCTCTGTATAATTCCACAGCTTACAAATCGGAAATTCAAAAGGATAGCCTGCCAAAATTTTTCCCTGCCATGTGGCTGCGGCATGAGTTGCCGGTGCAGAGAATAAGGACTTTAGGTTTCATAGTAGTGATCTCAATTGTAAATAAAGCTCGTTTTCAATGGTATTTTTTAACCATAGTTCCAGTTGTTTGCTTTGGAGCAATCAAAAGCGTTGCCATATCTGGTGGCATTTATTCGCTACAGGATGTGGATACCTCGAAGCTTGTCCCGGGGATCTTTACTTCGATGCGTTATTGAGTCGGTCATGTCATTTTATTTACTCATCTTTTCGGCGCTTTTGCTGGTAATTGCCTATCGGTTCTACGGGCGGTTTCTGGAAAGACGTTGCGGGATTGATCCTGAGCGTGTGACACCGGCGTATGAGGTGGATGATGGTGTGGACTACGTACCGACGCGGGCGTCGGTTTTGTTCGGGCATCACTTTTCGTCGATTGCGGGAGCTGGGCCGATTGTGGGGCCAATCATCGCAGCGTCGCTGTTTGGTTGGTTGCCGACCTGGATATGGATAATCATCGGTTGTATCTTCGTCGGTGGTGTTCACGATTTTGGCAGTACTTTGATGTCGCTGCGTTACCGGGGGCAGTCGATCACGGCGACCTGTCGCGATCTTATTGGAGAGCGGACGGGCAAGTTGTTTCTTATATTTGTGCTGTTGGCTCTGGTCTATGTCATTGTGGTCTTTCTGGATCTGACGGTCGCCGGGTTTGTTAAACAGCCGGCGGTAGCGACGGCTTCAGGCTGGTTTATTATGATGGCACTTATCTTTGGATGGCTTGTCGGCAACACAAAGATTCCGTTCAAGGTGATCATGCCAATTTGTGTGCTGCTGACCTATCTGGGGCTCTGGGTTGGGATTCGGCTTCCGATTCCGCCTTTAGGTAAGACTACTTTGACGCTTTTGGTGGTGGTCTATTGTTACTGTGCAGCGATTCTACCGGTCAAGGTGCTGATGCAGCCGCGTGATTTTCTGAGTGCAACGTATCTGTATGCGATATTATTGCTTGGTATTGTTGGCCTTGTTGTCCAGAGGAGTGAATTCAGTCTGCCGGTGTACACTTCGTTCAAACCGCAGGACTGGAGCTATCTGACACCGGTTTTGTTTATTACGGTTGCCTGTGGCGCGTGTAGTGGATTTCACAGCATCGTAAGCAGCGGGACAACGTCCAAGCAAATTAAGACCGAGCGGGATGTTAAGCGGGTGTCATACGGAGCAATGCTGGTCGAGGGCCTGCTGGCAGTGTTTGCACTGGCCTGCATTGGTGTGACTGGCACGATGGAGGGTGGGCCAGTTGCAGCCTTTGCAAAGGGGTCGGCGGTTTTCTTTGGTTCTCTGGGAATTCCCGAGTCGGTGGGTGTTAACTTTGCAACTCTGGCAGTTAGCACGTTTTTGTTGACGACGCTGGATACCTGTACGCGTCTGACGCGTTTTCTGATTGAGGAGTTGTTTGACTGGCGCAATGCACGTAGCCGCTATCTGGGTACGTTGCTGGTGTTGATACTGCCTGCCTTCGCCGCTTTTTTTACATTTAAGGGGGCTGATGGTGTGGCAGTGCCTGCCTGGAAAGCGGTTTGGCCGTTGTTTGGAGCAACGAATCAGTTACTGGCCGCTTTGGCGCTAGTTACCTTTGTCGTGTTTTTGAAGCATCGTCGTATCGCCTTTGGTTTTGCGTTGTTGCCGACAGTCGTGATGTTGATCATGCCGCTTGCGGCATTGCTGATCATGGTTGTGCAGTATGGTCCGGCCAGCCTTCTCGGGGGGACTGCGCTGGGTATGGCGTTGCTGGGATTCTACATGGTCGTTGTGTCACTCAGGCAAACCCTCAACCAGGGCATTTAAAATCGTGTAGTGATACGATCTGTCGATATCTGTTTGGTGCAATTTGGGAGTTGAAGTCCTATATTGCACTGCATCGAATGATCGGGCGCTCTGGCTCACACAACGCTGGTGCGCACACATCGGACAAAAGCACAGTCATCCGGAACTTTGATCAACTCATTCTTTTAAATTGAAATTACCCTGGCAGTTGAATTTTTCGATTCAGCTTGCAACTCGTTATAACTTTCAGCAAAGGCTCCGGCCAGACGCTTCCAATCGGCCACAGTATTCGTCCAACCGGAACTGACGCGCACCGCACGGCGTATTGTATCTGATTCCAGACCCATCGCCGCCAAAACTGCTGACGGGTCCTGTTTGCCTGTCGAGCAGGCAGAGCCTGAAGAAACTCGGAAGCCACGTTTTTCCAGGGAACGAATCCAGCGCGTATTTACAAATTCAGGCAAAACCAGCATTACTGTGTTCCACAATCGCTCGGCCTTGCCCCCAACAACTTCAACCATCGGCACCAACTTCTGCAACTCGACAATGAATGCATCGCGCCCCTCCGACATCCCGGATTTGGCAACCTCTAAAGCTGCCACCATTGCCAGAATGCCGGCAACATCTTCGGTGCCTGCACGATGTCCCGACTCCTGATATCCGCCAAACAATAAGCTGAAAGACGTCTTTACTTCCGGCAAAATGCTAAAACCTACTGCTCGAGGCCCACCAAACTTATGCGCACATCCAGTGACAAAATCGCACCTATTCAGGCCGTCCGATGACAACTTGCCAATCCATTGTGAAGCATCGCAGTGGTATTGCACTTCTGTTGAACGGCACAGGTCTGCAATCAATGGCCAATCGTTTAAAATACCTGTTTCGTTATTAGCCGCCATTACTGAAACTGCCCGTACCCGTTTATCCTTTTCAAGTAACTTCCGAAGCGCTTCCGGATCGACGGCACCATTTGCATCCAATTTCAACCATTCAATCCGATCTCCGACATAGTGTCTGGCCGCCTCCAGCACGCTTGGGTGCTCTGTTGGGCTGACTCCAATTCGTGTTTCAGCAGGTAGAGCTTCTGCCCAGTGCGCAAAAACAGCGTTGTTACCTTCAGTTGCACCGGAATTGAAGATTATGCGTTCGGAACTTACCCCCAGCAATGCTGCCATCGATTCACGTGCTGCCTGCATCCGGACATGCACACGGGCGGCTGCCCGATAGGGACTCGAAGGATTGAACCAGTACTCATCCACAGCAGACAGCCACGCTGTCCGAGCCTCCGGTCGCAACGGAGTTGTCGCATTGTAGTCAAAGTACTCGCCATCCATATTAAACCGTATAGTAGATCCAATTCATTCATCAACGCCTTCCTGAGTTGGAGCTGCTTGCGAAGAAGCTCAGGCGAAGGAAGACGTTGATGAATAACTTTGTCGGAGCGCAAGCAAGTGCAAGTCTATTTGTCTTTGCCGTTCGCTTCAGAGGCAATGTCATCTTTAACGCCTCCCAGAGTTGATGCGGGTTTGCAGTGATACACGTTGACTGGATCATCGCTGCGCTGGATGTAATACCAAATAGAAAAAGGGAGTGTCGGACTTAGATTATCAAAAAAGAGCGCTCTGTCTATACGGTTTTGTCAAGCGAGCGTTTTCAGATCCATGAACATTCAATCAATCTGTTCGAAAA
>CAZTSB010000032.1:0-20590 GCA_964616435.1 uncultured Puniceicoccaceae bacterium | reverse complement strand
TCCGTTGATCGACGTTGCCGAACTGTCGCCCAGGTTGATCGCTACCATGTCGTCGGTACCGTCGATCCTTAACGAATAGTCCAGAGTGTCGGTACCAGCCCCGCCATCAATCGTCCCGCTCAGACTGCCATTTTCACCCATTCTAAAGGTATCGTCTTCGTCTCCCCCTGCCAGGTTCTCAATGGAACTGAATTCTACAGTATCCACAGATCCGGCATCTGCGCCTGTAATTAAAAATAGGTCTGCTCCCAAGGTGCCGATCAAAGTGTCACCATCGTCGGAACCATTACCATTAAGAGTCAGGCTGCTGACTCCAAAGGAACTGACACTTCCCGAACCAACTACAAAATTATCTCCACTGATTGTACCCGTAAGAGTCGTTGTGCTAGCGCCATTACCGACAAAAGTCTCCAGGTTGGAAAAGCCGCCGGTGACCGAAGTTGCTGTGTTGCTGTCCAGATCTATCGCGACGATGTCGTCAATACCGTCGATTCTAGAAGCATAATCTAAAGTATCGATACCAGTGCCACCATCCAGCGTGCCACTCAGGCTACCATTTTCACCCATCGTAAAAGTATCATCATCAGATCCTCCGTTGATCGAACTGATTCCAGTGAAACTCGTGCTGGCAGACCCACTGATCGAACCTCCATTAGCACTGTCGATTGTAAAGTTATCCACTCCTGCCGTGCCTGTAAGGGTGTCTGAACCACTACCTATCAAGCTATTAACAGTAACAACTGACAAATCTATGTTACTGTCAGTAGTAACACCACTTATATCGAGTTTATCCGCAATCACCGAATTGAATGTAACCGCTCCGCCGGAAGTCAAAACTACATCTCCAGTGCCTGCATTGGTCTGGCTAATTTCCAAGTCTACTACATTGCCCTCGGAGTCATTTACAACCGCTAGCCACATATTATTACCATTGCCTCCTTGAGAACTGTCTGCACTTAAAATTATTGGTGCTGTGCTGGAGGGTGCTGTTGTAATGTTCAAAGGATTGTCTTCGGGATCAGGATTGCTTGGATTACCGTCTGTGCCTCCAATCCTACCGCCCCTTGAAGTTAAATTAACTGTACCCGCAACTATGTGTGCAGCAGTAGTATCTCCACCTGCGAAACTAGAACTCTGGGAATTTCTAATAAGATGACCTTCAGCAGTAAACGTTCCTGCTCCGATATCAATGGTATTATCGATTCTTACATCCCCATCCCCATCCCCATCTGAATCCGCCGACAATATTAAATTCAAACCAGTTGTATCAATAGTACTATCGACCACAGCGCCAGTTGTATCGTTGATTATTATGTCTCTTGCAGCGCTGAAGGTAAGAGATTGGCCATCAATAACGCCATCGTAATTTATAACTGAATTAATGGTAATGTCACCATTCTGAGTACCATCGTTTGTCGAATCGTCATCGTCATCTGTTCGTATAATAACACTTCCCCCATCAGCCAAAGCAGCAGTAATAAGATCAACTCCAAGCTTCGCATTATTACCCACTGCAAAAAACAGATCTGTAGTTGAACCATCAATATTACTGCTCCCAATATCCACTATTTCGATATTATAAGGATCGATCAGCCAGGTTCCGTCCTTTCCGACCTTTGGCGCCTTTGCAACAACAATGAACTCTTTTCCCGAAGTCTCAATAAACCCACCTTCAGCGCCTTTAGCGCCTCTCGCTGTCAGTTTGCCCAGTATGATTGCCTGCTGGCCTGCATAGGTAATTAACCTGCCGCCTTGCCCACTAATTTTGGCATCCACAGACAGGGTTACGTCCTTACCGACAAATACGTTTTCGGCATTGCGCACCTTCTCCGGATTTGATCCTTCCTGATCGCCACCGATGAGAATTTCTCCGCCTCCGAACTTATCGGATGCACTAATGGTTGCTTTGTCTCTAAGTAACAGGGTCTCACCAGTCACATGCACGGACTCGGATGCTTCAATATCACCGGTCACCAAAACAACACCTGAACTTTGGTCTTCAATACGTACACTCTGCGCTTCGATAGTACCGCTATGAACAATCGCTGATTGGTCTTGCAGTCGTGTATTCAAAGCTTCAACAGCACCGCCATGTACAATTGATGCCATTCCGAGCGCATCACCTGCAGCAAGCAAGACCCGGCCTTTAGCGGCAGAAAGAAAGCCAGCATTCTCCACGCGCGTTTCGTTTAATTCATTAAATGAAGTAATATCGACAAAGACATGTCCATCGCGGTCCTCTCCAAATAATACCCGGTCTCCGGCAACCATAACAACACTACTCCGATCAGAAACTATGTTGCCGGAATTAAACACGGATAGCCCCATCAAAACACTTTCATCAATAGTCTTGATAGTCCCTAAGTTCTCAATGTTACCCGTAAGATTAACTAGTGACTCGTTCAAACCATTAACAAAATCTTTGTCTGTCATATTACCTGCAATTGCGAGTAGTGCCCCGGTATTGACCACTGAACCTTGTCCAAAGTAAATGCCTGCTGGATTTACCAAATAGACTTGGCCATTTGCAGTTAGATTCCCGAGTATTTCCGACGGATTATCAATAGCCGTAACCCGGTTGAGGACGGTTGCGGCCTGATGTGGCTGTATAAACTGAACTGTTTCGTTTAAGCCAATGTCAAACTGATGATAATTAATAATCGATTGGTTGGAAGCTGTAATTTGAGTCGTCGAACCATTTTGTTGGAAGTGAACATCACCGCTAACAACATTCTCAACAATTAGACTCCCATATTGATTAGCAAGTGCAGAAGCAGAAGGAAAAAAGGTCCAAGCAATCGTAAGCATGAGCAACACAAAAGCTTTAATTTTTTCGAAAACAGTTGGTGTGTGTAATTGCGTCATAAGGCTATTTCCTTTAGTTTTTAGGCCGTATACTTAAAAAGAGTAGGTCGCAAGAAAGTGAAAACGACTATCACCACGATCCGCATCATCAATGGGTTCATTATCAAAGTCTCTAAGTGTCTTTCTGACAATACCGTAGTCCACTCGGATATTAAGATTTGCTTTATATTGAAATTCCAAGCCGATACCAATACTCGTTAAGTCCTGATCAATTTCATCGATTTGATCAGTGGTTGCTTCATTGAATGAAAAATTCGCCCAATCAATAAATCCGCGCATCATCAAATCCCAATCCGGAAATCCATACAAACTCGGAGCCCTGTAGTTGAATCGATTACGCACTCTTTGGTCACTTGCCTGCTCTTCGGGATCAACTTCTTTAAGCATAGATGAAGGTTTTAAAACACGAGCCAAGTGAAACCTGTACTCAGCAGATCCAATAATCCCTGAATCGCCCCGAGCAGCTGATTCATTGTATCCACGCACGGAAAAGAAGCCACCTCCAAAAACCTGTTTCTGAGTGATTAGACGTGCGTCATCCAAAGTGTACTGTCCACGAAGTGAGAAAGCCAGTTCGTGAATTAGAGAATTGGCCAGCCACTTTTCCGGTTTAACTTTGTAGTAAGCAGGTAATAATGGCTCTACAAAAAATGACTGATAAAAATCGAATCTAACTATTTCATAGTCTACGGTAGATTCCAGTCGCCCCATGTTTACTAGCTTATCTTCGTCATCATCTCCATCATCAATATTTTTTTCATAAGAGACTAAAAAACGGCTTCTGTGCAGTTGTTTTTGCTTGGAAACTTCAAACTTTAAGTATGGGCTTAAAAGGTTAACATTCACTGGATTAAGACCCGACGTTTCAAAGTCAATATCTTCAAACAATAGACCCGCACCAAAAGAGATAGCGTGCTCTTTAAAATAGAACGGTGTATACACAAGCTCACTGCTGAAACTGATTGTTTCACCCTCTGAATCAGGCAAGTTGGGAATAACAAGATTTTCAGCAGCGAAATCAGAATAGCTGGCACTAGCAACCAAATTCAAATAATTTGGCTTAAGTAAGGGGTATTCATAATTTGCTAAAAGAGCATTTGCTCTGTCAAACTCAGCGGTTAAGTAGTCAACCGAAAGTACATCATCGTTATTTGTTAGTTGATAATGAACACCGCCAATACGCTCACGCCACTCACCCGTTGCTTCCGTGCCTGTGTTGCTTACTTGAACATATGCAAGCCAAGGCTTAGGCTCATTCACTACATAATCAAGTACCAGTTTACCCGGTTCACCTGCTGAAGATACAGCCACGTCAACTCGCCGGTTGGGAGATTGATTAAGACGCTCAAGATAATTATCCAACGCCGACTTATGAATTAAAAACTCTCCAGAGGCATTCAGTTCCGAGCCGGGCGCAAACGGAGAATTCACAATCACCTTTTCATGATAAGGATGATTGATCAGGCTGCCTTCTTTAATTCTTTTTCCTTTTGCAACTGTGCGCTGCGAGACAACTTCGCCAATCCAGATTTGAAGATTTAAAGAGTTGTCATCTTCCTGACGATAATCATCGCCCGTTTGCATATCAATCTGATCTGGATCAACGACGACTGCAACCCCATAGTAGCCCGCTTCTTTGAGCACGCTGACTATCTGACTTTGTAGTTGGTTAATTGATTTGAATGTGTAGTTACCACTGGGCGCATGTTCAAGTAGGAAATGGTAAATTGCCTTTACAGCCTCCTCCGCGTCTTCAGGAAGAGACGATTCCGTTGAAGGGGGCATAATGCTATCGTCCGGAAGGGATGATTCTGTTGGAGAGCTTGCAATATCCTCTTCCGGAAGAGAGGAGTCCATTGAAGGGAGTGCAATGTCTTCTTCAGGAAAAGACATTTCCGGCAAATAAAATGTGACGTTCTTTTCCGGAAAGGAAGATTCCGGAAGGAAAAGCGTAATACTTTTTTCTGAAGAAAACGATCTCGAAATAGAAAACGAAAGATTCTCCTGCGAAAACGGAACCCTATAAAAACTCTTATGTGCAATTGTAAGCGGATCGTCTTTGCCCGAGATGGTCAAATCAGTCATGACTTGCAGATTAATGGAATCCACAAACAACGTTAATTCCTCGCCCTCTTCACCATTGAGAAAAGAAATTGTTGTTATTAGCAAAGTGAATGCGGATGCTTTCGCAAATGATAATTTCATAACGGATGACACAGAAACTAAAGTGCAAACAAAGATTAGTGATTAATAAATACTTACAAATTTAGTCAAGCATCCAAATTGAAATGCATATAAGTAAAGAAAATCTAATAAATTATTATAACGTCCATAGTTCATCTGATATATTGTGGCTAGTTTGTTCATGAAGGTACATTGCCTGAACAAATCATTACAATTTTTTGATTTTCAAAATTAGTTTATGGAGAGTGAACAAAAGATAAATGTTTACGTTTGTACATATCTGCGTACGAAACATTTAAAAAATTGTCTTACTAATCTGGTTAATCAAAGTACCCAAAGGGACATATCTTATTTCATTACAGTCATTGATAACGACTAAGAGCAATCAGCTAAGTCTGTTGTCAGTGATTTTCAAGCTCAAAATAAAGTGCCGATAAAGTACATATGTGAAAAAAAGAGGTATCCCTTTTGCCAAAATTGAGCATTGGAAGAAAGCATGAAGCTTAACTTTGATTATGTTGCTTTATTGACGATGATGAATAAGCTATCATACAACTAGTTAAATACGCTTTGCACGTACCTATGATCTTTTACAAATTGTATCGTCATTCAAGGTCGGGCTATGAAGTGTTGTTATCCAATAGACTCAAGGAGAGTCGACAAAGCGACTCTAAAATGCAAAATTTAAGAATTTTCCATGATGGAACAAGCATCCGTTAGCGTCATTATACCAACGAAAAATTCTAAAAATCTTCTTAAGAAACATATAAAAGATTTGGTAGAAATTTCGAACTACTCAAAGGAAACCATAGTAATTGATAGTTCTGAAAATGATGAAACTGTTAATTTTTTGAAACATAATTTACCTGAGAAAAACACCCGATATTTTTCAGTTCCACCGGGAATTTACAAAGCTTGGAACACTGCTATAAAAGAAACCACTGCCGACTTTATTTACATTGCAACTAGCGGCGATCGCATGGTTCCGAATAACTTTAGAAAGTTATATTCTGCGGCACAGGCACTAGATACTGATATAATTGTAAGTGCTCCGAAGTTTGTTGACGAGAACGATGTCTCTCTGAAACACAAATGGCCCATTCATTTTTATCTTAACAATATTCCGCTATTTGAACCAAAAGTTTTGCCGGTTTTACATGTTGCTGCTTATAATCTACTGTTATTTCCAACAACATTAATCGGCAGTTCTGCAAGCAACATTTATAAAGCGTCTTTTTTAAAGAATTATCCATTTCCAACAGATTGCGGCACACAAGGTGATTCTGTTTGGGCAGCAATGCATTGTTTAGACGCAAAGTGGGGAATCCACCCGACATGCGTTAGCGATTTTGTCATTCATGGATCTATTAGCAATAGTCTAAGATTCAGACAAGATCTTAAAAATCATCAACTCGACAAAATTTCAAATTTCTTGAAAGAAAATGAAGAAATTGTGGATAGTGAAGATACGATGAAAAAAATTTTTCGTTATCTGGGCTATACAAGAAAAACTTATGAGATAAGAAGTCGTTTAAATGTAATAAGAAAAAAACATGTTTGGTTTTTCGATCCTATGGCATGGTATTTTAAAGTAAAATATAAAAAGCGTAAGCGACTAGTAAAAGAAATCATTAAAAATTCTAAATTCGATACCATTCTTTAACAAAACCAAATCATATCTAAGTTCGAATAAGTCTTGGATTTTGGGAAATCAAATCTAACCAAAAGCGGTTTTTTAGTTTGTTATAATTCAATTCTCGCAAACACATTTCATTATAAATTTGGTTTAGCTTTTTTTCAGTCAACTCTGCATAAGCCTGATAGCTATCAATGAAAAGAATAGGCAAATCCTCTAATGCATCGTGGAAAGCAGCTTCTCTAACAACAATTGGAATTGTACCAAGATAAAGACAATCCCACATGCGAAATGTCTCGATAGCATTTCCTCTGGGTGCAATACAAAATTTTGCCTGCCTGAGTCTTCTGTAGAATTCATCATGTCCTATAGGATAGTTCAAAAATTCACCCATGTGATCGAAGTCGATGAATTTTTTTTTTCTTAATTTTTCATATATGGTTTTTCGTATTGGATGCGTGTTTATGGAAAAATTGCAGTAAACTAGGCACTTTTTATTTACAGATGGGTGCAAGTGATGGTATTTTTTACCACGCCAATCCCGACCCATAGGCAGATAGCCTAAATTTGGATGTTTTATGTTTAAGTTATTACCGAAGAGTAAAAAATTAAAATTCTGCGCGATGTGGGCAATTTTCTGGTCAAGCTCAATATCACTTTTGCCTAAAATCACAATGTGTTCACTTAATTTGTCTTTTAATATAGTGATCGTTCTCTCAAGCAAATCCCGCCTTTCCATACGACCGCATCCATCAGAAATATAAATATATTTTTCTTTCGTAATGTTACTTTTGCTTAGCTTACATTCCCAGATTAATTTATACAAAATGTTCATCCATTTTCGGAATTCTCCAACTTTTAGTTTGGCCTTTTTCGGTGAATCAACTATTAGATTAAATCTGTTAAAATCAGAGATTTGTTCCATGGGTAAACAAATCTGTTCTTCTTTAGGAATACCTGTGCTTAATTGGAAATTTTTTAAGAGCATTTTTCGTTTTGCAGTGCCAATTCTTAGTATCAAAAAGTATGTTTAATGATTGAAAAAGGCATTGTATTCATTATCTCACTTCCAAGGTCTGGATCTACACTGCTTCAAAGGCTTTTGGATTCTCATCAGAATGTCTCTACGCTAGGAGAGATTAGTTTATTACTCCGTTTTTTAGGTGATCAAGGTGAAGTATTCAGATTTGCAGATTATCGTGAGTGTAATTTGGAAATTGCAAAGTCAGATATTCGGAAAGTTTGGCCTGAGTTTGATAAGATATATCTAGAACATATTCGTCTCCTCATGCAAAATATTTACTCAAAGCTTGCTGGTCAAAAGAGCATTTTTATCGATAAGACTCCATCCTACACATTAATAGTTAAGAAAATATATGAGTGTTTTCCAGATGCAAAGTTTATCGTGTTATGGAGACATCCTTTAGCTGTAGCAGCATCAGTAAGTAAGACTTACTGTTGCAATACTTGGTATTTCGATAATTTCTTGGTAGACCTCACAAGTGGCATAGACAGGATGAATGACTTTGATACTCCAAACAAAGAACGTGTGTTTTCTCTCCGATACGAAGATTTAGTACAATCACCACATGAACAGCTCGAGAAAATAGGAAAGTTTTTAAACATTGAAGGCCTACCGTTGGTCTTGAAAAAAAGCCTTCCGAAAACGAATCACGGCACATTAGGTGACCAAATTGGAACGTTTAAATATAAGCACGTTTCAACCGAAAGTTTAGATAAATGGAAACAGCAATATCAAACCATTTACAGGCAAAACTGGGCGAAAAAGTACTTCGATACTGATAGAGGTAAATGGCTGAATGATCGAGGATATTTTCTTCCAAAGTCTTTCAATAGTATTCCATTCCACAAGAATATCTATGAATCTCTAAAGGAAATAATGCAGGTACATAAAAAAGATAAAACACACAAAAGATACTTACTTAAATTGTTTCGCAAGTACAGCATATCACCCTGTTGAAGAGCAGCAGGGTCATGTCGTTAGGAGTTGTTGTCCAAATAGACCGACCTTGATTCACGATTTAAACCGATCTTCCGCACCCTGAAGCATGCGACTGATATTAGAACGATGCCTTAAAACAATGAGCATTCCCAGCACCAGACCAAGGATAAGGCGTGGATCTTCAATACCATAAATAAAGTAAGCGCTGACAGACAAGCTTAACGCAAACAGGATTGATGCCAATGCAACCATACGTGAAATCAAAAAACCCACACCCCATACCAAAATACCAGTCAACAGAACCGGTGACATAATTGCCAGCAAGCCACCCATAGCAGTAGCGACACCCTTGCCTCCGCGAAAATTCAGAAAAATTGAAAAACTGTGACCAATAATGGAAGCCAATAATCCTAAGATAGCTAACTTCAATTCTGGCTCAGGCATAAAAACCAACGGCCATCCCGCTGCAGCAAACCCCTTTGATGCATCCAGCACAAAAACCAATTTCCCCCATCCGGAACCGAGTGCACGGGTCACATTGGTCGCGCCAGGATTGCCACTTCCAAAATTCAGAATATCGACACCTTTGCTACGAGCAATGATAACGGAAAAACTGATCGCTCCCAGAAGATAGCCGACCATCAAGACAATCAGGATGTTAAAAAGAGTCATCTCTCAGATTTCAAAATAAATAGAGAAAATTAAAAAATGCCCCTGTCCTCAGAGACGAATTACCCGATATTTTTCAATCGAAGGATGCTCGATAATTTTCCTGGTGGCCGCCTCCGAAGGCACACTGTCGAGCTCGAAGACACTAACTGCGAAGCCTTCGTCCTGGCCTCGGCTGAGCGACATATTGGCAATATTGACTTTATCTTCACCCAAGGTCACTCCGATAAACCCTACAATACCCGGAATGTCCTCGTTCTTTAAAACCAGAAGGGTCGCATGTGTGTTCACTTCAACTCCATGATTATCGATCGTCACAATCCGTGGCATCTGGTTTTTCCCAACCAGCGTACCTCCTATCGTACGCGTTTTACCGTCTCTACAGATAACCTGCACTTCTATAAGCTCGGTGAATTCAGCATGCGTGCTTGTCTTTACTTCTTCGGTTTCGATACCCAGAAGTTTCATCTTTTTCGGCGCATTAACATCATTCACATTGTCTGAGATCTCACGCAGATAGCCCCTCAGGATCGCATAGGTTAGCGGCAACGTGTCCTGTTCTGTAATTTTGCCAAAATAGCGAATGGTCACCTTCTCAACACCTTCCGGCGCAAGTTGCTGGGAAAATGTCCCCAGCTTTTCACCAAGAACCATATACGGCGACAGCTGTTCCAATATCTTTGGATCAACGGACGGCATATTGAGCGCGTTGCGAACCATCCCGCCTTTCAATGCCTCAATCATCTGCCGAGCCACATCAATGCCTACATTTTCCTGAGCTTCTTTGGTTGACGCCCCCAGATGCGGCGTAAGCACAAGATTATCAATCGTGCGCAGCGGGCTATCCTCCGCAGGCGGCTCATCCTCGTAAACATCCAAACCGGCGGCAGCGACTTTCCCTGACTTGAGCGCTTCGATCAGTGCAGCTTCTTCGATAATGCCACCACGGGCACAGTTGAAAACGCGTACTCCATCTTTCATTCGGTCAAATGCACCCTTATTAAGCATATGTTTGGTGTCCGCGTTCAAAGGCATATGCACCGTGAGATAATCCGCACGTTCAATCACTTCATTCAATGTTGAAAGCTTTACACCAATTGCATCTGCACGCGATTCGGTCAGGTAAGGATCGTAGCCAAGCACTGTCATATTAAATGCTTTTGCCCGCTTCGCTATCTCGGTACCGATACGCCCCATACCTAAGATCCCAATTGTTTTTAAATTTAATTCCGTACCGGAAAACTTCTTTCGATCCCAGCGACCTTCACGCATACCGGCACATGCCTGCACGACAGGGCGCGCACCGCACAGCATGTGTGTGAATGTAAGCTCTGCGGTCGCTATAGTGTTGCCGGTCGGCGTGTTCATAACGATCACACCATGATCCGTGGCCGCCTCGATATCGATATTGTCAACGCCGACACCCGCACGGCCAACGACCTTGAGCTTGGGGGCTGCAGCGATGACTTCGGCAGTTACACGAGTGTCCGAGCGCAATGCAAGCGCATCAATATCTTTTACCAGTTCAAGTACTTGCTCCGGTGTCGATCCGTAAGCTTCAATGACTTCAAAGCCTGGCTCAGCTTTGAACAAATCAACACCTATAGGAGAAATGCGGTCGGCGATAAGAATTTTCATAAGAGCATACGAATAAATTTCACCTTATCATAATTGCAATGAAAAGAAGCAATTAAGTACGCAACTTTTGTTCATTAAGACAATTACATACTTTTGATTATCTGATAGTAATTTCAGGATTGTAAAAATCTAATAAGTGATCAGATTCATGGGTATGAAAACTTCAAAAAGACCAATCCTCTACGTAGAAGCAAATTGTCCTAGTTGCAGAGAGGCATTAGCCTTCTTTAGCTCTCAGGGGGTCGATCTGGAGGTTCGTGATGTTTCTGCCAATGAAACAGACATGAATGCAATGGTTTCAATCAGCGGGCAGACAAAAGCTCCTACTTTTGAATATGAGGACTTCGTTGTAGCTGACTTCACGGTCGATGAATTTTTCGCGGAACTAAGTGAGTTTCCCGAAATGGGTCAGCGGCTTGGCATCAAAGACGATTAAATGCTCGATCAACCGAGCACCAGAACAGCAATCGAAAAATAGATGATTAGACCCAGCACGTCCATGATTGATGTAATCAGCGGACTGCTTGCAGCAGCCGGATCTATATTCAGACGGCTTAATGCAAACGGCAAAAGGGCTCCAAAACTATTGGCAACAAATACGATCGCAACCATGCTCAGCCCCACAATCAGTGTAATTTTAGTATCACCGCCGTAAAGATGACCCGCTCCGGCAGCAATTAAAGCCATTACCACACCCAATAAAATTCCAACGGAAACTTCCTTACCAATTGCCATCAGCCAGTTACTCAGTTCCAGATCACCGGTTGCAATTGCACGAACCATAAGCGTGGCCGACTGAGCACCACAGTTTCCACCACTCGCGATGACCAGTGGCATAAACAACGCCAGCGTGATAAATTCCATCATGTAATCTTCATAGTACGAAATAACGCTCGCAGAAATCAGCCCGACAAAGATCAAAATCAACAACCACCCAATACGCTTGCGAAAAAGATGCAGCGAAGATGCCACACTGTAGCGAGTTTCCAGGGGCGCCATACCAGCGCCTTTTTGAAAATCCTCGGTAACTTCTTCCTCGGCAACGTCCAGAATATCATCAACCGTCACAATCCCCAGCAAGACACCTTCCGAATCCAATACCGGCAATGCATTGATATCGTAGCGCCGAATCATATCCACAGCAACCTCGCGATCCTCATAGGCCGAGATGCTGACACAATTGTAATTCAGCATATCCTTTATTAAAGTGCTGGGTTCAGCCATAATCAGACGCCGCATACGCACGATATCGATCAGCTTACTCTGCTTATCAATGACGTAGAGAATATGAATAATTTCAGAATCACGCCCGTATTTTCGTATATGAGTTAATGCCTGCTCACAGGACCATTCTTCATTGATACGAATATAGTCAGGCGTCATCAAACGACCAACACTCTCAGGCGGATAGCCCAATAACTGTCTGACTTCGGCCAGATCAGAAGGACTTAAAAGCTGCATGAGCCGACGCGTCACCTTAGCCGGCAATTCTTCGAACATCGCAGTACGATCGTCGGGACTCAAATCCGCCAGTAGCGAACGTGTATCACTGTCGGTAAGTGCTCTGAGGATAGCATCCTGATCCTCCGGTTGCATGTAGGCAAAAACATCGGCAGCACGCTCACGAGGCAATGCACGGTAGACCAGAACCTGATTGGATTTACCCAGTCGCAGGATCAATTCGGCAACTTCCGGAACTGCCCATCGCATAAGAGAATCCGCGAGCAACTTAAAATCGCCTTTTGCAATCAAGTCCTCGATCTCCAAATCACTAATTTTCAGTTCTTCCTGCATTCAGATCCTGGTTAGTAACTATCTGCTCTTGGGAGTAAAGCAGGTAATGCCGATAACACTATTTTTTGACTGCCAGTTCACACCCATACTGTTCCAGAAAATCGTGCACGAGCGATGGCAGATGATTCAATAAAGAACTGTCCTCAACCGATTTTGCCGCGCAAGAAATATACCCAAGGCTATCCCTGGGCGATAAGATCAACCCTTGCCGATCCAGCCACCGATGCAACATGACCAGAGAATCCACCCAATCAATAAGCGAGAAATCACTTTCATCGACCTTCTGAAACAGAATTGTCCGCAAGGTTGCATCGTCACTCATAAAATGCTTCATAAGAGCCGGATGATCTTCAAAAAGTCGTTTCAGATTAAGTTCGTTATTTCTGGGCATTTTACACTTAGAACGATTCAACGTTATATTTTAAAGCGGTAATTTTATGTTTTCTTAAAATCAAACAACCGTGCAAATAATTTCTCATTACCAAAGCGATTTGAGTTTATACCAAAAAATATTCAGCAAAAGTTATCAGAATCTAATCCGAGCCGACGATGAAGGGCGCGTGGATTGGATCAATCCGTTGTGCATTCTCATGCTCAGTGCCTTTGGCATCCTGTTCATTTATTCAGCTCAATTTAATCACGGCGGCGATGACTGGAAAAAACAACTCTTCTGGGCCACTCTGGGATTGGCTGCTTACGTCGCCATTTCATCAATAAACTACAAAGCCCTTCTAAGCTACGCCCATTACATATATGTAGCCGGCATTTGCGGACTGTTGCTGACTACTAAATACAGTCCGATCAGCGTTGAAATGATGGGTGCTCGAAGATGGGTAGATATCGGAATTACGACCATCCAGCCCACAGAAGGCGCCAAAATTGGCACCCTGATCATGATCGCAAGCATCCTTGCGCGATCGAAGATAGGAACGATCAAAGAATCACTCATGGTTTTGATCAAAGTCGCTGTTGTTTTTTTATTGCCAATGTTATTGATTTTTTTGCAACCAGACCTAGGTTCATCTCTTGTTTTTCCACCCATGATTTTCGCATTACTTTATGTTTCCCGCTTGTCGGAGAGATTTTTCATCAGCGCTTTTGCCTTATTTGCAGTAGCTGTAAGTGTCGTCGGTGTTGATATTTACGCATATAGTGGGTATCTGGAAAAAAGTCGCGAAATCAAAAGTGAAGAGACATCAACCCTTTCTGAGGAGTACACATCGCTCCTTCCTATTCACAATTATCAAAGAGACCGGATCTTAACCTTCGTCGCACCTGACGTCATTGATCCGGCAGGCACCGGCCCAAGCTGGAACGCCAAACAAGCAAAAATATCCACTGCAACCGGAGGACTAACCGGCAAGGGTTTCCGCAATGGAACACAAGCCCAGCTTGGTTACCTTCCCAAAGCAGTTGCTCATAACGACTTTATTTTCTCCGTCATTGCGGAGGAAACAGGTTTTCTTGGAAGCGTGTTCGTCGTCGGGCTTTTTTGCCTGATAGTCACCAACGGCATACGTATTGCCGGACTCGCAAGAGATCGATTTGGAATGCAACTGGCAATTGGCGTCAGTGTTCTTTTCCTGGTCCACTTCTTCATCAACATTGGCATGACTATCGGCATTACACCGATCACGGGATTACCGCTTCCGTTTTTAAGTTACGGAGGATCCTTTGTTTTAAGC
The DNA here is from genome assembly GCA_964616435.1 of uncultured Puniceicoccaceae bacterium. Lineage (GTDB taxonomy): Bacteria > Verrucomicrobiota > Verrucomicrobiia > Opitutales > Coraliomargaritaceae > Lentimonas. The sequence goes on along the minus strand of CAZTSB010000032.1, from coordinate 6,156 downwards.
TGTTTTATCCTTCAAGGATTTGTGCAAAGCGTCTATCGACACAGGAAAGATTATTCATAATCTCAATTACCGATCCACATGCAATCAACGCCAGACAGCTATCAAAACATGGGAACCTCGATTCAACCAGGGACACCCACCAAACATGTCAGACTCAAATACACAAAAACTCGATTCACAATTCAAAGAAGAACTTTCTGCCGCGCCTGTAGAAGAGAAAGCAGAGCAGATTGACACTCAAAAACTCAAGAAAGAAGCTGCCAAACGAGAAAAAAAGCAGCCGCTAATGACGCGTATTCTCAAAGCAATCAAAAACGAAAAAAAGACCTATTCGGAATTGATTATCAATTCCGAGCCACTGGAAAAACGTGTTGCGCTCCTGCAAGACGGCGTCCTTGAAAGATTCGAAGTCGAGCGCACCGGAGAAACTCACGAAATAGGCGCCATTTTCAAAGGTAGGATTCAGAATCTTCAGCCAGGCCTCAAAGCTGCATTTGTCGACATCGGCGAAGAAAAAAACGCCTTTCTCCACTACTGGGACATTCTTCCGGCAGCAAATGACAATACGATTGAAATCGTACGCGACAACAAATCCGCCAAACAGCGAAAGCGTGAGAACGAAAAAGTTACGATAAAAGATATCCCAAAGCTCTACCCGATTGGCAGCGAAATCGTTGTTCAAATAACTAAAGGCCAGATTGGCTCCAAAGGTCCTCGCACGACGACAAACATCGCCCTGCCGGGCCGCTATCTGGTACTGATGCCCTACGCAGGCACACTTGGTATTTCTCGTAAGATAGAAGATCGCAAAGAACGCAACCGGCTAAAAGACATCCTTAACAACCTCTCCATACCTGAAGAAATGGGAGTTATCATCCGAACTGCAGGTGAAGGTAAAAAAACGCGCTTTTTTGTCCGCGATCTCCACATCTTGCTAAAACGCTGGGAAGCAATCAACCAAGCCATCAGGAAAAACAAAAAGCCTGGCTGTGTCTATGTAGAACCAGACATCGTCGGCCGTACAATTCGCGACTTTCTCACTGAAGATATTGACCGTGTCATCGTCGATAAAAAGCAGGATCACGAAGATATTATTAAAGAAGTGGCGACCATCTCACCGCGCTCAAAATCTAAGATACACCTCTTCAATGAAAATATACCCATCTTCGAACGATTCAACATCGAGCGCCAGATAGAACAGATCTACATGCGCTGCGTACCCCTGCCCAGCGGTGGGGAAATTGTAATCGAAGAAACCGAAGCCCTGATTTCAATCGATGTGAACACCGGCTCACACAAAAATAAAAACAAAGACGGCAAAGACTTCATCACTCAGGTAAATCTGGAAGCAGCAACCGAAGTTGCCCGACATTTGCGCCTCCGCAATATTGGCGGACTGATCATCCTGGATTTCATCGACATGAAATCCAAAAAAGATCGCAACGCCGTGCTCAAACGCATGCGACAGGAAATGACCAAAGACAAGGCAAAGAACCAGATACTCCCGATATCCACGCTTGGAATCATGCAAATGACCCGCCAACGCCATACAGAGAGTCATGCCAGCGGCATATACATAAACTGTCCCTACTGCCACGGCCGTGGATCCGTTAAATCACCGCGTACGATGAGCGTCGAAATTCAGCGCCGCCTGACCAGCGTGATCCGCCACATTCGAGCACGCGATGGCCTGGATAAGGAAGTTAATCTGCTGATACTGCTCAACCCATCCAATCTCGACCGGTTGCGTCATGAAGACGAGGACCTCCTGCTCGGCATTGAAGAATCCTACGGCGCACGTCTCTCATTCCGTGCAGACCCGGTCTATCATGTTGAAAACTTTAAAATCATCGATGCCGGAACCGGACAGGAACAACGTTGATCGCTCGGCCATGCCAAGCAAATCTCGAATCTCAAAACCTCTACTTAGACCGTGCGTGCTCTAGTTTATTGCTTTTTTGCGATCTGTCTCGCCAACACTGGGACACTTGCTGCCAATGCCGAACGCATCTACCTGGGAATTGATGTGCTCAAGCAGTCCGGATTCAAAGCCGTTGAAAACAAGCGGATCGGTCTCCTCACTCACCCTGCCGGAGTCAACCGCAACGGCATTAGCAGCATCGAAATCCTGCGCCGGGCGCCCAATGTGAAACTGGTTGCCCTGTTCGGTCCGGAACACGGCATCTACGGCAACGAAAAAGCCAATCAGCCCATCGATAACAAAATCGATAAACGCACAGGCCTGCCGGTATATTCACTTTACGGAAAATATCGCAAGCCTACGCCCGCAATGCTTCGGAGACTAGATGCCCTGATTATCGACCTGCAGGACATCGGAGTACGCTCATACACCTATGTAAGTTGTATGCGCTACGCAATGGAAGCCTGCTTTGAAAACGAAGTCGAAGTCATCATCCTGGACCGCCCAAACCCTCTGGGCGGCCTCAAAGTCGACGGCCCGCCACTCGACAAAGAATGGCGCAGCTATGTAGGCGCATTTAATGTGCCCTATGTACACGGACTCACTATCGGCGAACTGGCACAGCTGGCAAAATATACGTCCGGCACAATGAATATACCGGACAAAGTTCGTCAGGCTGGCAAATTAACAGTTATCAAGATGAAAGGTTGGCGACGCGATATGCTGTGGCCGCAAACCGGACTCAGCTGGATACCGACTTCACCATACGTTCCAAACCTGGGAGCGGTTCTTGGCTACGCAATGACCGGACTCGGCGCTCAGATTGGAGGATTCACACACGGCATCGGCACACCACACCCGTTCCGCCTGCTTCAGTTCAAAGGCAAGTCAAATGCTGAATTACTACGAACACTCCGCAAACAGCAGATTCCCGGCTTGAGCTTTAAAATCATCAAGACACAGAATAAAGACGCCCAGCCTGTAGAAGGTGTCTATGTACAGGTAAATGACTGGAATACGGTTCGCCCAACAGAGCTAAGTTTCCACATGATGCAACTAGCAGCTCAATGGGGTCCCGGAAATCCCTTTCGAACCGCGCCCAACTCAGCCCTGTTCAACAAACACGTCGGCAGCACTGACTGGTGGGAAGAAATCAGCAAGTACGGAAAAAATGCTCTGGTCAGACGTTTTGTAAAGACATGGAGCCAGCAGGCAAAGGAATTTCAGCGGCAAAATCGACAGTTTTGCCTGTATTGATCCCGGATCAGGACTTCAGTACTTTTAATCCGGAAACTTTCTCAATGTAGTCAAAATCACTAGAATCGCCCTTCCCTCATTTCGTTTAGGTCACCTTCCCACTTAATTTTTCCTTTTAAGTCCAAAATTTGCTTTTGATTCTTCTTACGAACCAATTCAGAAAGGGCATGGTTGACTAACTCCTTCTTGGTTTTGAACCCAGTCAACCGAAATCCCTCCTCCACAAGACGATCATCCAGTAATATTCGTTTCCATAGATACCTTTTTTAATGGAAAAGGTGTCTATGTCCATTTTCCTTTTCGATCATGAATAGTTCTGTCCCGTAGAGTGATTTTTTTTGTAAAAAAACGAAGTGAGGTTAGCTCAGATGATACAAAGATATTTATATGGAACTCTATGAACAGATTCTAAATCTTCTCGGCGCTGAAGATTATGTACCCGTCCGCAAAAAAGCGATTTCGACGATGCTTAAGCTTGGCCCGGAAGAAACACAAGAGGCAGATCAACTAATCGACCGGATGCTGGAGAGCGGTGAAATCGTACGCCTCAAGAAAGACAAAATCTGCCTCCCAATTGATGCCGATCTGGTCAGTGGCAGAATACTCTTTCGACAAAACGGTTCGGCCACCCTGGTAACCGATACCAGCAATAATAAGAAGACTTCCACCCCGGGTTATTTGATAGCTGCCGAAGATACCGGGATTGCAATGCATCGTGACCAGGTACTTGCACGCATAATCCGACAACCACCGCGCAGACATCCGAAAAAAGGCAAACAAAGCCGCAAGAATGAACCGGACGAAGCTCCCGGAGTCCGCGTCATCCGCATCCTGAAACGCACTCGCGAGACCATTCCCGGAACTCTGAAAAAAAGTCGCTATGCCCACTACGTAATCGCAGACGATCCCCGAATCATTCAGGACATCCTGGTACCCGAACCGGCAAACTCCGGCATCAAGCCAATCCCCAAATTAAACGATAAAGTGATCGTTAAACTTTTGGACTGGACTCAACGCCACCTCAATCCCGAAGGTGAAATCATCGAAGTACTCGGTCGCACGCATGAGCCGGACGCAGAGTTCAAAGCGATTTTGCACCAATACAATCTTGCTCCGCAGTTTCCGCCGCACGTTCAGGAACAGACGAAGAACTTCTCGGCTCACGTACGCAAAAAGGACATTGTAGGCCGCAAGGACTGCCGAAACCTGTTTACCTTCACCATCGATCCCGACGATGCAAAAGATTTCGACGATGCAATCTCGCTGGAGGAACTCGAAAATGGAAACACGCGTATCGGCATACATATTGCAGATGTCAGCGCCTACGTAAAACCAGGCACCCCCCTGGATACTGAAGCACAAACACGAGGCAACAGCACCTACCTAGTCGGCACGGTGATCCCCATGCTACCGCATGCGCTGTCGAACGGCCTTTGCAGTCTTGTTGAAGCACAGGATCGTCTGACAAAATCGTGCTTTATAACCTTTTCCGAAAAGGCAGACATTATTGATGTGGAATTTGCCAACACAGTGATCCGCAGCAACAAACGCCTGACCTACAAGCAAGCCTACGCCTTCATGACAGAGGACGACCTGGATACGATCCGCAAAACCCCACTCCCGCTCAGCCATCAGACTGGTTCGACCGGACGTTCACTCGAAGAAGTCGGTGACGATGAAATGAAACGATTGCGGCAACATATCCGCAAAAGCTGGAAAATCGCAGACCGGCTCAGGAAGCGCCGCTTCCGCGACGGTTCGCTTGATCTCGATATGGACTCGGTTAAAATCTATGTCGATGAAGAAGGCTATGCCGATCGGATAGAAAAAGAGATCAATGACGAAAGCCACCAGTTAATTGAAGAATTCATGCTCTGCGCCAACGAACAGGTTGCGCGGATTACAAAACATACTAACACACCGAGCATTTACCGTGTGCACGACGAACCCGAAGATGAAAAGCTTCAGGAATTACGGGAAACCATGGCTACCTTTGGTGTTTCCTGTGGCAATCTCAGCAAACCGCGCGAAATGAGCAAATTGCTCAAAAAACTCAAGACACATCCACAGAGCTACACACTCAAACTACAGGTACTGCGCAGCCTGAAACAGGCACAGTATCGCGCCAGCGCCGACGGCCACTACGGTCTGGCAAAGCCCGATTATACACACTTCACCTCACCAATACGCCGCTACTCCGATCTCATTGTACACCGCATACTGGACAGTTATCTGCACAAAAAAGGCTCTGGATCGGCGCCTGATAATCTAGCCATCCGCTACACGCAGGCAAAGCTACAGTCCCTCGGCGAACATCTCAGCATTACCGAGCGCAACAGCACCGAGGCAGAACGTGAATTTGCAAAGACCAAGCTGATCGAATTCTTCGAACGGGAGCTGAAGAAAACCGAAAAACAGTCATTTGCAGCCATCATCACCGATCTCAAAAATCACGGGCTGTTCATCGAACTGCGCGACACACTTACTTTCGGCATGGTCCACATCTCGACACTCGAAGATGATTTCTATATTTTAAACAATGACAGCACGACGCTTACCGGCCGTCGAAAGAAGAAAACTTATAAACTGGGCCAAACGATTAAGGTACAGGTTGAGCGCATAAATCGCTTTAAACGTCAGATTGATTTTCGGATCACTGGATCAACTCCGGATCCAAAATCCAAACGTAGACATAAAGGCAGGTCAAAAAGCGGTTCCAAAAAGCACTCTAAAAAAGGCAAAACTCGTTTTTAATCGAACCCGGCGACTATTCAGTTGTCAGGCCTCATTTACGTTTGGGTGCGAACGCAGGGCAATGCTCCCATTTTCGCTTTAATCCTAAATCCGTGAGTTGAGCGGTGGAGTCTTTTCTAAACTACGAACCAATGTAACTTTATGCGGATTCCATGCATCGCCATAGTGGCGGGGCATGGAAGAGATACAATCTGTTGTAGAGGAAGCACTAACTTCTACCTCCT
>CAZTSB010000031.1:0-54210 GCA_964616435.1 uncultured Puniceicoccaceae bacterium | reverse complement strand
TGGAGTGGAGCATCAGCAGGCGCAAAACTGGGATGCGCTGGTTGAGGCGATTGAGGTGTTGCCGAAGCGGGGTGTTCGCGTGATTGAGGTGCCCACGGATCGGAAAGCAGATAAGGCGCAGTTGCAGACGTTTTTTAAATTGTAATATGGATTTAATCGCGCGACATGAAGAGCCGGAGAATAGGTAATAGGGGTAGGAATGAGGAATAGAACCTACCCCCTCCCTCCGAACCTTACTATTACCCACAACTCTCACAACTGATTAGCCATAGACCAGCCTTCGGTTAGGTCCGTCAATCGTTTGAATCCTCGCCACAGAGCGAGCGTCCCAGGCGGCCCATCACTTTTTCTTGCTAAATACCCGCCCAACTTGGCAATCAATACAATAGCATCTGCAATTGTAGGGGCAACCGTTGGCGGAGCCGTTGACCGTGATGCTTTAATCGTAAGTACGGTCCATTCTGGTTTTGACAAGAATCCAGAGCAAGACTGGCAGGGATCTGTTCGTGCTATCAATGTAATCATGAACAATCGCCATGCGATTATACTCATGAGCATGAGATAGCGTATTAAACGATCAGCGGTTCCCAATCGGCATGCTTCCACCCGAAACCCCGATTTGAGCACCTTGAAGAACATCTCAATGCGCCAGCGCAGAGCGTACCAACGCACTTGTTCAATAGCCTCATCCAGGTTTCCCACAGGCTGGTTTGTCAGGAGCATCCACTCCACTGGCTCTTCGCCATCAGGTGGATTTTTCTCAAGTGCATGAACTCCATACAGGTGCAGATCGCTCAGAACCTCCAGTTTATGCTTGGGATGGTTGCGGGGCGGATTCATTTTGAAATCAACGTATTTGATTTCCATATGAGCAGTTCGTGCAGTTCGCTCCTTGCAGTGTTTGGACTTAGCTACCGCGGAAACTTCAACATCGTACGAGCCAATTACCGTTTTAGATGCAAGAAGGTCCCACAGTTTTTCAATTTCTTTTTCAGAATATCGGCTTTTTCTGTTTATGATTCGATTCTGGGCTGCTCGCACAAGAACAGTTGAACCGTTCTTATTTGCAGCTTTAAAAAAGTCGTAAAAATCACATTCCCGATCACATACAGTGACGATTCGGCTTTCACCGGCAATTTTCGAGCTTGCCTCTAATGTCTCGATCCAGCGATAGCTTTCTTTTTGCTCGACAGCAATACGATCTTGATTTCCGCCCTTGCAGCGACGTTCATGGTCAGGTCGTGATTCTCTGGCAAAGATTTTCTGATCCAGAAGTCCCAGCGGCGTCCCTTGCGTTGTTATGGCAAAGCAGGTGTGCATCACTAGCCCCCGAGAGTAGATCGTCTCTCTATTTTTTGCCTTCTTCATCGATATTTCCCCCAACCCCTTTGTTTTAGGATGGTTTGTATAGATGAAATAACTCGTATCCTGAATGGCCAGTATGGTCTTATGATTGGCTGCTCGAAGTGCTGTCTTTTCGCGATGTGCCGCCATTATTTGCCCGGCATCAACATTGTCGTTTTGGAAAAAGCGATACGCTGACTTTGTTTCATTCCAGTCTTGGCAGGCTTGATTAATCGGACTTTCCGGAGCTCGCGAGAAAGAATCACACAGTTTGATCAATCTTTGATTTAATCGTTTATCGCCAAGATCGACTTTCTCGAACTCATTCTCTGCCCAGTTCATTGATTGCTCCTATGTTGAGTGTTGATTTGTAATGTAGATGTATATATGACATCTACTTTACTGCAGAAAAATACAATGAAAAAACTGTTTAGAAAAAAAGAATCTATTCTGCGCAGAATCGAGGAGTGCTCTGATTTTTTACGCGGATCGATAACGAGTGTTTGCTCTACATGCAACCGAGCAACCTGTATTTGCTCCGGTAATCCAAAGGGAAAAGCACACCGGCTGACCTACAAGGATGCTGACCGAAAATCGAGAATCGTCTATATCCCTTGCACACACCTTCCTAATGTGCGCAAACTACTGGCTAACTACGCTAAAAGACAGGAGCTAAATAAACAACTCTTCGAAGTAAATATGGAGATATTCAAGAAACAATTCAAATCTGAGAGGGAGCAGCAATAGTTGTGGGTAATAGTAAGGTTCGGAGGGAGGGGTGAGGTTCTATTCCTCATTCCTACCCATATTACCAATGCACAATCTGTTCAAATAATTTTAGGCTTAGCTATAACGCTTACAGTTTTAACTCACGAATTCAGCTTTGTCCTTAAATCGGCAATGAAGAATTAGGAATTAAGAATTAGCGTCTAATAATCAGGCGCTTAAGCAATCAAACCGAATCGCCATTTTTGCGCCCTGTGTCATCTGCGTAAATACTTGTTTATCCACGGTTTAGAAAAATCAACCGGACCCAACTACCAAATCTAGATTTATAAGCGAATCCGAAAAGACGGGCTAAACTTAAACTTATTCGCGAAAAAATAATTTTTTTTGTAAATAGGGGTTGACGAACTGAAACGCACACTCTTTTTTCACACGTTTCGTCTCTAATCACAGAGACTAACAGCTTTCTTTAAACCACTAACGCAGGTCTTTGTTTAAACGGGGCATTTGCCTCACCTGCCAATTAGTATTATGAACATTTCTTTACTCGGCAAAAAAATAGGCATGACACAGATATTTGACGATGAAAATCGTCTGATTCCCGTCACTGTCATTGAAGCAGGTCCCTGTCCGGTTACGCAGATCAAATCGACGGAAAAGGACGGCTATGATGCTATACAAATCGGGTATCGTGCACAAAAAGAGCATCGTCTGTCCAAAGGAGAACTTGGACATCTCAAGAAAGCCGAGGTTGATCCGGTTGCAGAACTGAGCGAATTTCGTACAAATGGTGAGACAGATGTTAAGGTGGGCGATTTTCTCACGGTTGAGCATTTTAAAGCCGGCCAGAAGATTGATGTGATCGGAACGTCCAAGGGACGTGGCTTCCAGGGAGTCGTAAAGCGTCATGGGTTTGCCGGTGGGCCTGCATCGCATGGTTCGATGTTTCATCGTCGTGGTGGATCTTACGGCTTCTGCCAATGGCCGGGGCATGTGATTAAAGGTAAAAAAATGCCAGGTCGCATGGGAGGCGATCAGCGTACCGTTCAGAATCTTGAGATAGTCAAGGTGGTCGTGGAAAAGAACTTAATCCTTATCAAGGGCAGCATACCGGGTTCGCGTGGCGGGCTGGTTACCGTTCGCACTGCGATTAAAACCAAATCTGCCAAGCAAGCAAAGTAATAGGGGGTCATCAAAATGAAACTTAAGGTATATTCAGTTGACGGGAAACAGAGTGAGGAAAAGGAATTTTCCGCATTTCCCACTTTTGAAGATGATAAAGGTATTGCGGCGCTCCGGCAGGTCATAATTGCCCAGCAGGCAAATAAGCGTCAGGGCAACGCGAGCACCAAAACACGCGCAGAGGTGCGTGGCTCCGGCAAAAAACTTTTCCGCCAGAAAGGTTCGGGCAGGGCGCGTCAGGGCACGCGGCGTGTCCCGCATCAGCGCCACGGTGGTGTTGCTCATGGGCCGAAACCGCGTGACTACTCGCAAAAAATTAATGGCAAAATGAAGACCCTGGCCTTTCAGCGTGCACTTTTTGAGCGTGCTACTGAAGGTGGTCTTTCTGTTATTGAAGCATTCGAAGTAAAAGAGCCCAAAACAAAGCTTTTTTACCAGGTCCTCACCGAAGTATTGCCGGACTACAAGAAGGTTCTGATTATCGATGATGCTTTTGATGAAAATACAGTACTCGCCGCACGTAATATTGAAGGGCTTTCATTCACAGTGGCTAGCAATCTTAATGCACTGGATATCGTCCGGTACCGGCAAATCATCGTGAGTACAAAAGGCATCGAAACAATAATCGCCCGGGCAAATAAAGGCTAATTATGATCATTCCAAACAACATTCTCCGCGAATTTCGAGTGACTGAAAAAGCTGCAAATCTGGCGGCCAATCTCAATCAGTACACCTTCGAAATCGATCCTCGTGCCAATCGTACGGAAGTCGCCAGGGCTGTCGAAGAAGTCTTCAATGTCACGGTAACTAATGTGAACATTCTCATCAAAAAGCCCAAAGTTAAGATTGATCGTGCGCGTCGTGGACGCCCGGGCACCAAAGGGGGGCACAAAAAAGCTATCGTCAGTCTCAAAGAGGGCGACAAAATTGAACTTATCTAATACTTTCACGCGCCATGCCACTTATTAAATCCAGACCATTAACTCCGGGCCAGCGATTTCTTACACGCAATAAGGTCGATGTTTCCAAAAAGAAGCCCGAGCGTCGGCTCACGACCTATAAGCACAACAAGAAAGGGCGCAATTGTTACGGACGCATCACCTCACGACGTCGTGGAGGCGGACACAAGCGTGCTTATCGCATCATTGATTTTCGCAGGGACAAGATCGATATACCGGCAAAAGTACAAGCCATTGAATACGATCCAAATCGCTCGGCAAATATCGCTCTGCTGGCATATGCTGACGGAGAAAAGCGCTACATTCTGGCGCCCCGCGGTGTCAAAGAAGGCGATTCATTGCTGAATGTAAATACACGTGTCGAGTTTTCGCCCGGCTACAGCATGCCTTTATCCGTGATTCCGCCGGCGACCAAGATCCACGCAATTGAATTGCATCCCGGCCGGGGCGCACAAATTGCTCGCTCAGCCGGCCAGTCCGCACAGTTGATTTCAATCGATGGCGAACGTGCGACCGTTAAATTGCCTTCCGGTGAAATCCGTTTTTTAAACGCCCGTTGCCGTGCAACTATTGGCGAAGTCGGTAATCATGAACACCAGGGCCAAAGTCTTGGCAAAGCAGGCCGCAATCGCTGGCTTGGCCGCAGACCTCGCGTGCGCGGTGTTGCGATGAACCCTGTGGATCACCCGATGGGGGGTGGTGAGGGCCGCACTTCGGGAGGCGGTCATCCTCAATCGCCTTGGGGACAACTTTCCAAAGGGTTCCCTACTCGAAAGAAAAAGAATCCAACCAATTCACAGATTTTGGTGCGCCGCAATGGTCGCCAGTTTAAGAGAAAATAAATTTCAGATTACTTCATTATGTCCCGTTCCATTAAAAAAGGTTTCTTTGTAGATCCGCATCTCGCTAAAAAAGTCGATGCGGCTCAGGCTACTGATGACCGCAAGCCCATACAGACATGGTCCCGCCGTTCAACGATCACTCCCGATTTTGTGGGCCTCAATTTTACCGTGCATAACGGTCGTAGCTTTTTGCCGGTGCATATAACAGAGAATATGGTTGGGCACAAACTGGGTGAATTTTCACCAACGCGTACATTCAAAGGTCATCAGGCCAAGAAAAAGAAAAAATAAGACGAGTTTTACGAAACTTTATTACTATGTCTCTAAACGCACACTATTTGATCAGGCTTATCTGCGGTCTACTCTTTGGAGTTTTGACCTCGGCTAATCTTGTCTGTGCAAACGTTCCTGCCTTTGTCAGCGAATCAATTTACAGTTCAAACAAAGCAAAGGTTTCAATGGTTGATTCCAACCTTGCCGCCGACCTCGTAATTCTGGATGGCGGTCTCGAACAAGGCCTGCGCCTTGGAATGGTGTGCCGCGTTGAACGCGGGGAGCAATCCATCGGGGAGCTGATTATTATCGAGTCCGGAAGCAATTGTTCAGCGGCTCTTATCCTCAATCTAACAGATAATTTAACCATTCAATCCGGCGACAATGTTCGGATCAACACACTTAAAAATAGCTGAGTCCTATGCAAGTCCAAGCCTATACTAAACACGCTCGTATGTCGCCGCGAAAGGTACGTGATATAACTCGTGCCATCCAGGGACGTAATGCTGCTGAAGCCGTAGAGATTTTACGCTACATTCCTCGCAAGTCCGCACGGCTCGTAGGTAAGACACTTAAGTCAGCAATCGCAAATGCCGAGAATAACAACAATCTTTCCTCTGATGAGCTTACAATTGAATCTGCGACTGTTGAGCAGGGGCCCAAGTTCAAACGCTTTCGTCCGGCATCACGTGGATCAGCTCATCCCTACAGCAAGGCGACCAGCCATATCCGCATAATTTTAACCGACGAACTATAATCAAACACGATTTTTACTATGGGACAAAAAGTTCATCCAAATGGTTTTCGACTGGCAGTCAACCGCGACTGGGACTCTCGCTGGTATGCCTCCAAGAAAGATTTTCCCGTTTTTGTTAAGGAAGACTACACTATCCGCGAATTTCTTTCCGAAAAGCTCCGCTATGCTTCCGTACCACGCATTTTTATCGAGCGTGCTTCAGGACGCATCCGTGTTAAAGTCTTTACTGCTCGACCAGGTGTAGTTATCGGCCGCAAAGGAACTGAACTGGATAAATTGAAAGAAAGCCTGAACAAGGTCATCAAAAAAGACATCATGCTCGATATCCAGGAAGTAAAGCGTCCCGAATTGTCCGCACAGCTTGTTGCAGAAGGGGTTGCACTACAGCTTGAGCGCCGTATTGCTTTTCGTCGTGCGATGAAGCGAGCAGTTCAGACGACAATGGCTATGGGAGCAGAAGGTATTCGCGTTCAATGCGGCGGACGTCTTGCTGGGGCTGATATTGCACGTACCGAGCAACAGCGCATGGGTAAGGTGCCCTTGCAAACACTCCGAGCAAACATCAGTTATGGCTTCAGTGAAGCAAGCACAGTCTATGGAATTATCGGAGTGAAATGCTGGATCTGTATTCCCGAAGCAGATGAAATCTAATTCAAATCCGGGATAGTCTCACCAAAAATCGAAAACCCTTTAAAACAAGTTAACAATGCAACATTTGCCATCACGCACAAAATACCGCAAAGTCCATAAAGGACGCATCCGCGGCGATGCCCAGTCCGGTAATACGGTTTCTTTTGGCGAATTCGGTATCCAATCCTTGAGTCGTGGTCGTATGACTTCACAGCAGATCGAAGCTGCCCGTGTTGCCATGACACGTAGTCTCAAGCGTAAGGGAAAAGTATGGATTCGCGTATTTCCGCATAAACCGGTCACCAAAAAACCTGCTGAAACTCGTATGGGTAAAGGTAAAGGTTCTGTCGAAAAATGGGTCGCTGTCATACGTCCTGGCACGATGCTTTTCGAAGTGGCTGGCTGTTCACAAGCAGCTGCGCAGGAAGCACTTCGCTTGGCAGATGCAAAGTTGCCATTCTACTGTCGTTTCGTTGTCCGCGATGACTCTATTTAAGCCCTGTAAAACGAATTATTTATCATGAGTACTGCAAAAGAAATCCGTGAAATGTCTGACACTGAGATTGAAAAAAAGCTTCGTGACACACGAGACTCGCATCTAAATCTTCGCTTGCGTAAACAGACCGGTCAGGTGGAACATCCCCACGAATTCAAGGAACTGCGTCGCGAGATCGCTCGTCTGGAAACTATTCTTAGAGAAAAGAAACTTGTTGGCACCGGCGCCTGATTCTGAAGTCAACACATTTTTGTTATTATGGAAGCTACTCGCAACTCACGTAAATCCCTGATTGGAACAGTTACTAGCCATTCGGGCGACAAGACCGTTAAAGTTACTTACTTTTATAAAATTCCGCATCCACTTTATCGTAAAGAGATCAAGCGCAAAACCGTGGTTCACGTTCACGACGAAGCCAACGATTGTGGACTTGGCGATAAAGTAGAAATCATGGAAACGCGTCCGATCAGCAAATTAAAGCGCTGGCGTGTTACCAAGGTTATTGAACGGGCTCCGAAAATAGGTGATGAAATCACTGAAACCGATGCTACTGAAACCGAAGTTACTAAAGCTGAAGTTACTGAAATTGAATCCACTAAACCCGAAACCGCTGAAACCGAAGTTGCTAAAGCTAACGCTACTAAAGCCGAAGTTGCTAAAGCTGCTGAGACAGAAACAGATGACGGAGTCGACACTCCTGAAGTAACCTAATTTGTTTTTTAACCTGAAAAGGAGATTTAAATCATGATACAGATGAACAGTCGCGTATTTATCGCGGACAACACAGGTGCCAAAGAGGCGGAAATGATCCGTCGTCTTGGACAAAACAAACGTACCGCCGATGTAGGTGACGTAATTGTCTGCAATGTAAAAGTTACATCCACGGATTCATCCGTAAAAAAGGGTGAGGTAGTACGCGCCGTTGTTGTGCGTACAAAAGCGCCCATACATCGTACTGACGGAAGTTATCTGCGGTTCGACAATAATGCTGTGGTTATTCTGAATGCAGATGGTAACCCTAAAGGAACGCGTATTTTCGGACCGGTTGCTCGCGAGCTTCGTGCGAAGTACATGAAAATTATCTCATTAGCTCCGGAGGTATTGTAGTATGGCCAAGTCGATCAAAAGAGAACAGGAGGTCGTTGTTATTACCGGCGCTCATAAAGGAAAGCGCGGCAAAGTGCTCTCAGTGAAAGCCGGTGAAAGTGTTGTCGTCGAGGGTGTAAATCTCATTACAAAATATATTCCCAAATCGCAGGAAAATCCCGAAGGCGGCAAAACTCAACGCGAAGCGCCAATTCACTACTCAAATGTGATGCTTGCGGAACGATTTGATGCTAAAAATAAAGAAAACTAGTATTGCCAGATAAAATAAGTCATTCACTTTAACGAATTTTTTAAAACATACCGAACTTTTATCAACCCGGCCGGTTTGGAAATCCGGCCCTAATACGATGCAAGTACCCATACTAAAAAAACACTATACGGAGAAAGTTGTACCCGAGCTTATGAAAAAGTTTGGGCTCGGCAATGTTCATCAGGTGCCGTCAATCAATAAGATCGTGATCAATTCCGGCTTTAGCGCAACAGTCGACAAAAAACACATCGCTTACGTCAGCGAAGAAATTGCCAAGATTTCCGGTCAACGTCCTGTGACTACCAAGGCCAAGCTGAGCATTTCAAACTTCAAACTGCGTGAGGGCCAGCCTATTGGTTGCAAGGTAACATTGCGAGGGATGGTAATGTACGAATTTCTCAATCGCCTGATAAATATCGCTCTTCCCTGTATCCGTGACTTTCGTGGTGTTCCAGCCAAACTGGATGGCCAGGGCAATTACACGCTCGGTATTGCCGATCACTCGGTTTTTCCCGAAGTAAATGCAGACGGTACAACTGCAAATATGGGAATGGACATCTGTATCAATACAAGTGCAAGAAACGATGAAGAAGGCCGTGAGTTACTTGCGCTCTTTGGCATCCCCTTTCGCAAGCCTTCAACAACAGACACAGCCACAAAAGAAGCAACCGACGAACAAGCAAACGAAAGTTAATAGTTTATGGCAAAAAAATCAGCAATCCAACGCAATCTCAATCGCCTGCGCCTCATCGAAAAGTATGCTGCAAAGCGTGCAGAGCTAAAGGCAATCATTGCAGACCCTGAAACTTCCGACGAAGATTTCTACAAAGCGCAGGCAAAACTCACCAAATTGCCCAAAAACAGTTCGCCAATACGTGCACGCAACCGTTGCTCTGTCACCGGACGTCCGCGTGCTTATGTCGGTAGGTTTGGACTTTCTCGCATCACATTTCGGGAACTTGCTTCACAGGGCAAGATCCCCGGTGTGACTAAATCATCCTGGTAATACAAAAATAAATTTACTGAAAACCCATTCGTTAAGCTATGGCAGTTCACGATACAATAGGTGATTTTCTTACCATCATTCGCAATGCAAGCTCCGCTCGCAAAGATGTCTGTGTGGCACAACATTCAAAAATGCGTGCCGCCATATCGGCGATCCTCAAGCAGGAAGGCTACATCAGCGATTTTACTGAAGGTAAAGATGATCGCGGCTTCAAAACAGTAGAAGTAACTCTGAAATTTGTTGGAGACACGCCTGCGATTACTGGCCTTGAGCGTCACAGCAAACCAGGTCGCCGCCTCTATTACGGAGTTAATGAAATTCCGCAGGTGCTGGGTGGTCTTGGCGTTGCAATACTGACAACCTCCAAGGGAGTCATGCGTGCTCGTGAAGCACGCAAACTCGGAGTCGGTGGAGAATTGATCTGCAAAGTTTGGTAATAAGGAGACATATACAATGAGTAGAATAGGCAAACTTCCCATACCCGTTCCTGAAAAAGCAACTGTCGCTATTGACGGTCAGACTGTGCGCGTCGAAGGTCCAAAAGGTAAACTCGAGAAAACATTTGATCGTTCCACAAACATAGAATTGGTGGACAACGAGGTTTGCGTCAAACCCGCAAACAGCAGTCGCCATTCAAAAGCGATGTTTGGAACCGTGCGCGCTATAATCAACAATATGGTGATTGGAGTGATGGAAGGCTACAAGAAAGAGCTTGTCCTTAAAGGAGTTGGTTTTCGTGCGGCAATCTCAGGTAATGTGCTTGATCTTGCACTTGGTTATTCACATCCGTGCCTGCTGACAATTCCCGAGGGTATTAAAATTACAATAGCGGAGAACACCAAATTAACTGTTGAAGGCGTTGATAAACATCTGGTTGGTGAAGTTACCGCGACAATCTTCAACTACTATCCTGCCGAACCCTACAAAGGTAAGGGCGTACATATTGTCGGTAAATACGTCCGCCGTAAGGAAGGTAAGAAGTCTGCGTAATTCTGATCAACATATTTCATGAAACTCAAAAAGAAAAAAGCACTCTTACAACGCCGTCGCTGGCGTATTCGCAAAAAAGTCAAAGGCACTGCCGAAAGGCCACGCCTTTCGGTACACTTTTCCAATAAGCACATCTATGCCCAATGCATTAATGACACAAAGGGACACACGATGCTTTTCCTGTCTTCATTGGTCAAGGATTCCGAAATTAAGGCGAATGTCGAAGGTGCTTCTGTGTTGGGTAAATCCTTTGCGGAAAAGGCAAAATCCGCCGGTATTGAATCGGTTGTTTTTGATCGTTCGGGGCGCCGCTATCACGGTTGCGTGAAATCATTTGCAGACGCTGCTCGCGAAGGCGGACTAAAATTTTAAATTGATATATGAGCAAGCAAACCAGTTCAACCCCTCAGCAAGAGGATACAGAAGAAATTCCGGAGTACGTCGAAAAGGTAGTCCACATTAATCGCTGTGCTAAAGTGGTGAAAGGCGGTCGTCGTTTCAGCTTTGCTGCGCTTGTTGTCACCGGTAATCAAAACGGTGAAGTTGGCGTCGGTTACGGCAAGGCAAAAGAAGTGCCCGAGGCAATCCGGAAAGGCTCTGAACAGGCCAGGAAGAATCTGATCACGATAAAGCTTCGTGGCGACACGATACCGCATCATGTCTTAGGCGAAGCCGATGGCGGAAAAGTTATTTTGCGCCCGGCCTCCGATGGTACCGGTGTTATTGCCGGTGGCGGCTGCCGAGCAGTTCTTGAGTCTGTCGGCATAAAAAATGTTCTTTCGAAATCACTCGGTTCGAATAACCATCTGGCCATGGTGAATGCAACCATGGCAGCATTGAAGCAACTCCGCTCCAATGATGAAATCAAAAACGTACGCTTTGGCAGTTCTACAACAACTGAAGCCTAAGGATTATATCCAATGAATCTCGAAAATATTCCAACAATTAAAGGCGCAACTCGTCCAGTCAAACGTCTTGGTCGTGGTAAAGGCAATGGGCATGGCAAAACATGCGGAAAGGGGCACAAGGGCCAAAAGTGTCGTTCCGGTGGCGGTATTCCAGTTGGCTTCGAAGGTGGTCAGATGCCTCTTTACCGCAAACTTCCACGCCGTGGGTTTAATAATTTTAACTTTCGTACGCGCTATCAACTGGTTAATGTCAGTCAGCTTGAAAAGCTCGAGGGCGATGTCGTCTCTCGAGAAGCATTGATCGATGCCGGGTTAGTCCGCGACAATGATGAAGGTGTCAAACTGCTCGGTGATGGCGAGGTGTCCAAAGCATTCACGGTAACAGTCGACAAAGTTTCCAAATCTGCAAAGAGTAAAATTGAATCAGCAGGCGGCAAAGTGGTTGAATCAGCAGCAAAATCTGCTACAGAGGAAACCGCAACAGAAGAAGTCTGATAAACCCGACTTGACCATAACCTCTCCTGGCCACAATTAATCCAGGCTTATGTTTTCTGCATTCACAAATTCTTTGAAAATTCCAGAGCTTCGGCAGAGGATTTTTTTTACGTTGGCGCTTCTATTCATTGCACGTGTAGGAGCAAACATTCCGTTACCAGGAATGAACATAGGCCCGATCCAGGATTTTATGGCAGACCAGTCATCAGCTAGTGGTGGTCTGGTAGGTCTCTACAATATGTTTACCGGCGGTGCTCTTCTAAATGGAGCTGTATTTGCTTTGGGCATTATGCCATACATCAGTGCTTCGATCATCATGCAACTGGTGGGTGCGGTTTTCCCTTCGATCGCTCGTTTGCAGCAAGAAGGTGATGTCGGACGTCAGAAAATAAATCAGTACACGCGCTATCTGACAATTCTCATTTGTGTTGTTCAGGGGCTATTGTTGCTGGTTGCGCTCAGTACAAATCCCGGCAGCATTGTCGGACAAGGGTTCAGCCCGGAACAATACGGCCCCGTCGTGATTGCAAACAAGGCTCAATTTCTGATCACAGGCACAATTTTCCTAACCGCTGGAGCGATGATTCTTGTATGGTTGGGTGAGCAGATAACTGAAAAGGGGATTGGCAACGGAATCTCGCTACTAATTACCGTTAGCATCATTGCAGGACTGCCTGCTGCGGTTGCGTCAGGTTATCAGATGTTTGTCGCACCTGTAGGATCCGAGGGGGCACAACTGGGGGTCCCGGAAGGGGTTTTGATGCTGGTGCTACTGTTTGTTGTGACTGCCGGACTGGTAGCGATTACCCAGGCGCAGCGCAAGATACCGGTCCAATACGCAAAACGTGTTGTTGGTCGTAAGGTCTATGAAGGACAAAGCTCGTTTCTTCCGCTCAAGGTTAATTATGCTGGGGTGATGCCTGTCATCTTTGCTTCTGCAATCCTGATGTTTCCCACTCAGATTTTAAGCTACCTGGGCACAGTCACAGGAATGCGATTTTTTAATGATATTGCAAATGCACTTGGCCGAGGAGAAGTTTGGTACTATCTACTATTTGGATTTTTGATCTTTGTGTTTAGTTACTTTTGGGTGTCAATGATGTTTAAGCCCTTGCAAATTGCAGATGATCTGAAAAAAAACGGAGGCTACATACCCGGTGTCCGGCCCGGTGAGCCGACGGCAAAATTTCTGGATCATATAATGACTCGTCTTACCTTGTTTGGTGCACTCTCGCTTACGCTGATCGCACTTTTTCCCGATATTCTGTTATTTAGTTACAACGTTCCGTTCTCCGTTGCTATCTTTTTCGGAGGAACCGGAATGCTCATCACGGTAGGTGTTCTGCTGGATACAATGCGGCAGGTTGAAACCTATCTGTTGCAGCGCCACTACGACGGGTTTCTCAAAAAGGGTAAAATTCGGAGTCGTTCCGCAGCTCGTAACAAAAAGCTGGTTGATTCAGCCGGTTTGCAAGACTTCTGGACTGCCTGGCGTCCGCTTCTGTTTATTGCAATTGCTTTGTTTACTTTGGGAATTATTTCCTGGGTGCTCAAAACGTTTTCACATTAGACTCGTCGGCCAGGAAATCATTTTCCAATGAGCCCGATTCTACACTCTTGTTCTTTGCTATAGTTTACCTTCGCAGCCAATGAAAAAAATTCGCTCTGACGAAGAAATTCAATCGATCCGCGAAGCTTGCCAGATAGCGGCAACAGTTTTAAAAGAACTGGTCGATGCTGTCTGTGAAGGAATGACAACTTATGATCTCGATCAACTGGGGCGAAAAACTATTGAAGCCCTGGGGGCAGAGAGCGCCTGTTACAATTATCGTTCAGGAAACAAAATCTTTCCTGCATATACATGTATTTCCGTAAACGACGAAATTGTTCATGGCATTGGCAGTATGCGCCGTGTTCTCAAATGTGGCGATATCGTCTCGATTGATGTCGTCGTCCGCTATCGTGGATATGTTGGAGATAATGCCTCCACCATTTTGATTCCGCCGGTTGCTAAAGAAAACCAAGCTCTGGTTGATGCGACGCAGGAATCTCTGCACTATGCAATCGGTTTTGCGCGAGCTGGCAACCGAGTCGGGGATATATCCAATGCAGTACAGCGTTTTATCAAGCGGCGCAAATATGGTATAGTCCGCGAGTTTGTCGGACATGGTGTTGGCATTTCCATGCATGAAAAGCCGGAAATACCCAATTACGGCCGCCGTGGAAGTGGAGCGCTTCTCAAACCTGGTATGACGCTTGCGATCGAGCCAATGGTCAACCTCGGCAGCCCAAAAATCAAGATGCTGGAAGATGGTTGGACCGCTGCCACTCTTGATGGAAAACCTTCCGCTCATTTTGAACACACAGTGCTTGTCACTGAAACCAAACCAGAAATTTTAACAATTCCAAAAAAATAGCTTTTCAAATCGAAATTAACTGCTACTTTTTACCGCTTTCTCTTATTACAAAGAATCAAATCAGAATTTTATATTATTATGCCACGCATTTTAGGAGTCGACATACCTGCAAACAAGAAGTTAGAATACTCGCTTCGCTACATTTACGGCATCGGTCCTTCACGTGCAAGGACATTGGTCAATGAGACCGGGTTTGACCAAAGCCGTCGGGCCGGTGACTTGAGCGAGCAGGAGCTTAATCAGATAGCTTCTATGATTAGTGAGAAACAGTATATTGTTGAAGGTGATCTCCGTCGTGAACGCACTGCCAACCTCAAACGTCTTATTGCCACGCGCAGTCTGCGTGGCATTCGTCATACCAGAAGTCTTCCAGTGCGTGGCCAGCGTACTAAGACAAATGCACGTACGCGCAAGGGCACTGTGAAACCTGTCCGAAAATAAGAAAAACCTTCAAGAATAAGTTACGATGAGCGAAGAAGAAGCAAAGCCTGAAGAGGAGAAAGAAGTCGTTGCCGAAAAAGAGGCTGCAACTGAAGAAGTACCTGAAAAGAAGCAGGAGACCGCAGAAGATCTGCTGAAAAGTGATCTGGATGGTGTTAAGATACGCCGTGCCAAAGGTAGTAAGAACATAACAGTTGGCGTTGTAAATGTCTTGGCAACGTTTAACAATACCAAGGTGACTTTCTGTGATTTGCGTGGCAACGTAATTTCCTGGTCCAGTGCGGGTAAATGCAACTTTCGTGGCTCTCGCAAATCGACTGCATATGCTGCTCAGGTAGTCACTCAGGATGCGGGTCGTGTCGCAATGTCACACGGCATGAAAGAAGTAGTCGTAAAATTGAACGGCCCTGGCATGGGTCGTGATTCAGCAGTTCGCGCAATCCAGTCTTTAGGCATGATCGTTACTGACATTGTTGATGTAACTCCCGTCCCACACAACGGTTGCCGCCCACCCAAACGTCGTCGTGTCTAACGTACATCTGCTACGTAGACACTGTTTTATTGAGTTCGCAGAAAAAAAATAGAGAAAAATATTATGTCCCGATATACAGGACCCACAACACGTCTTAACCGCCGTTTTGGTCAGGCCATATTTGCGCCCACCAAAGCGTTCGAGCGTAAGCCTCACATGCCTGGTCAGCATGGCCCGACTCTTCGTCGCAAAGTGAGCGAATATTCAATCGGTTTAAATGAAAAGCAGAAGCTGCGCTACATGTACGGAGTTACTGAAAAACAATTTCGTCTGACCTTCGAAAAAGCGAAAAAGACACGCGGTGTAACCGGTGAAATTTTTCTTCAAATGCTAGAATCGCGTCTGGACAACGTTGTGTACCGCCTGGGATTTGCCAAGTCGAGAGCGGGTGCCCGCCAATTGGTCAACCATGGTCATGTCTGCGTGAATGGTCACAAAACCGACATATCCAGTTTTATTGTAAAAGAAGGTGATGAGATTGAAGTGCGTGAGCGCACTTCTTCACGTCAGTTGGCAACCCGAAATATGGAAGAAAGTCAGGGGCGTCCTGTTCCTGAATGGCTGGCGCTTAAATCAGATGCTCTCAAAGCTACCGTAAGTCGGCTTCCGTCAGCTGATGAACTCGAAGTCAGCATCAATGTACAACTCATTGTTGAATTTTACAGCCGTTAATCGGTCACCAACATCAATTTCTTTGTCTGGCTTAAACCAGTCCATTATCTCAACTAGTAAAATAAAAGCATATTATGCCAAAACGCTTAGGAAAATTCGAACTTCCCAATCGACTTACAAAAGTCGAGGAAACTGCATCTGATGAGTTTGCTGTCTTTCAGGCTGAGCCATTTGAAACCGGCTATGGACACACTCTTGGAAACTCGCTCCGTCGTGTGTTACTCAGTTCCATTGAAGGAGCTGCAATTTCATCGATTAAAATCGATGGTGTGCAGCATGAGTTTCAAAGTATTGAAGGTATTGTCGAAGATGTCACTGACATCGTCCTAAATCTTAAGAAAGTACTTTTCGTCTCAGAGTCGCGTGAAAGCATAAATCTCATCGTTGATGTCAATCGCGAGGGTGCAGTAACTGCGGCAGATATTCAACTGGATGCAAATGTATCGGTCGTGAATCCTGATCAGATTATCTGTACGCTAAACCGGCCTCAGCGCTTCCTTGCTGAGCTTGAAGTACGGGTTGGTCGAGGTTATTGCTCCGGTGAAGATAACAAAAAGCCGGATCAGCCAATCGGTGTCATACCCGTCGATTCTTTGTTTAGCCCTGTCAAGCTCGTAAAATATTCCGTTGAAAACACACGTGTAGGGCAGGAAATGGATTATGACAAACTGATCCTTGAGATTACAACTGATGGCCGTATCACTCCGGACGATGCACTTAAGCAAAGTGCTGCCATCATCAAACATCACATGGATGTGTTTGATGAAGTTTCCGATGAATCAGTTGACTTTGAAAACGAAAGCAAAGAGATCAGCGAAGAGCAAAATCGCCTGCGCAAGCTACTCAACATGAGTGTTAATGAGATCGAGCTTTCCGTTCGTGCAGCTAACTGTCTGAACAATGCAAACATTACCACTGTAGGCGAACTTGCGATAAAGTCAGAGCAAGAAATGCTCAAGTACCGCAATTTTGGTAAGAAGTCACTCAACGAAATCAAGGACAAGCTCGAACAGCTGGGACTCTCTCTGGGCACGAAAATAGATGAACGTCTGCTTGATCAAGCTACCGAACTCTAGACTCGAGATTTAATTCTTATAAACTTAACAGAAAGTAACTCAAAATGCGCCACAGCAAAAGAAGACATAAAATCGGGGTTTCCGGGCCGCATCGCCTTGCTTTGCTGGCCAATCTCTCCATTGCTTTGATAACTCACGGACGGATCAAGACAACACTGGCCAAAGCCAAGGCGCTTCGCCCGTTTGTTGAGAAAATCATCACTCTGGCAAAAAAAGCAGAAAGTTCCAACGAACCCGAACGCAAGTTGCACTTTCGCCGCTTGGCGATCTCACGTTTAAACAACCCAGGTGCGGTCGCTATACTTTTTGACGAACGTGTAAGTGAGTTTATGGAACGTCCCGGAGGTTACACGCGTATTTACAAGCTTGGCCAAAGAATCGGAGATGCTGCTGAAATGGCGTTGATAGAATTGATCGACGGCAATGATGAAGGGTATTCAAAGAAGCCTTCCAGGAAAGTATCGGCAAAAAAAGAAACTGAAGAAATTGAAAAAGAGGATTCCACTGCGGAGGTCAGTGAATCGCCCACGCCGGAGGCAGTTGTACAAGAAGAATCTGAGACTGAAAGCGAGGCTACAGCTGATGACGTCGAAGATTCTACAGTCGAGGCCGATTCAGGTACTGAATCATCCGCGGAGACCTCTGAAGCGAATGAAGCAGATCTATCATCGTCTGAAGATGACGAAAAAAATAGCTAGAGTGACACTCTATTACTTGTTTCATAGTAGTTCATTAACCTAGTTCCTGAAGACTCGAAAAGACATTTATCCGATACGATTTGCTATCAGTTAATCTTGCAACTTAGTTTCCCTGTGACACTAGAAAAGGTACGAAATCTTTAACATAATATGGAAGTTCTGACACCACTAGCACTATGGGATTGGGCTGTGATAGGCTTGTTTTTTTTGATTACCTTAGGTATCGGGTTGTACTTTTCAAAACGAGCTACCGGAAGTATGCTCGAATATTTCGTTGCCGGACGCAAGATGACCTGGTGGTTGGCGGGGACTTCAATTGTAGCAACATCTTTTGCCGCCGATACGCCCTTGGTCATCTCGGGATGGATGCGCTCAATCGGACTGGAGCGCAACTGGTTCTGGTGGGGGGGCATTATGGGAATGATGCTCTGTACCTTTTTCTTTGCCAGGCTTTGGCGACGCGCCGGAATATTGACCGACGTTGAATTTAATGAACTTCGCTACGGAGGTAAGCCTGCGGCCGGACTGCGGATTTTTCATGCAACTTATCGCTCGTTGATTCAAAATACACTGGTTATGTGCTGGGTGACGCTTGCGATGAGTAAAATCCTCGAAGTAACGCTTAATTTACCCACTTTTGTTTTTATCGAAGGATCTTTTCTTCCACAGATGGTGGCAAGTGGAGTCGATGTAATGTCACAGTTTGATTCCGAGACGATTGTAAACTGGCCGATTATCGGTCAGGCGATCATTGCACCAAAGATTACCGGCATTGTTATTTGTCTGACAGTAGCCGCAATTTACAGTGCGATTTCCGGACTTTGGGGGGTCATGGTCACGGACTTCTTCCAATTTTGTTTGGCGATGACTGGTACCATCATCCTTATGTTTGTCGTTTTTGCAGTGGTCGGTGGCCCCAAAAATATGGTGCAGCAGGCTAAAATTGTGATTCAGGAAGGAAAGGTTATAAATCGTCAACCTTTGGATCGACGCTTGGTAGAGTATGACCAGAGTCTTGAAGCAGCAGGATTGATCAGTAAAGGTGATGCAGAAGAAGATACCTGGAGATGGATAGAGCCGAATCTGTCCGAAGAAGCACTGATCACGAGGCTTGCCCAAGCAGGTGTTGAAGAGACGGAACGTGCGTTGGAGTTGTGGCGAAATAGTTTTACCCTGAGCAAAGGACGATTCACTGACTTTAGTGAAATTGAGAAAATGTTAGCTGCGGGAATCCTGTTTGAAGATACCATTGATGGTCAGGCTGCAGAGTACTATCGCATTGCAGATATTACGTTAAGTGACGATGCTTTTCTCGAGAAGTTGGCTCAGGCGAACGTAGAAAACAAGGGTGAGATAATGGCTGCGTGGCGAGGTGACAAGGTTGTGCCGGTAAAGAAAATCACTAGTTTTCTTCCTCCTTTTGATCTGAAGGGTGGAGGTCTGCTGGCAGTTTGGGCTCTGGTCGTATTTTTAGGTCTCCAATGGTGGGCTGGTGGAGAAGGTGGAGGTTTCCTTGCTCAGCGTCTGTTTTCCTGTAAGGATGAGAAACATTCAATGATGGCGATGCTCTGGTTTAACCTGGCCAACTATGTACTGCGGCCCTGGCCCTGGATTGTAGTCGGTGTTGCATCACTTGCTCTCATTCCCGATGTGACAGTGTTTGGCTCCCATTACGATCCGGAGCATGCGTATGTTATCATGCTGATGAAGTACCTGCCCGTAGGTTTGAAAGGTTTGATGGTTGCCGCTTTAATGGCTGCTTACATGTCGACCATTTCCACTCATGTTAATTTTGGAGCCTCGTATGTGGTGAACGACTTGTATTGCCGCTTCATTAATCGCTCGGCGAGCGAACGGGGAAGGGTTATGGTTTCCCAGATAACTTCCGTGTTACTGGCGATTCTGGCTGGCGTGGCAGCTTACTATGCAACTAATATCGGCGGATTGTGGTTAACGATGTTTGAGTTGATGTCCGGTGCCGGATTTGTGATATTGTTACGTTGGTATTGGTGGCGGATCAGTGCATGGTCGGAGCTTTCTGCAATGTTTTCGACTTTGCTTATGTGGCTGCTCTTGAACAAAACGCCGGTTTTCCACGGCCTGTTTGAAATGGTTGGCTGGCCGCTCTATCTATTGGATGATTACGCCGTTCGCTTCACTTTGAATATGGTTGTGACAACAACGATTTGGGTCATTGTTACTTTCCTGACACCTCCTGAAAAAGAAGAGAATCTAATCAAATTTTACCAGCGCATTAAACCTGCCGGCTGGTGGAAGGACATTGCGATCAAGGCGGGCAATGCGAATCATTTGACGGTTGGCAAGCTAGAGTGGGCCTGTTGGTTCTTGGGCGTTACTGGATTATTTGCCATGATTGTCTGCCTGGGTAAACTATGCTTTGGACTCTATCTACAAAGCGCCCTGTACGCCATATATGGCATACTTGCTACAATTATCTTGTTTAAACTGATTGAAAAAATGGACTGGTCGGCAATTGAGGTGGAAGTGGAAGAGTAGCTTTTTACCCATTTTTATTGTCAAGGCATAAAACTGAAACTCGTTGCCTGTAGATACAGTTTTTAGGTTTTCAGATGACTCCAACGGCCTCAATCAACGATAGCTGAAATTGGTTTTGCGGATATAAACTGCCAGGTGCCTGAATCTGTTTTGCCAATCGTGAATAAACTGGTGAAACGATCCTTGCCTTCATAGGTGACACGCATCCTGTATCGTGGTTTGAGTGTTGGGCCGTATTGAATGCCATTGTGGGTAAATTGGATTGTCTCTTCAGGCACTCCGGAAAGTGGTTCAAACTCTATCTTTCTGATGGGAAGGCCTTGTTCGTATTGTAGCGCTCCTTTTAAGCGCATGATACTGAGTTCATCAATGCCTTCCAGGCAGTACAATGCGAGCATGGGCTCAATCGTTTCTGCCTGATTTGCAGCCCTGAAATCGGCTGCAAGCTGTTTGAGTTCTGCATTCAGTCTGGAAGTTGACTGGATAAAGAATGTCAGGCAAAGCACTAAAATTAAAGAAATGCCAATGAGTGCCTTTACAAATGTTGAGTTGCTTGAGTTCACGTAGTTGAGCTTATCATTACGCTATACTTCTACCGTGTTAAGTTTATTTCTCTTTGTTTATCGTCGCTTGCCTTCCTGCCGATTCAATTGCGGCTCTCTTGCGCAGGTCTTCTGCTAATTCAAAGATTAGCAGGTCTTTTTGAGCAAAAGCAGTTTGTCGTTGCTATTTCCAGGAGCGAACACATTCATTTGCTTTGCTATGACTGATAATCCGACAACTCAGGATAATTCACACGATCTTTACGCGGTTCGATTGCAAAAGCTTGATACTCTCCGCAAGGAAGGGCGCGATCCCTTTCAGGCAAATTGTGCACAGAAGCATACCTCGACAGCAGCAGTTAGTGCGTACCAAGAGGATGTGGCAGACGAATTGCAGCCTTACGTTGCTGTTGCCGGGAGGATTGTTGTTTTTCGCCTTATGGGTAAGGCGAGTTTTATCAAGCTCCAGGATCGTGACGGTGTGATTCAATGCTATGTAACACGGGACAATTTGCCCGAGGGTGAGTACAATACCTACTTCAAAAAGTTGGATGTTGGAGATATCATTGGGGTCGAGGGACGTCTTTTTAAAACAAAAACCGGTGAAGTAACGGTGCGGGCAGAAAACTATACTTTGGTGTCAAAGTCTTTGCGCCCACTGCCTGAAAAATGGGCCGGATTGACGGATGATGATAAAATTTACCGCCAGCGCTATCTGGATCTGATTGTGAATCAACCCTCACGTCAACGATTTCGTCAGCGGGCAAAAATTATTCAGGAAATGCGTCGGTATTTGTGGGAGCGTGATTTCACGGAAGTCGAGACACCGGTGCTGCAGAATGTCGCCGGTGGGGCCGCTGCAAGACCCTTTATTACCCACTTCAATGCCTTAGACTGCACCTTTTATTTGCGGATTGCTCTGGAGCTTTATTTAAAACGAATGCTGGTCGCTGGTGAAGATCGCGTTTTTGAAATCGGTCGAGTCTTTCGCAATGAAGGTTTGTCACGCCGTCACAATCCCGAGTTTACAATGCTGGAATTGTATCAGGCGTACACAGATTTTCGTGGAATGATGGAGCTTACCCAGGGCCTCATACAGCACCTTGCAAAGACCGTCATCGGATCACTTGAGATTGCCCGGCCGGACGGTGTAACCATCCATTTGGATGGCACCTGGCGCGAAGCGAAATACAAAGATCTGATTATCGAAGCAACGGGTGATGCAGATTGGTTTGGACATGATCGTGCGGAAAAACTGCAAAAAGCTCGTGCTCTGGGCATCGAGGTAGATGAAAAGTTGGAAGACTATGAAATAACCAACAACATATTTGAAAAGATCATTGAGCCGAAACTGATTCAACCGACTTTTGTGACACATATTCCCAGAGAATTGTGTCCTTTGGCAAAAATTACCCAAGGCGACCCAAGCACCATTGATGTCTTTGAACTCTGTATAAACGGCCAGGAAATCGCGCCGGCCTATTCAGAGCAGAACGATCCGATCATCCAGCGTAAGATGTTTGAAGATCAGGTTGGGGAAGAAATACAGGATATGGATGCCGATTTCCTTACAGCATTAGAGTATGGGATGCCACCGGCAGGTGGTTTGGGGCTGGGGATTGACCGGCTGGTGATTTTGCTTACAGGCGCCGAAAGCATCCGTGACACCATTTTGTTCCCAAGCCTGAAACCCCTGAAATCCTCAGAGCATTGAACATTCAAAGTTCGATGTTCGGATTTGGTGGTCGAAGGGGGACTTGAACCCCCACGCCTCGCGGCACATGTCCCTTAAACATGCGTGTCTGCCAATTCCACCATTCGACCAGGCTAAACAGAATAAGACTCTGCAATGAGATAGTAAGGATGAAAAATTTGAATATGCGTTAGAGCAACAAAAATGTTAAAAAATAAATTTGAGTGGAATCGAGAGCTTGAATGTTTGAATCCTTTCCTCTTAGATGACGCTTCTAAATTTGGATTAAGATAAAAATTTTCTAATTTCGGGTTATATTAGATAAAGCAATGGCGGAAAACCAATCAGACAACATCCAGAATGTTTCGGGAGAAGGGCCGGACCTGAGTTCACTTAGTGGTCTTGATTTTGGCCCTTCATGGGCAGATAAAGATGCCGAAAAATCTTCTCCTCCAAAGTCTTCCCGTCAAAAATCACAGGGCAGACATTCCGGCAGCGGCAGTAAGCATGATCGGCGTGACCGGCGTGATCCCTCGGGGTGGAACTATTCAAAAAGCGGTGAAAACAACAGAATAGGTTCTGGTAAAGAAAGAACGTATGGCAAAGAAGGACGTTACGATAAAAATCAATCGCAGCACGATAATTTCCAGCCTACGGTAAAAATAGATATTTATCCGCAGGACGACGCTTTTGAAGCACTTGTCAAACGGCTAAGATCGACTGTACGCACATACCAGCTTTTCGAAATTGCACATCTTATTCTGGAAAAGCCGGAACGCTATGTAGTCGTTGTACAAAATAAGGTGAAGGAAGGTGAGGAGCCAAAGTCATTGTACTACACTATGCAGGAACATCTTCCTTTCGAAACCGAAGAGGCGGCGATCAACCATTTTTTAAACAACCATCTGGAATCGTTTTTCGACATAGAGACGATAGAGGTAGAGCCTCCGAAAGGGAACTTCCAGGTGGTGAATCGGTGCATGATAACAGGCGAACTGCTCGGGCCACCCAATTACCATCGGTACCAGGAATTTTTGCAGCGTCACTATGCTTCGAAAGTAAATAACATGTCCTTTGAACACTTTGTCTCCAAAATTGAGTCAGTCAAAGACCAGGAGTCGATTGATGCCTGGGTTGAATCCATGAAAAAGGGCGCTCGGTACATACTTAAAGAACGCAAAGAAGATGAACCGGAGTCCTTTGAATCACTGGAGGCAGTGCGTTCATTTCTCCTGCTAAACCGTAAGAATGCAATTATTGGTACGGGACAACATGCTCGTTTTGACGGTCGTGCTATTGAGCATTTGCCAAAAGGCCCAATTCGTCGCTCAATTGAAATGTATATTGAACACCAACACCGATTCCCCCTGGATACGGCAAACAATATTCGTGGTCGGCTGCGCCGTCACAAATTCACCGTTTATAAAAAAGGTTCCAAGGGCATTTCCTATGCATGTGCAGTACATCGAAAGTTTCGTGACGATACCACAGTTTTTACACCTTCGATTCAGAAGGTAATCGAATTTATCGAAAAAAATCCTAACATCCAAGCTTCCAAACTACCAAAACTGCACCTTGGCATTGAAATCGAGAAACAAGAGCCCGTGCAACTGGAAATGAGTGAATCCGAAGTTGCTGAAGCAAAAGTAGACACGCAGGACGAAGCCGCGGCTGCGATCGAAGATTCGGAGGATGCTGAGATGGCAAAGAAGACGGAACTGCCGTCATCTGATACAGCAACTTCCACAGTTGAAAAGGCATCCAAATCAGAGTTTGGTGATGAAGACTCAAAAAAACTCAAGCAGTTGATGATAGATTTGCGCTGGCTGGTTACAGAAGGGTATGTCACAGAGTATGGCGATGGTCGACTTTTTGCATCGCCGCCTATGCCGAAGCCAAGAGATTCTAAAAGTTCAGATGCTAGGAAAACAGAGAATCCAACCGAACTCGACACTGCTGCCAATATGAAAGCGGAAATGGATTCGCCATCAGACGAAGCAACTGGCAAAGATACGGGTGAGACCTTAACGGCACCTTTGGCCTCATCGGAACTAGACAAAGAATCGTAGTAAATAAATTAGCTGCTATCGCGTTCTGTAACTGCCCGGCTATACAGTTCACGGCTTATCCAGGCATCCGTTGCAGCGTAGCGAATCTGTTTCTCCGTGAGTTCTTCCCGTTCCCAGTTGGTAACCTGTGCAGCCTTGCTGATACGTCCCTGCAACAACAAACCTGCAAGCGCACGCAGGCCACGATTTTCGTAGCCGAGTTGTCTAGTAATGTCAGTGATTTCGACAAATCCGGATGAATTAAAATCTTCCATCGCTTTCAATTCTTTAACATCGTCTTTGATGGCAACGCCTGATTTTAAAATAGTTTCTGACTCCAGAATCGGGAGTAAAGGAGCGAAGGTTTTTGTTTTGCAGATACGAAACAGATAAATGCAGTCGACATCTCCGATTTGTATCAGTGCGGGCGGATAATATTCACCTTTTTTGAAACTAGGACGCGTCTCGACATCAAAACCTAACAGGTCTTTATCTTTAAGGGCATCAACCGCTATCTCCATGGCATCAATCGTATTGAGAACTTCAATTCGTCCCTCCCAATAGATAAGCGGGAGGGCATTTAATTCGTCTTTGGAAATGCTTCGTTTTTCCGGAGATGAAGAACTGTCAGCCATTAGATTTCGTTCAGGGATGAAAACGCTTTTTCATCGTGCCAACGCCGATTTGGGCAGTCGGACGACATTGCGAACCGCGTTTTTGGTGACGATGTTGCCACCGCTGCCGCGTCCGCGAACAGTGAGATCGCGAAAGAAAACAGCTTCTTCTGTTTTTCGCAGACGTTGTGTTGGCTTCAGATTCACTTTTACGGCATCTGCTTCGCCTGTTGCGGTTGAATAGCTGGAAATAAAGAGTACGCGGGAACCAGGAGTACCTTTGGTGAGATCGTATTCCTTGTCGCGAGTAATCCCACCGATAGTAAAGTGCTTTGCCATTACCGGTCCGCTTTTACCATCCCGATAGACCATGCAAAAGGTTCGTTCGTTCGGCTCGTTGCGATTGAAAATATCGATGTGGAGGATGTTTTTGCCAAAAAAAGCTTTCTCACTGACTTTAGAAACGATTAGTTTGCCTTCCTGGTTAATTGCGATCACATCGCTCAGTGTAGAGCATTTGCAGACGACTTCGTCCTTCTTGAGACTGATGCCGGCAAATCCTTCTTTGCGGTCGACATAGAGTGTTTCATTGGCAATCACAACTTCGTGTGCGACTACTTTTTCAAAAGAGGCCAGTTCGGTTTTGCGTGCGTAGTCTTTTCCGTACTTTTTTTGGATTTCACTGAACCAGCGAATTGTGTACTTGGTGAGTTGCTGCAGGTTCTTGTTGGTTTTTTCAATTGCAGCTTCGAGGTCTTTGATCAGTTCGTCAGCACGCTTGGAGTCATATTTTGAAATACGCTTAATTTTGATCTCCAGCAGACGCAGAATGTCGTCGCGGGTGACTTCGCGGTTCAGCCGATCTTTAAAAGGCTCAAGACCGACATCGACCGTTTTAATAACGGCTTCCCAGGTTTCTTCGTCTTCAATGCGGCGATAGATGCGTTCTTCAATGAAGATTTTTTCCAGTGAAGAGAAATGCCATTTTTCCTCAAGCTCTCGTAGTTCGATTTCAAGTTCGAGTTTGAGCAGTTCGCGTGTTTTTTCAGTCGCCAGATAGAGTAGGTCCGGCGCCGAGTAAAAATGGGGTTTGTCATGCTCGATGACGCAGATGTTGGTCGAAATCGAAATCTCGCAATCGGTGAAAGCATAAAGTGCCTGTTCCGCTGTTTCTGTATCAACGCCTGAGGGTAGGTAAACGAGAATCTCGACCTTGTCTGCAGTGTTGTCTTCGACGCGTTGTATTTTAATTTTACTTTTGTCGTTGGCAGAGAGAATGGAATCGATAAGCGAGGTGGTCGTCTTTCCAAAGGGGAGTTCGGTAATCGCAAGCAGATTCTTTTTACGGGGTTCAATTCGTGCGCGACATTTTACGCGTCCGCCTCGTTTGCCATTATTGTACTCAGAGACATCCGCAATACCACCGGTTGGGAAGTCGGGCACGAGTTCAGGGGTCTCTTTGCGCAACAGGGCGATGCAGCCGTCAATCAGTTCGTTGAAATTGTGCGGTAGGATCTTACAGGATAGACCAACCGCGATGCCTTCAGCGCCCTGTGTGAGCAGGAGCGGGAATTTTACCGGCAGGGTTTCGGGCTCTTTATTTCGGCCATCGTAGGATGCCAGCCAGTTGGTGGTTTTGGGGTTGAAGACAACATCCAGGGCAAATTTCGACAGGCGTGCCTCAATGTAACGAGGTGCTGCCGCGGAATCGCCCGTGAGTGTGTTTCCCCAGTTACCTTGGGTATCGATCAGTAACTCCTTCTGACCCAACTGTACAAGGGCGTCTCCAATGGAAGCATCACCGTGCGGATGGTATTTCATGGTGTTGCCAATGATGTTTGCCACTTTGTTATAGCGTCCGTCCTCCAGCTCACGCATGGAGTGCAGAAGGCGTCGCTGTACCGGCTTGAGCCCATCGTTTGCATGCGGTACCGCGCGTTCCAGAATTACATAGCTGGCGTAGTCGAGAAACCAGTCGCTGAACATATCATCGACATGGCTGGAATGTAGTTGCAGAGCAAAGGGGTCGTCACTTCGACTGTTGCTATCATTCGCCGACACAATGTGGCTGCTGGAATCAGCAGACATATTGAGATCAAATTCAAGATTATCATCATCCGGACTTTTTCTGTTACGAGACATCGTCGCAAAGTTGTAATTTTGATTATCGAGTGCAAGCGACTAATCTCTTTGAAAAAAGAGTTTCGTTGCAACTCAGCTTAAAGTTTTTCGCCTTCCTGATAGACTAAAGTAATTGTATCGACTTCAAAACCCTAGATGTGGATCGCTTCGCCGTAAACGGTTGCGGCAGCTTCCATCATCGCCTCACTCATTGTCGGATGTGCATGTATTGTGTGGTGGATCTCTTCAGCGGTCGCCTCAAGTTTCATTGCGAGGCCGAATTCTGCAATCATTTCTGTCGCATCAGCGCCGACAATATGCGCTCCAAGAATTTCGCCATATTTCTCGTCAACCAGTAGTTTTACAAATCCCTCTGACTCCATTGAAGCAACTGCCTTACCGGATGCCTGGAATGGGAATTTACCAACCTTGTAAGCGGCACCTTCTTCTTTGAGCTGCTTCTCGGTCTTGCCGATAGAAGCTACTTGCGGCAAACAGTAAGTACACCCGGGAAATTGGGTGACTTTTTTGGGTTTACCTTCGCCAAACATGCCTTCAATTGCCTGCACTGCTTCAAACGTAGCGACATGGGCCAACCAGGGAGGACCAATAATGTCACCGGCGGCATAGATGCCTTTGACTGAAGATTCGTAATTGTCATCGACCTTTACGTAACCACGATCCAGTTCCACATTTACTTTTGCAGACAATAGTTTTTCCGTGTTGGCGGTGACACCAATTGCAAGCAGAAGCGCCTCAGTTGAAATTGACTCTGTCTGGTCACCTTTTACCAGATCCATCGTTATTTCCTTTTTTGAAACTTTAATGTTTTGTACATCCGTTGAAGGCCGGCAATCAATCCCCTGACGCTTAAATTCACGCGCAACCACACCTGCGATTTCATGATCTTCGACCGGAAGTATCTGATCCAGCCGCTCGACTAAAGTGACTTTTGTACCAAAGGCATTCAAAAAATATGCGAACTCCGCGCCAATTGCACCTGCTCCAACGATAACAATCGATTTGGGCTGTTGCTTCATTTCAAGCGCCTGACGCGAGGTCATTACACGCTCGCCATCGACGGTAATCCCTTCGATCTGGCGCGGCTTACATCCGGTCGCAATCAAAATTTTTTCCGCAGTAAAGGTCTTCCCCTTGTCTTTTCCTTCAGTGACTTCGACGACACCCGGAGACTGTATCGTGCCGACTCCAGTAACATGCTCGACTTTGTTTTTTTTAAATAAAAATCCAATACCTTTTGCCATGGTCGCCGCAACGTTCCGGGAGCGATGAATGATTTTTGAAAAATCGTAACCTACATTCTCTACGGTTATTCCCAAGTCTTCCGAATGCTTAAGCTTGTTGTACAGTTCTGCGCTTTTCAGCAGTGCCTTGGAAGGAATACACCCCCAATTCAGGCAAGTACCACCGGGCCGTTCCTGCTCAATGCAAACAACTTTTTTGCCTAGCTGACCGGCACGGATGGCTGCGGCATAACCGGCGGGCCCTCCACCAATAACGATGAGATTATATTTTGTATCTGCTGACATAATAAATATGTGTTAAATTAGGATCAATAAACATGTTGGGAAAATTCCCTCAATATACAACAATCGTCGAAAGCTACTGATGGCTTCTTACCCGAAAAATGCAAAATCAGATGTCAATTATATCGTCGTCCTTTATGGCATTTTTCGGCTGACGTGAAATTTTGTCTTTGTCTGTCCGATTGTCCGTATCGGTAAACTGCACGGATCGATTAAACTTTACGGTGAATTTTTTGTTTTTGGACCCTCCAAAATAAATCGTGGCGATGAGATTTAGAACACCTAACACGAAAGCTCCCCAGAGCGCACTGACAAAACTTTCGACATAAAAGCCATCGACCATGCTTGCTACCAAAAGGAATAACAAGGCATTTATGATCAAAATACCGAGCCCAAAAGTAAGCACAATGAATGGCAACGAAAAAAGCATCAGCAGCGGTTTAAGAAATATATTGAAAATGCTGAGCAGTATAATTGCTACAATCAACGCTTCAACGCTGTGATAGTAAACCCCCGAAGCCGTTTTTGACGCAATCAGTACAGCAAGAAACACTGCAATCAGGCTTTTCAGTATTTGCTTGAAATCCATGTTAATAACTCCAGTTGCGACTAATAGGAATTGTTATATTCCAACTCAACATCGCTTTCAGTTACAACAAACTCTCGAGTTTCCCGCTCAACATTCATCGGCTGCATGTAACGAAATGTATGGGTGTCAAATTCCCCACTATCCTCTTTTTCCAGGTTCAGAATGACTGTAAATAAATGCGGGGTGAAAACAGGCCCTCCCAGCGAACCCAGACCATCTTCATTGTCCAGAGCAGCCATACCAAAGTAGATTGGACCTCGAACAGACGCGAGAAAACGGACATTTCCAGCGGTTGCCTGTGGCTCTATGATAAGATCGTCTTTATCCACCCAGTAAACACGCATCCGTTTCTCTAAAAATCGAAAATTGATCGAAATCTCGTCGTTCAGCGGGATATAATGTCCCTGTATCCTCGCACGATCTCCAATCGTGTAAGGTGGATCAGAAAACTCAGGAAGCTCTTCCTCAACTTCAGCGGCAGGCTCATTTTGGGTTGATTCTTCGCCATAAAGCGGAAGCAAAAGCGCAAAAATGAGAGGGTAGAATAGAGTAAATTTTAATTTCATAAATGACTACATTACCCCTTAGTGGAGAAAGATCAATCCTGCTTAGAGGCATTTTTCATTCGAATCGCTATTTTCTAACTTTTATCATACTGCCGGACAAAATAGCTATCCCTAAAAAATTTGCTTAATTTTTTAGTAGGGCTTTTAGCCTTCTAAATAGTACTTTAAAATAATATTTCCTGCGGTATATTTTACCCAATGTAGGCATTTTCGAGAAATCTAGCTCAATGTCAGCATCTTTATTTCGTTGTTTCTTAGCCTGGGTTAACACAATTTTGAAAAGTGTGTTGGGAACCCAACTTAAATTAAGTGAATTCATTTTTACAAATCGATCACTTGTTTTTTGATAGCAATAAAATCCTCCATTTGGGCTAAGATATACTTTTTTAATATTTTTACCGTAAAGAAGACATTCCATTTCCATGCCATGTTCTTGTCGTATAGCATCGTCAAAAGTTGAACCATCTATAATGGTATTTAACCGAATGGCCTTAACTCCGCAACCTATGCATTCTTTAAATGTTTTGTACGCTTTCATTTCCGTAAAAGCGAAACTTTCATTTAGCTCATCAAACTCTCTTTGCTGCTCTTCTAAAAACTCATTATCCTGGAAAAGATGATTAATTTTACTTACGTATTTCAATACGACTGAACGTTCGGAAATATAACCATTCATGCACATGCCATTGCATTGATCCGTGCAATCATAAGATTTAAACTTTTCTTCATGATGGGCCAAAGAATCCAGAATCATATTATCTGAATCAAAGTGCCAGAAATCGTCAATGTCTTGTGAGATTAGAAAGTTGTTTACATAAAACCATCTCTTGAAAACAAATTTCAACCAATCCTTTCCGCCCTTAAATTGTTTGTGCTTTTTGCCCTGAACCGGCCGATAAACTTGGTCAAATGTTTCTATTTCACTCCCCAGTTGGTAATCATCAAAAAAGTAATGTTTGATATTTTGGGCAGCTCCAAGCCATCTATTTTCGTGGTCTCCCAATAAAAAAATATCTTTGTCCGGATTCGTTAATCTAGCCGCTTCTAATACGTAAGGAAGATATTTACTGTTCCCGTAATGACAAAATACGATAGGCGCATTCACTTTGATTATCTCTCTCCGTTTTTTTATTCAGTCTATAAATTGATGAAGAAAGTTTAGTTTTGAAGATGTTTCAAGTGATTATCTTCGTGGTGGAACGATTCGGTTATCATTTAGAAAAACAAAAATAATCCGCCTTATAAAACCAAATCAAAAAAGGTTTGAATTGCTTTGATATAAGCGATGAAACGGGCACTGGCTCGCTGGTGGATATATGAACTGTACCTGCCCTAGACCAAACTAATGCTGTGCGCTACGGTCTTTTGCAATCAGCATATAGATCGAAGGCAGGAAGAGTAGAGTGAACAGGGTGCCTATCGCCATGCCGCCAACGAGTACCAGGCCAATCGAATTTCTGGCTTCGGCGCCGGCGCCGGTGACAAGGGTGAGCGGAAAGTGCCCGGCAACAGTGGCGACGGTCGTCATCAGAACCGGACGCAGACGGACTTCGCAGGCTTCCTGAATGGCATCCAGTTTGGCTTTGCCTTCGCTCTGAAGTTGGTTGGCAAATTCGACGATCAGGATGCCGTTTTTGGCGACGAGGCCGATGAGTGTGACCAGCCCAACTTGTGAGTAAATGTTCAGGGTTGTCGTCCAGCCATCGGTCCAGAAAGGGACCATCGGGCTGAGTATTTTAAGGAAGGTGAAAATTAGCGCTCCAAACATGGCAAGTGGCACGGAGCCGAGCAGGATGATGAAAGGATCGCGAAAACTGTTAAATTGTGCAGCAAGAGCCATGAAGATGAGCACCAGCGACAGGCAAAAGGCTGGCAGGAATTTGTTACCCTCCATACGCAGTTGACGTGACTCTCCTTGATAATCGATGCGGTAGCCGTACGGCAGGATTTCAGCGGCTGTGTCTTCCAGGAATTTCAATCCATCATCCAGTGGTCCCATGTAAACACCGCTCATTTTGACGGCATTGAACTGCTGGAAGCGGTTGAGCGATCGAGGTTGTACGCTCTCTCTTAGCTTGGCAACGGTACTTAGCTGGATGAGTTCATTGTCCGGGCCGTTGATGTAGATGTCCTGCAATTGGTCGGGATTCAGGCGGCCGGTACGCTTTATCTGTGGAATAACTTTGTAGCTGCGGCCAGCAATATTGAAGCGGTTAACAAAGTTGCCTCCGACGAGTGCGCCAAGATCGCTTCCAATGTCACGTTGATCCAGTCCGAATGCGTTAATCATGTCGCGATCAAGAACAAATTCAGTTTGTGGCTGATCGATTTTGGTGTCGATGATGGGAGGGAAGGCAAAGCGCCCACTCGCGAGGGCTTTGTCATTGATCTGCTGGACGTATTTTAAAATTTCCGCAGGTTCATCCGTAGAGGCGATGATGAATTCTATTGGAAAGTCGCTGCCGCCGGGAAGCGCTGCCGGAGTCACGGGAAAGATGTTTATGCCAGTGATTTTGGAGAATCCTTGCTGTGCCAGAGGCTGAATGTCGAAAGTAGTGCGTTCGCGTTGACCCCAGGGTTCCAAAATCATGCCACTGAAGCCACTGTTTGGAAAGGTTAGTTGAAAGGTATAAGCAGTTTCCGGAAAGCTGAAGAAGGTGTCGTTTGCGTATTCGGCAAAGCGTGCGGTTTCTTCGATCGCATAGTTTGCCGGTGCATCGACGATGCCAAAGATAACGCCCTGATCCTCGGTCGGTGCGAGTTCTTTGGGAGATAATAAAAACATGGGCAGGCACAATAGACTCAGGATGAGCCAGCCGGTGTAGATGACCCATCGCGTTTGCAAGCTTGTGCGTAGTATCTTGCCATAGACTCCCTTCAGGATGTTGAACCCGTTGTTGATCTTTAGCGCAAGTCCTTTGGGTTTACCACTTTTGAGAAGCTTTGAAGAGATCATCGGGCTTAATACCAGGGCGATAACAGTCGATACGACGACTGCACCCGAGAGCGTCAGCGCAAATTCGCGGAACAACGATCCGGTCAATCCACCTTGAAAAGCGATTGGCAGGTAGGCTGCCACAAGTACAAGGGTGGTGGCAATTACCGGCCCGATCAGTTCGCGCACGCCACGGAGAGCTGCTTCCATGGCAGGCATTCCGTCCTCCAGGTGCCGTTCGATATTTTCAACCACAATGATGGCGTCATCGACTACAATTCCTACGGATAGCACTACCGCGAGCAGAGTCAGCAGGTTGATTGAAAATCCAAACATCTGCATCAGAAAAACCGCGCCGATAAGAGAAATCGGTATGGTGATGACCGGCACCAGAACCGTGCGGATACGGCCCATGAAAAGAAAGATGACCAAGATCACAATCATCAGCGTTTCCATGAGTGTTTTGATTACTTCAACGATTGATTCTTCGATGTAGATTGTAGAGTCGTAGCCGATGTCGGCTTCCATGCCTTGGGGAAGTTCGCTTTTTATTTTATCCAGTTCATCACGCACTTCCCGGATCACATCAACCGTGTTGGCATTGGGGAGCACGTACATGCCCATAAAGACGGCCTTTTGACCGGAAAAACGCACTTCGGAATTGTAGTCTTCGCCGCCCAGTTTGACATCGGCAATGTCTTTGATTCGTATGATCGTATCCCCCTGGTTGAGGATTGCGAGTTGTTCAAATTCCTCAACGGTACTGAGGTCGGTCGTGGCTGTCAGGTTGACGGTTACCAGGTTGCCTTTGGTCTGGCCAATGGCGGAGAGGTAATTGTTGGAGGCGAGGGCCTCTCGAACCTGAGCGGGATAGATGCCAAGCGCAGCCATGCGTTTCGGGTCGAGCCAGATGCGCATGGCAAAGGTGCGTCCACCGATGATTTCGGCTTCCTGTACGCCTCTTATCGAGCTCAGGCGTGGCTGGACGGCGCGAACCAGATAATCGGTAATTTCGTTGGCTTCGAGTATGGTCGATGAAAACGACAGATAGGCGGAGGCGCGTTCACTGTCAGCCGATTCGACTGTTATAATCGGTACTTCCGCTTCCGGCGGCAGATCGTTGCGAACTTCATCAACTTTGGCGCTGATCTCAGCAAGCGCCTTGGTCGAGTCGTAATTGAGCTTCAATCGCGCTGTGATTGTCGACAGGCCAAGTGCGCTTTGGGATGAAACGTAGTCGATGCCGTCTGCGGAAGTGATCGCGCGCTCCAGGGGTGTTGTAATGAAGCCGCGTACCAGATTAGCATCTGCACCGACATAGGCTGTGTTTACGGTAATTTTGGCATTTTCGTTGCGAGGATACTGCCGCACCGTAAGCGAAGAAATCGCCTGAAGGCCGGCAATCACAATCAGTGAACTGACGACGAATGCAAGTACCGGACGCTTGATGAATATATCGGTAAAGGCAGTTTGCATATATAAGCTTTTTTCGTTTCAACCGAGTGCGAGGATTTAGGAATTCTTCGGATTAGGCTCAAGTTTTGGTGCGGGCGCCATATCGTTTTCAATGGAGATAGTCATTTCATTGCGCAATTTAAATGCTCCGGCAGAGACGATTTCGTCTCCTTCTTCCAGACCTTCTAGTACGCTGACGAAATCGCCTTTGCGTTGACCGATGCGAATAAACGCCTGTTCGACCTTAACGACCGGTTTGCCGGTTTTTTCGTCGACGCTTTTTTGTACCTTGAAGATGGAATTTCCGTAAGGTGCGTAAATGATAGCGGTTGCCGGTATGGCGAGAACTTTATTGTTTTCCGAAAGAGTTATAGTGACGTCGACAAAAAGCCCGGGGCGAAGCAGGCCATTTTCATTGTCCAGGGTACCCTGCAATTCAATTGTTCGCGTGGTCGGGTCGATTTGTGGGCTGATCGCAGTGAGCTGCCCTTCAAAGGTTTTTTCAGGGTAGGCATCACTCTCCAGT
The DNA here is from genome assembly GCA_964616435.1 of uncultured Puniceicoccaceae bacterium. Classification (GTDB taxonomy): domain Bacteria; phylum Verrucomicrobiota; class Verrucomicrobiia; order Opitutales; family Coraliomargaritaceae; genus Lentimonas. Next base: position 19,256 of record CAZTSB010000031.1, on the reverse strand, counting down.
GTAATCGGCATGCCTGTTTTCACTTGGCCAATCTGTTGCTGGGGGAGTGTGAAATTCACAAATACCTGATCGTAGGACTGGATTGTAACGATGGACGTTCCGGATGATAAATACTGGCCCAGGTTAATCTGGCGGATGCCGACGCGACCCTTGAACGGAGCGCGTATGGTTTTTTGCTCAATTATGGCTTCGATATTCTTCACCTGCGCCAGGGCCATGTCGTAATTGGCTTGAGCGCGGTCCAGCTCCGATTGCGCGACCGAGTTGGTGTCACGCAACCGCCGGGCGCGGGTCAACTCAACGTTGGCGAGTTGCGCGTTGGCTTTGTTTGACTTCAGCAAGGCCGCTTCCGGAGCGATGTCGAGTTGGACAAGCACATCGCCCTCGTCGACTTCCTGACCATTCTTAAAATTAATTGCACTGACGATTCCCGGAACCTCCGCATCCAGGCGTACACCTTTGACCGGTTCGATTGAGCCTATTGTATTCAGGCGCCGAGGCCATGACTGGTGTTCAGCAAAAGAAGTTGAGACGCTTGTGGGGGGCGGTTGGAAGCTTTCGCCGACCTTAGCCATTTTTTTAAATTGTAATCCTTTAGTTGCTATCAGGAAGAGAATCAGCAGGAGAAGACCGCCAAAAATAAAGAGAGCAAAAACAAATTTCCTAGTCATAATGATTCAGTTGAATGTATAGCTTTGTTGCGGGCTACTATATAATTAAACGACAATGCAGGTAAATAATTTCAGTAAAATATAAAAAATTGTTCAAATTTGCCTGCAATAAAATGATTAAAAAATGTCGCAGGCTTAAAAAAACCAATTGACGCGCATTGCATGCAAACACTTAATCACGATTTTTCCAAGTGTGGCCAGATAGCTCAGTTGGTAGAGCAGAGGACTGAAAATCCTTGTGTCCCCAGTTCGATTCTGGGTCTGGCCACCACATTTTTATATCGGAGTAATAAAGTCCGAATAAGTTAGTCAATGAAGATAAAAAGTTTTTTTGTGGTATTGTTTTTCAGCGTAGCATTTTTCTTTGCTAGTATCTTAAGTGCACAAGAAGTTTCAATTGATATAGGCGACACCTCTGCTTCCGTAGATGTTATCAGTGCTGAAGATACGGATACCTTTAAAGAGGATTATGCTCTGTTTATGGAAACCCCAGGCGCCGGTTTTTTCACTGTTAGTAATTTGTGGCTACTGATCGCGGCCGCATTGGTTTTCATCATGCATTTGGGTTTTGCCACAGTCGAGTCGGGCCTTAGCCAATCGAAAAATACGGTAAATATCTTATTTAAGAATGTTTTTATTATCAACATGGGATTAATCACATACGCTTTATGGGGATTTAATGCCATGTATCCTGCCGAATGGTTAATTGACGGGGTGTTTTCTCTGGGTTCCTGGTTTGATACAGATGGCGCAACTGTTGATTTGATGACGGCTGAGTACAATAACTACACATGGTATACGGATTTTATCTTTCAGGCGATGTTTGCTGCAACTGCGGCGACCATTGTTTCCGGTGCGGTAGCAGAGCGAGTCAAGCTTTCATCATTTATGATCTTTGCGACCTTGCTGGTAACGTTTGCCTATCCGCTTACAGGTTCCTGGAAATGGGGTTTGGGCTGGTTGCATGCAAGAGGGTTTTACGATTTTGCAGGTTCGACGCTAGTCCATGGGTTTGGTGGATTTGCGGCCCTGGCGTGTGTGATTGTGCTGGGTCCACGTACCGGTAAATATGTGAATGGCCAAATCAGACCGATTCTTGGCCATAGTATGCCGCTAGCCACAATCGGCGTCTTTCTGTTGTTTCTCGGATGGTTTGGATTTAATGGTGGCTCGGTCCTTAGTGCGGACCCTTATTTGGTTTCACTGGTTTTTGTGACAACAGCTTTGTCGGCAGCAGCTGGTGGGCTGAGTTCGATATTTATAGCCTGGATTTTTCTGAAAAAGCCTGATCTGTCGATGGCGCTCAATGGTGTTCTTGCCGGGCTGGTTGGCATTACTGCTGGTGCAGATGTAATTGCGCCAAAATTTGCGATTTTAACAGGTCTTCTGTCAGGCACTCTGGTGGTCATTTCAATTATTCTGTTGGACAGAAACAAGATTGATGATCCTGTCGGAGCAATATCCGTACATGGTGTTTGTGGTGTTTTTGGCACCCTTGCTGTGGCATTTTTTGGTAATTGTAAGGAGGGCGTTGGCGGATTTGGTATTCAATTAGTCGGCGCTCTTGCTGTAGGTGCAGCAGCTTTTGTTTTTTCCTTCATTGTTTTTGGCGCACTTAAGCTTTCACCATTGGGCGTGCGGGTCTCACCTGAAGAAGAGGCTGAAGGGCTTGATATCGGTGAGCATGGTCAGGAAGCGTATCCTGATTTCAGGGGAGTCCACTAATAAAGCCTAGCCATATACAATAAAATATTTAACCTGCGATTATTATGAAACTGATCAAAGCAATCATTAAACCTTTCAAGCTCGAAGACGTCAAAGAAGCTCTCTCAGAAGTTGGCATCGAAGGAATGACGGTCACCGAAGTTAAAGGCTTCGGCCGGCAGAAAGGGCACACTGAAATTTATCGTGGCAGTGAGTACACGGTTGATTTTTTGCCAAAGGTAATGATCGATATCGTTGTTGATGACGAAATAGTCGAGAAGGCGTCTGAAGCAATTATCAAAGCTGCCAAAACCGGCAAGATCGGCGATGGTAAAGTCTTCGTCATGCCGGTCGAGAGTGCGATTCGCATTCGCACCGATGAGTCGGGCACGGAAGCGCTTTAAGAGAAGTTAGGAGCTTACCACTATTCTAAAGTGTATTCTCTGGGGAAGACACCCAGTTGATAAAGCTTCCAATGGAGTCGAAATGTTTTTTCAGGCCTTTGTAGTCAACTAGCCACTTAGTCTGTTGCTTCATTTGATTGATTTTAACGATCAGTATGGAGCTGGAGTTTCCTGCGTCTTCCACAATAGTAAAGCCGAGCCTTTCAAGTGCGTGCCGTGTCCACATTGTGAGGCTGTCGTTGCCCTGAACCATTGCCCTGAGTTCCGGATTTGCCTGGACACTGAATGCGCCGCGTTCGATTTGCCATTTTGCTTCTTTGCTTGAAAAGGTGTGGCTTATTTCTCCGTTTACTACGAGTTCCTCGGGATAGCCCGGCAGGATCGTTCCATCTTCGCGGAGTAGCCAGATTCGGTCAGCAAAGCGTAGCGCAAGGTCGAGATTGTGAGTGGAAAGAAGAATTCCCATCTGCTCCTGACCTGCAAGTTTCCTGAGCGTCAACATCAGTTCAATCTGCCGTGGGAGATCCAGAAATGCAGTCGGTTCATCCAGTAGCATAAGCGGTGTCTCCTGTGCGAGAGCGCGTGCGATTAGTAGCTTTTGACGTTCGCCGTCACTTAGCTGCGTTACCTGACGGTTTTCCAGACTAATGGCATCCACTGCCTGAAAAGCCCAGGCGATGCGTTCCCGGTCCTTTTGTCCGAGAATACCAAATCTTCCGGAGTAAGGGTGACGTCCCAGAGCGACCAGGGAATGGGCGTCCAGCATACCTGGAGATGTCATCTCTGTGAGAACAACGCTTACTTTGCGGGCGCGTTCGCGCGGACTTAGTTGATCAAGGGGGTGATTGTCCAACTGTACCGTCCCTTCAAGCGGTGTCTGAATGCCTGCGAGCGTACGGATCAAGGTAGACTTGCCTGCTCCGTTTGGCCCGAGCAGGCAAATGAAGTCACCGGAGCAAATTGCCATTTCAGACGTTCCTGCAACACAGGTTTCACGGCCTTTTTGTTTATAGCCGATGCGTAGCTGTGTTGTAGACAGGTATCTGGTCTTTTGGGTTGTTGTCATCCGAAGGTGTTTCTGAGGCTTCGTTGTTGGATCAGTGCAACAATAATAATCGGCGCGCCAAATAGCGCAGTAATTGCATTTAGCGGGAGAGAAACATTCAGTCCGGGACCTTGCGCAATGCAGTCAGCGCTCAGCGAAAGGAGTGCTCCAATCAGTATGGATGCCGGAATCAGAATTCGGTGGTTGCTCGTTTTAAACAGATAGCGGCTGAGATGCGGTGCAGCAATTCCGATGAACCCGACCGGACCGCAAAAACCGGTTACCGTGCCTGCCAGTACAGATGCAATAAGCAAAGTAGCGATCCGGATGCGTTTTGTACGGACCCCAACACTTTCAGCATAATGTTCTCCCATTAGCAGTGCATCCAGTGGTTTTACGAAAAATACGCTGGCTCCCAGCGTTATGCAGATTACGGAAGCAAAGGTGCGCAAGTAGTCCCAGCTTACGGAACCGTATGTGCCAAAAGACCAGCTAAGGAAGGATTGCAGACGTTCCGCCATGCTCAGGAATATCAATATGCTTACAAGTGCGCCAACAACATAGCTGATCATCAGACCAATAATCAGCACGGAGATAACGTCGGTTTTGTAAGATAGCAAAAGTACCACAAAGAGCGTTAAAGCGGCGCCTCCGCTGGAGGCTAGGATCAGCAAAAATTGTCCTGAAGCGTTCAACTGTTCGGTTAGCTGAATGCCGACAGGGGAAACTGCGAGGACGACGATTGCAACTCCAAGACTGGCGCCTGAATTAACTCCAAGAACAAAGGGATCTGCGAGCGGATTTCTGAAAAGAGTCTGTATCATGAGACCCGCGGCTGCGAGCGCTGCCCCGGCAAGCATTGCCGTAAGAACACGTGGGATACGAAAGTCGACAATGATTTGTCGTAAGACAGGATCTGCCCCAGAGCTATCCATGAGTGTTGTGGCAACGGTATCAAGGCTGAGTGGTATGGCGCCGAGGCAAATGCTTAGAAGCGCAACCAGAAGCATCGCGGTGGCCAGGAGGCTGAAAAGCGTCCGTTTGCGAAGCAGAGAAGCAGGCTGGGTGTATTGGGACATTTATTCTTAAGCATGAAATTTAACTGAAATAAAAAAATTATAGCTGCGTTTTTTTCACCTTGTATACCGAACCTCTTTAGATCTGGTATTATAGTCAGATACAATAGATATTATTGTCGATTACACTTACGACACACATAACTTTTTTGATACTCAAGCTAGATGGGTGTAATTCAAATTTGTAGCAACATGTCGAGTAAAAAGGGTAGCGCGTGCGAGTCCTCGCGCCGCACGAAGGTTCAAACGCATTGGCTTACACGACCAATAGTTGGCTGTCAGGAATCAGAGGTTGACTCCAGCATTTTCACCGGGGAGGCCTGCAATTTATCGTAGATGATATTGCCTTTGCCATCAAATCGTCCAAAGTTCAATACACCAGTAGGACAGGATTGCACGCAGGCAGAACAACGTACACATTGAGGATCTTCCATTGGCAAACCTTTGTTTGCAAAGTTCATAATGTCGATCCCCTGATGACAAACTGTAGTACAAACGTTGCAGGAAATGCACTTTTTCTTGTCGGCAAAGATACGATAGCGCGTAAAGCGGGCGTAAATATGCATTAACGCTGCGAGCGGACAGGCAAAGCGGCACCAGACGCGCCCGGAAAAGTGAAAGTAAAACGCTACGCCAAAAACACCGGCCAGCCAGACATCGACTGCATACTTCCAGTTGAGCACTGGAATTCCGGAAAGCATTGCTGTAAATGTACGATCTGCAAAGTTGCCATCCGGCAATACCCACCCGATAACTCGAAAAAACAACATAATAAAGGCCACAGCAAGGATCACCTGCCCCAACATATTGAATTTATTCCAGAAAGGACCATGCGGCATCTTGTGCCGATGGGCATCCCCCATTGTTTCTGCTAAAGCTCCGCAACTGCAAATCCAGCCACAGTAGGCGCCCTTACCCCACTTCCAGACGATGAAGGGAATGAGAACAAAAGTCTGAAGAAACCCCAAAATCAACCACCCCCAAAGTGGTTCGGCGGTAAACCAATTGTAGACAAACAGCGGCCACGCCAGGATCAGCCCAAAGGCACGCCAATACTCACCATTGGGCCAAAACCAGTTGGCAATCGTGCCGCCGATTCCTGACTCCCACCAGCCGAGCACACCAAGCCAGGGCAGTACAATCCAGGGCAATAAAAACAGGGGGACGATTTGAATCGTTGCGAGCGTAAGCGTCTGCACTTTTACATAGGGCGTTCGTCGTCGCTTGATTCTACGAATGCCAAAAATTACGACACAGATGCAATACGCCAGCGAATAGTAAAAACCTGACTGGTTCATACCAACGCGGATGTGATGCAGAATGTTTCTGGGGTTATCCACCTGTGACTGTAGCAGGCCACCCAGTGAACTCACCCACCAAGCGAGCTTGCCGGGCTTCAAATCCTGGAACCAGAGCCCCTTTTGCCAGTGATAGAAAATTGTGAACGCAACAAAAAATCCGATCAATCCAGTCAACACCTTTGGCGTCCAGTCGCCGGTAACCGGGATTTTCGATTTACGGAAGAAGTCCAGCGGCGGCTCTCGACCAATCAGAGTGAAGACAACATCATTTTCAACCGTCTTGTCCTTGTTATCGCTTCCACAGAGCACGACATGGTCTGCATTGATCTCCTGCAGATTGGTGCCCATATAGAGTGTTAGCTTACCACTGTCCGCGAGCGTGTTTACCTGATCAATATTGTCCGGCTTTGCCCGCGAGAACGTATCTTTGCGATAACTCAGCGATACCTCTGCGCCGGATTCGCTAAGCGCGATAGCAGCTTCAAGAGCGGAATCTCCACCACCGACGACCATTACCTTTTGCCCGGAGTGCTCACCCGGATCGATCAGCCGGTTATAGACCTTGTCCATCCCTTCTCCGGGTACATTCAGTTTTCTGAAGTTTCCTGTGCGCCCGATCGCAATGATCACGCGCTGCGCTTTGACCGGTTCTCCTTTCGCGAATTCAACTTTCAATACCCCTCCGTCGCGGCTGATGTGCTGGACTTTCGCACGCGTTGTCTCAATGCCATGTTGTGCCTGTTGCTCTTTAAGTTCTTCCAGCAATGCTTCTTTAACATCTGCTTTAAACCGCAATTCCCCGGCATTTTGCATCTCCGTAGGATAAGTATAAATCGGCTTTTTTCGGGGAAAATTCTGTATTGTCGAAAAACTCTCATCGGCTTCATAGAGCACGAAATTCAATCCGGCCTTCTTCGCTTCGACTGCAGCAGATATGCCCGATACGCCGGCCCCGACAATTACCAGATCATAAATTGCCGCACCATCACCGGCACCCGCCTTAAAATCCGATTCAGCCAATATGGCTTCGACTGCTTTTGCGCCGGTATCCGCCGAGAATTTCAAAAGCGGAACACCGGTCAGGTCACCGACGACACGTACGCCTTTTATCGATGTTGTTCCGTCGTCATTGACTTCCGGTCCTTTCTCGACACCTCCTGCAGGCCACTGCGTATGAAGCCAATTTGTGTAGCGAGCAATCAGGTTTAGCATAATCTAGTTTTCCTTTATTTCATTCAAAGACCAATCGTAATTGATCCAGTCCACGGAATAGCTTATTGGCAAGGCCTCGCTGCGGTATCGATTTAGATACTCGGCAGGATTTTCTACGTCAAAGTCACCTGCATACCATTTGAACAGTTCCGAATAAGCGATGCTTTTGTTTTCTTCATCGACCCGGGCAGCCCGATCACTTTCAGCAAATAGGACAGTTTGCTCCTCGAGTTGTTGATCCAGAAGATTTCCCTTGAAAGGTTCTGCTCTAAGGGGTGCGCAACTCTCACTCGCACAGTTCACTGCAAAATGAATGCGTGGATCAAAATACTGCTTCAACAGGATGCCTTTTTCAATATCGTCCAGGCTCACCTTGCGCTCAGCCAAATCAATAAAGTCTTTCTTAAAAATACTAAAGGGTAAGATCCCTATCGTCTTTACTGATTTGACCGGATAGTTCTCCAATATGACCTCCAGCATCGCAGCATTGTAAAGGTTGATATAGAACGCTGTCTGGTCCGCTTTTGAAAGCGTGTCTATTTCAGTCTGCCCTAAAACTGTGACAAACTCTTGAATTGCTGCAACATCTCCCGGATTCTCTGCCCAGACTGCGTAGCGTACCTTGTCGCCATCGACATAGGTTTTCAGCAATCGTTCATACTCGGAGTAATCGGGCGTTTCTTGTGCATTGAGAGATAGTCCACAAAGCATCAATGCACTTGCCAGAACACTTATATAGTTAATCCATCGATTCATGATACCGCACTTTATTTAACCAAAAATGAACACTTTAAAACAGTCAGAGGATGATTGAAAGGTCTCTTTCTCTATTTACGTTTTAGTAAAATAAACATAGCAAAATTTGTAATTATCCAAGGTTTTTTTCATTTTATGAAAGTGTTTCAGCAGAGAACCTCTGTAGTAATTGAAAAAGCATCGTCCCCCAATTAGTTATTTGATGATTGCATTCTTATCGAGACGGACTCTCTCGTTTCATTTCGATGAATATAGCGTACTTACTGTTTTGATAAGGGAAGAGGTAATTGCATAATGGCGCGGGCCTACGCTTTGTTGTTGAGGGCATCGCCAGTGATGATGGCCCCTTCGATCCTTTTTTATTCAACATGTTGCTACAAATTTGAGTTACACCCTAGCAAGTGTGCTTTGAAGTGGACATGCGCGTAAAAGAGCGGATAAGCTTAAAATTTCGTAGTTTTAACCGTCTCATTTTACTCTGATAACGACACGATCACAACACTTCACGCCGCGTAGCGGCTTTGTTCAACATCAAACGCTGAATGTTGAATCACTTTACTACGATGCTTTCACCCAGAGATTCGAAGTTCGACGTTCAGCCTTCAGAGTTAAATATTTTCCATTGGTCAAACGTACTGGCGGTTGACGCTGCATTGATCGCGCTTTGTTGGCAGTCAACTTTTGCATTGTTTTCAAGTCATGCCTTAACTCCTGTCTCAGCATGCGTACTTGGCTTGTCTGTCTGGTTAACGTATGCGGCAGATCGTCTGTTCGATGTCAAAAAACGCTCGTTGGCACAATTACATTCGATCAGGCACCGCTTTACAAAACGACATGCAAAAACACTTTGGAAGTTCTGGTTTGGTGCATTCTTCGTCAATATCAGCATTGCGTTTGCCGGTCTGAAAATTCACCAACTTCGAAATGGCGCCGTACTGCTGATCGTTTGCTTGCTCTACACCGCACTTAATCAAAAACTCTCTAGCCGGTTCTTTCCAAAGGAACTTTGCGTTGCGATCATCTATGCTGGTGGGGTGATTGTATTTCTGCTTCCGGCTCAGAATCTTTGGCTGCCTGCCGGATTTTTGATGCTTCTGTGCCTGATCAACTGTCTGATAATCAGTAATAACGAACGACAAATCGACGCCGCAATGGAAGTTCATTCCATCGCACAATTTCTGCCAAAGCTACCCTTCGCACTCTATCTGTGCTGCATTCTTATGCTCGGCATCCTGCAACGACAATGGTTATTGCCGTTTGGCGCATCACTTGCGGGCCTCATGCTTGTTCACGTTTGCCAAAAACGATTTTCCATAGAAACCTTTCGAATCGTTGTTGATAATGCCCTGCTCATTGGGCCAATGTTTACTCTGCTTTTTGTTTTTGCGAAAAAAATTCTTTGACCATCTGCACGATTACATCGACATCCGCGAGCTTACCCAGTCCTTCATAACCACATGCCAGCATCCCGCTCTTGGGGTCGATGAAATGATAGCCGCGCTTGCGCAACAGTTCGATGTTAGCCTGCGTCGCCGCGTGGTTGAGCATTTTTCCATTCATTGCGGGAGCTAGCATTACCGGCGCAAGCGTTGCCAGGTGAATTGATGAGAGCAGGTCCGGTGCAAGTCCCTGTGCAAACAGAGCAATGCAGTGAGCCGTTGCTGGCGCGACCAGCAACAAGTCTGCCTGATCAGCCAGTTCAATATGTCCGGGTTGCCAACCCTCGTCTTCTTTCCATAGATCCGTAGCAACCGGATTACGTGAGAGCACCTGCAAGGTAAATGGCTGGATAAACTTGCAGGCCTCCGCAGTCATGACCGGATAAACCTTTGCCCCGGCTTCTGTCAACCGACTGACAATGTCCGCAGCTTTGTAGGCGGCAATGGAACCGGTTACGCCCAAGATAATCGTGCGGTTGTTCAACATGGAAGTCTCGTCTATCACAATGACTAAACTTGCAAAAATACCAAATAGGGAACAAGACCTAATTCGAACGTTGAACGCCAAACATTGAATAACTTCGTAATAACAGCGGTACTTCTGCATTCGATGTTCAACGTTCGATTAATAATTCACATTTTGGAGTTCAAAAGTCACAAAAAGTTTGGCACAGATTTTTGTAGTCGATGTTCGACGTTCGAAGCTCCCATGTTCAAAGTTCCCATGATCCAATCCATTATCACGCATCCCGGCGGTGCCCACAAAGACGAGTTTCTCGCCTGTGCAGTACTTTTATCCGAGCACAAAGTGCCTGTTATTCGGCGTGAACCAACCGATAAAGACCTTGCAGATCCAGCGATTGCAGTGATCGACGTAGGCGGTGAGCACGTCCCGGAGCGCAACAACTTCGACCATCATCAGCTACCACGTAGCAATGGGTCAACCTGTGCGCTTTCAATGGTGCTTCAGCATCTGGATTTGTATGAAGATGCGAAAGAATTCTGTCCCTGGCTTGAAGTTGTTGAATGGTTTGACTGTCTGGGTCCGGGCGAAACCGCAAAAACGCTTGGAATCGATCGTGAAATACTGACACGATTGAATTCACCGGTCGACATCATCCTCTTTCGCAGATTTGCAAGCCAGACTAAGCACAACCCCGGTGAACCTGTCTGGGAAATCATGCGTATGCTCGGCGAAGATCTGGTCGGATATATCCGCAACTACCGCAAACGAATGAACTTCATTGAAGAACACGCAGAAATCTGGACACTTGAAAAGGCCGGAACAAGCTTCAAAGTGCTCTTCATGCCACGCACAGATCCTCTTCCGGATGAGGCCTCCGCCGGACTATTTAACTACGTACAGAAGCTGGGACTGGAAGAAGAAATACTCGCACTCATCTACCCGGACAACCGTGGTACAGGCTACGGCCTTCGAAGATTCAAAGACGCCAGACAACTCGACTTTAAAAAGCTCGAAAACGAAAATGACGTGCATTTTGCACACACTCACGGATTCATCGCGAAAACATCCAGCACCGACTACAAGCGCCTTAAGCACCTGGTTCGATACGCATTTTTAGAGAAAGCTTCAGCGGGATGAGCTCCGTGCGCCCTCTTATTTACCTGAACGAGAACGATTACCGGTCGCGCCGGTTTTGATATCCGCGGTCACCATTTCTACTGTCACGATCATAGCCGCGACCTTTTCCACGGGAATTGCCACGACCACGATCTTCGCGAGGACGGGCTTCATTGATTGCCAGAGCACGACCCATAAATTCCTGACCGTTTAAAGCTTCAATCGCAGCTAGCATGGATTCTTTTGTTTCCATGGTAACAAAGGCAAATCCGCGCGGCCGTCCGGATTCACGATCTTTTACGATGAAGACATCGCTAACTACACCATAAGTTTCGAAGAGCGACTGTAGATCTTCCTTCGTCGAGTCGTAGGACAAATTGCCCACGTATAATTTTGTTTCCATTGTTTTATTGATTTTGTTTTGGGCTATCCCACTGCTTCTTTGCTATCTGAGCGCCCATGAAGGACTGGATCATCTTGCTGAATACTAACGAATTCATCTTGATGACTACCCATGCTTCGAATGTTAACATGTGTTCTAGTCGATATGTGCTTATTCGTTATTTTTCAGCAGATGCAAGCTTTAGCTTGAAAGAAATTTAATAAATGGCAAAACCGCAAAATGTAGGGCAGCCGCTTAATGTCTGGCATTTTAGTTCAACTTAATCCCTCGAAAGCACTCAAATATGGATAAACGCATTGAAAAAGACACCATGGGACCTGTCGAAGTTCCTGCCGATAAACTCTGGGGCGCGCAGACTCAGCGCTCGATTCAAAACTTCCCTATTGGCCCTTCCGGCTCCATGCCAATCGAAATTATTCACGCTTTTGGCTACCTGAAGAAAGCCGCCGCATTGACCAATCAGGAACTCGAAGTGCTAACGGAGAAAAAGGCGCAGTTAATCGCACAGGCCTGCGATGATATTATTGCCGGAAAACTTGACGACAATTTCCCGCTTGTCGTCTGGCAAACCGGTTCCGGCACGCAATCGAATATGAACTGCAACGAAGTCATCGCCAATCGTTGCCATCAGATCGAAGGCAAAACTCTCGGCGACGGTGAACGCACCATCCACCCGAATGACGATGTCAACAAATCACAGTCATCCAACGACACCTTTCCCACGGCAATGCACATTGCCGCCTATGCCATGCTCATTGAGCAGACAATACCAAAGATTGAGGGACTCAAAAAAACGCTGGCAGCAAAATCGCAGGCTATGCAGTCTGTCGTCAAAATTGGTCGTACACACTGGATGGACGCCACGCCGCTCACACTCGGTCAGGAATTCTCCGGCTATGTTTCCCAGCTCGACCACGGACTCAAAGCCCTGAAAAACACTCTGCCGCACCTTTGCGAACTCGCCCTCGGTGGAACCGCTGTTGGTACTGGCCTCAACGCACCAAAAGGTTACGCCGAAAAAGTCTCGACCAAAATCGCTAAATTGACCGGCTATCCCTTTGTCAGTGCCGAAAACAAATTTGAATCACTGGCCGCGCACGACGCCATTGTAGAATCGCACGGAGCGCTCAAGCAACTTGCCGTCAGCCTCACAAAAATTGCCAATGACATTCGCCTGCTCGCCTCAGGGCCACGTTCCGGCATTGGCGAAATCATCATTCCTTCCAACGAACCCGGCTCCTCCATCATGCCCGGCAAAGTCAATCCAACACAAGTTGAGGCGCTGACAATGGTGTGCGCCCAGGTAATGGGCAACGACACCACCATAACCATTGCCGGGGCCAACGGACACTTTGAACTCAACGTATTCAAGCCGGTCATGATCAACGCCTTTCTGCAATCGGCACGTCTGCTCGGCGACGCTTGTCAGGCCTTCAATGACAACTGTGCCATCGGAATCGAGCCCAACCAGGCCCGTATCGACGAGCACTTGAGAAATTCACTCATGCTGGTAACAGCGCTCAATACCCACATTGGCTACGACAACGCTGCTAAAATCGCCAAGAAAGCACATGCGGAAAACACCTCGTTGAAAGAAGCCGCTCTGAAGTTGGACCTTCTGACCGAAGAACAATTTGACGAGTGGGTCGTTCCTGCATCGATGACCGGCCCGAAATAGTAGCGCGCGCTCAAATTTCAAATTTGCAATTGATTCCGGCTATGCCGAATTAGGATAGACTCTAGCAGAAAAACATTGTAATCAAATCAACGAAACTCAGGTCAATAGTAACGCGTCAGGCTCAGTGCCAAAAAGGAATCATCGGCAAAGTTTGACGCTATGTTCTCATCATCTGTATAGGCAAACCATTGCAACTCAAACTCAGCTTTGTAATGATCGCCCAGACGTCGCTCGGCTTCGATTCGCAGACTGGTCGTACCATCGTCCAGATCGAGTATTGCGCCAGTCAAAACAGATGCATCCTGAGGGTCATTGAACGCCCATCGCGCGCCAACAAATAAATCATTCTGAAAAAGCGTTATTGGCGCTTCGACTTCATCCCTGCCGTCGTACAGATATTCGGCGATAATACCGACATCACTCATACTTTTAAAGACCTGATAAAACGTGTACTCAAACCCGGCCACTGAGGCAAGAAAGGTATCTCCCTGACCTTCTCTCACCAAACCCTCAAATTTCCAAAGCCAGGCCTCACGAGTATATTGCACATCAATGCTACCCTGGTGGATCAGTTCGTAGAACCATTGAAAATTATTTCCTGACTCATCCGCAATCAGAGTTGGCTCGCGTCCGGTGCCATAGAAATAACTCAATCCGATGTCCCAGTCTCCGATAAAATGACTGTAGCGAACAGCGTAATCGACATGCCGTTGCTCAGCTCCGGACTCATAGATCGCATTGCTATCATCGACCGGAAAGGGGCCTCTGAGGCGTCCATCGGGACCTGGAAATGTACGTTCACGGAAGCCTGTCAGGACGAAAAACTCAAAGGTGCCAAAGTCTTGTAGCAGGGTCCAGTTTACCATCGGCTGCCCGAGAAAATCTTCTTCGTCGATATTCTCGACGAAATCAATCTGATTGATGATGTTTACAAGGTGCCTGGACTCCGTAACACCCCAGAATACTCGATTGATACCGACAGTCAGCTCCCAGCTATCCCCAATCCACAACCAGTATGCTTCGCGCACATCAAAGTGCGTCCGCTCATCGTCTCGATTGTCCCCGCGGGCAAACAAGGTCAAAGCCAGCTGATGGGCGTTGTCATCACTGTACCAGGTAAATTCCGGCTCGACAAAAATCGAAGACTGCACCCCATGGAACTGATCGGCAAATTGCGGCTCTTGAAAAAATACCCGCGTCTCCACTCCCAGCGCGCCGGAATATTCAAGCTCACCGGCGCTCAGCCATGAAGCTGCCAGAAGCAGCAACCATTGATATGCCTTTAACAAAGTGTCAGCGGGTTCTGGTTAGTACATTTTTGACGAAATCCTTATCGTTCAATCCGGTTTTAAACTTATAGTCATCATACAGAAGGTCGGTGCTTTTACCGGTTTGATGATTGACCATGGCAAACCGATGCGCACGCCAGATGCCTTCTCCGTATTCACGATAATCGGTTAATTCCAGAGTTTTTAGCAAATCGCCGCGCCGATCATAAAATTCGACCTTGCGGATTTGAAAAACCTCCTGATCAATCCAGGCGATTTGCTTGGTGTAACCTGAGTTCTCATAACGCGGATAACGTTCAATCACGTCCATTTTTACCCCGTCCACCTCTTGTTCTTCGAGATACTTGTAGGTGTATTTGTTCAGTTCCAGGGAAGTAAAATCCTCGAAAGCGAACTCCGAGCCGACAAAGGGTCCCGACTTGTTGGCTGAAGAAATACGCTTTACCCGCTTTAAAGCAGGCAGATACAGCCACTGGTCATCGGGCAGCAGTATCTGCGCATGTGAGAGCAATCCCGTGCCTTTGATGTCCCGGGGCGTGTCAAAGACGACCAGGCTCTTGTCGCCAACATCTTCGTCCTGGACTTCCAGGGTACTGATGCGTAGCGTGCGCGTGGTCTCCTGATTGGCGGCATTGCGCAATACCATTTTGAGATCGACGACGCTATCATTGAATCCGCGATCCGAACGATCACTTCGAGCAGCGATCGAAAATCCCTTTTCTTCCAGGGTTTCCTCAGCTGATGTAAGCGTGGCAAAAGCTGCAAAACAGCTAACCGTCAGTAGGGTCCTGAGACCTTGTATCATTGATAGATCCAGTTTTTGTATATTCATGGTTACACTCCTATTTGTTAGAAATTAAGGGTTATTATGATCGGGAAATTTTCCATTGATTTTTCAGCATTAGCATGGCCGGCAACATCAGAAAATCGAAGATCAGGGCAACGACAACAGCCAAGGCAGTTAGCAGTCCCATCTCAGCATTGATCTTGAAGGTTGAAAAGGCTAATACTCCAAAACCCATGGCGAGAATGATGGAATTGACCAACATCGCCCGCCCAACCGTTTTAAAGGAATAGCGGATAGCATCCGGTACGGTGAGGTCTTTTTCACGGATACCGCGCAAATATTTAGTCAGGAAGTGAACTGTGTCATCAACGATAATCCCCAGAGAAGTCGCCGTTACCGTGGCTGCGGCCATGCCGACCATACCGACCAGCACTGCCCAAATCCCAAAGGTAATCAGGATGGGAAACGCATTGGGTATCAGGCTGAGCACTCCAAAACTAAAACTGCGCAGCGCCACCATCATAATGAGTGATATCGTGACCACTGCGATAATATTGCCCAAAAGCATGCTTTCTATGTTTCGCTTGGCGATGTAGGAAAACATGACATTGGCGCCCGTAGGTTGGGTCCACATGTGCTGCGGCGCGTTTTCTTTCAGCCACTGGACCGACCGGTCAATGAAATCACGAGTTTCCACAGTCGAAACGCCTCCGAGCGTTGCGGTCAGGCGCGTAGCTGACTTGTCGATGTTGATGCGATCATTCAGGTCCAAGCCGTAGGGTAAGGACAATTCATAGAGCAATAGATATTGCGCCGCGAGTTCCTTGTCATCCGGAAGTCGATAATAAGCAGGATCGTCACCGTGCATATTTTTATTCAGGCGCTTCATGATGTCGGTCAGACTGTAAACATGTGTCACCTCGGGCTGTTGACCCAACCAGATGGCGAATTGATCCAGTATGGCAAGAAACGCAGGATCGCTGATGCCATCTGCCTCCTCGGCCTGGATCGAATACTCCATGGGATAAAGGCCTCCCAGGTTGGCCAGGGCAAAGTCCGTATCCTGCCTGAACTGAACACTCTTGGAAAAGTACTTCGTCCACTCGTCATTCAAATCAATCCTTGGCACCATCGCAATTAGAGAGACCGCTACAATCCCCAATACGACAATGATTGCACGATAGTGCCCAATGACAAAATCGGCCAGTCGATCCATACTCGAAGGACGCGTCCGTTGCGCCTCGTCAGCTTCCTTTAGATGCAGCGGCAATACACTCATCAATGCCGGCAACAGGAAAATGGAAAAAAGCCATGCCGCCGCAATACCAACCGCTGTTATTATGCCCAGATGATTAAACGGAGGTGAGTCCGAAAAATTGAGCGTCAAAAACCCAATAATAGTCGTCAGGCTCGTGATGCTAACCGGCACAAAATTAATGCGCACGGACTCCACGATGGCCTCGTGTTTAGACATCCCTTCGCGCACAGCTGCCACCATTGACAAAATGATGTGGACACTGTCCGCTATGGCCAGAGTCAGAATAATCGTAGGTGCCGTCATTGAAATCGGCGTGAGTTCGATGCGTAAAAACCCGGCGATACCCATTGCAGTAATGGTCGACAGCAGGATCACCACCAATGTCGTTGCCGTTCCGCTGACGGTACGCAAAGTAATGATCATCATCAGCAACAGCGTCAGGTACATGATAGGCACCAGCAACATCATGTCCTTGATTCCCGACTCAGCAAAAGTATTGTTCATCATGGATACACCGCTAAGCGCTAGTGTTATATCCGGATGTTCCGCCTCTACGTCAGCCACAATCCGACGCGCAAAAGCCGCGGCCTCAGGAACCTCCGTCAGGTCTTTTTCCGGGTACTGCAGGACAACATTGATGCCCGCCGTTTGGGCATCCGCCGAAATCAGGTTATTCCTCAGCAACGGTTCCGCGAGTGCGATCGCGCGTTTCTCTGCAAGCACCTCCTCGGTAAGCTGCCCGCCCCCTTTTATCAGATCTTCGACGGTAAGATCATCTTCTTCAGACCACGTATGCTGAAAGTTGGTCAGGGAATCTACCCGAATCGCGTAGGGGATCTTCCAGGCTTCTTCAGTCATGTACTCCATAACAGAAGCCACTTCAGGCGAAAAAACCCGACCGTCCTTCGGCTGAATCACGAACAGGAAATTATCGTTCTTGGTATAGACATTCTGAAATTCCTCGAATGCCAGCAACTCAGGATTATCGGGAGAAAAAAATGCCCTGTAATTCGTGGCAAATTCTAAAAAACGCCCCCCGCTTCCAACGCCCACAACCAGAAGCAGTGAAATAACAATCGCCAGCCAACGCCAGCGAACGACCTGTCTGGCCAGAGTCGTAGCAAACAAATCCGTGCCCCTTTTTTGATTTTTTTGTTTCATACTAATTTATGTTTGGATTGTTGACCGATCGGTCTAGAATGAGTGAAAATTTTTTTAGGGGGTCTGCATCGTTCTGTAAGTATCACACCTTTAGCATTTGCAGGAACAAGTCTTTCTGAGCAACCGCCTGCTCATCGGTCATCACCCCTTTGCTAAAGGATGCTAAGCCGATCATAAAAATCATGTAAAACTGGAAAAGATCCTCAGCGCTCTGATCGCGACGAATCGTCCCTTCTTTCTGCCCTTGAGCCAATATGGGCACATAAAAATCGGAGAGTTCCTGAGTATGCTCCTGCAATAATGCTGCTGCCTCAGGATCGTGCTGCGAAAGTTCTACAAGCGTATTGGCTGCATAACATCCACAGCATTCCGATTCTCTGGATTTTTCCATCATCCGCATAAAAATGTGATCCAATTTCTCAATGGCCCCTTCCACTTCTGCGGCAGCTTTGCGTTTCTCTTCCAGTCCGATCTCCATATAGCGCGCAAGCGTTTGCAGGAAAAGCGAATGCTTATCTCCAAATGCCTTGTACAGACTGCCTTTTTGCAAGCCGGTGACTTTTATCAAATCCGTCATCGACGTCGCCTCATAGCCATGAGTCCAGAAAGCTCGCATCGCTGCCTCCAGTACAGTATCCGTATCAAATTCTCTGGGTCGTGGTGCCATATCGGTTGTTTCTAACAAACAATAATCTTAAAACTTAGCACTGAACTTACAATTAGGAACCGATCGGTCAACAATTATTTCAAGATTTTTTGAAATTACATCCCCGCGTGCTTCTTCTGATAAAAAATCCGCTCGCTTTCTCTGCGGTTTTCATGTAGCAAGTCTTCTCTGTATTATATCCGAGATAGAAATCAAAGAACCCGGCCTTTTGAGCCACGAACTAAAGCTCCCGTTAAAGTCCGCCTTCGAATTCCGGGGAAAAGTTATTCTCAGAGCCTGTCTTCGAAGTTAAATCTGCGGCTGAATGTTTTATCAAGTGGGTAAGTGGTTTAGCCATGGCATATTCGGGAAAGCGGAAAGCATTCTTCGATATAGCTGAAATCCTTGTCTCGATCTAATAGGGATAAATTAAAATTCATGCAAAGAGCTGAAATTAGACAATCAATGGACTTTCTGATCGTGAATCCTTTTCTTCTGCAGTGTGTGAAAATTTCGGTTCTTTTAATATGATCTTCGATTGATGGTGTTACTATAGCTAAGCTGGGAATTACTTTTATACCAAATCTAAGAAGGTCTGAAAGATTTACTCATTATCCAAATCCTCATCGAAATCGCAATCGATTTGGATTTCGATGAGGATTTCGACTTTGGATCCATAGTCGCAAACCTTCCTGGGAGTGTCGGACTTAGACGGCAATCTCTGCTCATTCTCAATAAGTCCGCCTTAAAGCACCCTCAGTCTCAACTCAATGAATACTTCCTTCTTTGAAATTAATTCTACTGTACCCTGAGGTGCTTCATTTTCTAAGTCCGACAATCCCTT
>CAZTSB010000030.1:0-14573 GCA_964616435.1 uncultured Puniceicoccaceae bacterium | reverse complement strand
ATCCAACAGTTCCAGAGGCAATTGTTCACTTTCTTTGATCGGCCCGCAGAGCTCAGGGGTTCTTTTTGCCGTTTTGACCTTGTGCCGATGAGCGCGGCGATAGACAACAACCCGTCTGGAACAGTCCCAGCCACTTAGCTGTAAAGTGCTTTCGCAGCACTGCCAGCCCGAGAAGTAGTGCGCTGTCCATTCTTCGCTTACAGCGATGAGTTCCTTCACGCCTTTGGTCTGTTTGAGCTTGAACAGGTAGTCGATCTCCAGAGCTTCCAATTCCTTCATCCATCTCTGTGTGCCGTAGCTGATGTCCCCGCGCACGAATTGCGGAAGTTGCTCTGAAGCTCGCTGTTTGAGCCACTCCAGCAGGTTGCCCAAACTAAAGGAGCCTGCGCTCTGATTGCCCGGGAGTACCTGAACGTCCAGACACAACCGCAGGTGAGCGACCCAAAAACTGTGATAGACATGACTGGGCCGTCCCGGCTTGGTCGGGTTATATCCCACCACGGCTCCCTGTTGCTTGCCGTACAGTGGCTTGACTGTAGCATCGACATCCAAAATCCAGGGCACCTGAAAAACACCTTCGTGAAACTGCTCGAAGCATCCCGAAAGCCATGAGCGAGTCTGTTCTGCAGACTCTGGAGAGTCTACCAGCTTACGCAGGGCACTACGGATACTGTCTTCGCTCGGGAGCGATTGCATTTTCAACAGCTTTGCATCCAGCCCATTGCCGCTGAGTGCGCTCATATGGGCGTAGCGTGTATGCCCACTGAGCACACTCAGCAGGATCGTACCAAGCACTGCACGCTTGTGCGGTGCATTATTGCTTTGATAGGCCAACGGACAGCTTTCTACAAAGTGATCGAACAGTCCGGTTGTTTCCAAAAACTGGACGAAATAGGCCAGTCCTGCCATCTGCGTGACCTGTTTGCTTTGATCGGACCACTGCACGCGCATGCCCGAGATACTGGTAGAAGCAGAGGTTTGTTTATCTGCGGACGATGAGTCATTGACTCGATCGGAAGGCTCGCCATTTTGGCGATTGGGTGTGCTGTTAGTTTTCATTCGCAAGTCCCTGTTTTAGAAAAACTTGGACTGCAGCACACCCTCTTTTAATTTTTTAACTCATCTTTTTAGGATCATAGGTCTCATCTCCCAGCCAAAAGTTGAAATTCTTGTAAAAATTCTGCCTTAAATACTAGTAAATAAAAGCACAAGAATACACAAAATTTCATTAAAATCATGAAATTAATACTTAAAGTGTTGATTTTTGAAACTTATGAGTTACATAAAATGAAAAATTTGTAATGAATATCTCTAAAAATGAACTTATTTCAGTGCTGCAGGAGTTTAATCCATGGTGGAACGGACAGCCCTTGGCAGATTTGCCTGATTGGGAGCGCACTGTCGCAAAACAAATTAAGCTTTGGTGCGCGAATACATCAAGCAATCGGTCTTTGCTTCTATCAGGACCACGTCAGGTTGGCAAAACGACTTTGTTTCGTCAGACAATTCGGAACCTTCTACAACAAGGGATCGCTGCATCTCAAATAATCTATATTACGTTTGATCATCCATTATTGAAACTTTCGGGTATTAAAAAAACCCTTGAGGCATGGGAAGAGGTTTTTCCGGCTACAATGGAGAGCACACAGTTTCTCTTTCTGGACGAGATCCAGTTTATTCCAGACTGGCAAGTTTGGCTAAAACACCAGGTTGACTTTCAAAAGCAAAGAAAAATTGCAATCACCGGTTCTGCTAGTCCGTTACGATCAGGAACCAGCGAATCCGGAGTTGGTCGTTGGGAAACGATTAAGTTGCCAACCTTGAGCTTCGAAGAATTTTTAAAGTTAAGGCGCATCGAAGTCCCTTATGTACATAAGCTCACTTCGTTGCGTCAATTGCTCGAATTTGACGGAGGTCAATTAGCTCAATTTAGAGCGATTGCTCAGAAACTAACACCACACTTTCACGACTACTTACTTAGAAGCGGCTTCCCTGAGCCTGCATTGGAAAACGAGCTTTCACGCTGCCAACGCTTACTGCGAGAAGATATTGTCGATAAAGTCCTCAAACAAGATATGACTGCAATTTACGGAGTGCGTCGCGTCATTGAGATAGAGAAAATTTTCCTTTATTTATGTTATCATGACGGAGGCATCCTGGATATAAGCGCCGTTTCCAAAGAACTTGACGGTGTTCAACGTAAATTAATCATTGATCATTTAGATTTATTTGAAGCAACTCATCTGATCTACAGCCTAAAACCATTTGGCTATGGTAAAGAAGTGCTTCGCGGTAAAAGCAAAGTCTACCTAGCGGATGCAGCAATTCCGGGTTCCATTCTTTTATTGGGAAAGAAGCTCCTGGAGCGTCCCGATCGATTGGGCAATGCAGTCGAAACAGCTTTCTTCAAGCATGTTTTCACGCGTTACTATCAAGACCAACCTACATTTTCCTACTGGCAGTCAAAAGGGCGCAAAAGCCACGAGGTCGATTTGATCGCTGAAATCGGCGATCGCACGGTCCCATTTGAAGTTAAGTATCAGGATAAAAAAATTGTTGATAGCGATCTGAAAGGTTTAAGGATGTTTATGGAAGAACGTGACCTTGATACTGGCTATGCAATCACCAGAAATGCCGATTCGCTTTCAGTCCATCAGCCACATTCAACCCGTCAGGGACATCTTAAAGAGTTTATAAACGGGAAAATCATATGTATTCCCGCGTGCCTCGCCTGTTATTGGCTGTCCTGATGTATTGATGAGATTTAAGGTTATCTCAAGGATTTAGGTATTAGTTTGATATCTGTTTTATGCATTTGAGTGAATCTCTAAAACCGGATACCGAACAAACCACCATCTTCAGTGGCATCCGTTAGAACAACAGGTATAACGTAGTCTTTCAGATTGAAGCCATTAATGCTCTCTTTAAAGGCATCGTCTTCATTCATGGTAACAATATACTGGAAACTAAGCGATTCAGCCATTTCCGATCCAAGCTTTAAAGCACTGATGACCTGACGGCCATCAACTCCGTCAAACAAATGGCTATCATGAACAAGAAATCCAGGACCAAAGCCTCTTTGTACGCATACACTCATCAGCATCATGTCAAAGCAGAAAATCTGCATATTTTTGATTCCTTTACTACTAGAACCTTGCATAGGGAAATCAAACTCTGGCCCATTGGTAGTATCTTGCAAAGCCATGCTACCTGCAGATTCATACAATGCATTGGAGATGTTCTCGTAAGTCAAAATAAGCTTTTTAAGCGTTTGTTCCTGCTCCGAAAAGTCACGACGTAGCCTTAATGTGAGACGGCCTCTTTCAAGCTCTAGCTCGGTCTTGTTGCTTTCCAGTTGTTCCGCATTTTCGAACTTCTGTTTCAGGACTTTTACCTCAGATTCCATCTTTGAAGCCTCAGCTTGAAGCTTCATGAATTGATCCAAAGCTCCATGGCTTCTCAACAGTCTCATTATTTCAGAACGACGACTATCAAGCTTTTCTTTTTCTTTCTCACGGTCCTGAATTCTAAGTTTAGTAGCTTCCAACTCCTCCTTAAGGTAACTTTTACGGTTTCTGACAACTGATTCATGAAAGCTCTTAACATCTTCATATCGCTTAAGTACAACTTCAGGGAGAACAATGCCTGCCTCTTTATATACTTTTTCTAGATCATCAATCGGCGGAGGAGCTTCGTCATTTAGAGCTGCTTCCAAATCGTTAATCGCACCGGTATCCAATACATTGTCGTTTGCCAACTTGTTAATATGCTGGGTCAACTCATCGGCCTCAATTTCCATCTCTCGATACTGAGGTAAAACTCTGAAACTCTCAATTTGACTAGATAGCTGCTGCAAGCGAGATTCCGCTATAGTCAGCTTTGTCCGTAAATCAGCAGCATTTCCGACAATGTTAGCCAAAGCTCCTGATTTGGCTGCTTTTTTGAGTTCTTTCAAAGTTTTTTCGCGATCACGAACCTGTTGCCAATCACTACTGATTTTCCAGTCGAGACCGAGCAGATACAGTAAAGCAACCTGCCAGTTCCCAGTTTGCTGCTTTTCAGCTTGCTTTTCTGGTGTTTGAAAAGCGTGGCTTAATTGCCTACGAACAAAGTAATTAAACAGCGAACGAAATGTTGGACAATAACCATTGTAATCAGGTAGTTGATCCAAGTGAAAATATTCCTTTCCAAGAACATCTACCCACCCAGAGTTCGTAAACTCGATGTCACCAACATTGACCTTTGAGTGCTGTTTGCCTGTGCGCTCTAAGTTTAGTCGGTTACCTCCAATATCTAGCTCTGCTGTAAAGGAATGATTAATGAGAGCATCTGAACGGAAAAGTGATTTCATGTTAGCATTTGCCCCAGTCAGAAAGTGGATAATCTCAATGAGACTGGTTTTTCCTGCTCGGTTTCTAGTCTGCTTACTAGTAGAGTCTGTTTCCTTCTGGGCAATCAGAACATTTAGCCCTTGAGTAAATTCAAGAGACTTGAAGGAAGGCAAGCTACTGGAAATCTTGTGAATCATGAAGATATCTTAAATAATAAACCTTTTTTAAGTTCTATTGCACCGATCAAATATAGAAGATCGAGAGCTAAAACAAAACGCTCATAGCGTATCAAAGGATTACTGCTACCCTTCACATCTTCCCACAAAGAAGATACAGTCTTGGGGTGCGTCAAATGTGATAGCAACTTTGCACCTGTTGTCAGTAACGCGCGCTCTTGAGATAGATGCTTGGTAGGCAATATCATAATAAATCCCTCCCTGGCTCCTCATAAATTTCACAGCTCTCAAAATAATACGCCAATATAGTCAATACGGCTACCTGATGTTCAGGAGTGCCAATCTCGTCGCCTCCTGCCCACGCTTGAAGCTCAGTAAATATCTCGTTAGGAGTAAATTGCTCCTTCAGCTTAAGATACTTGGCTTTAAATGCGGTGGCGATACGTTCACCCAATGATTCATCGTGCCATTGACTGAAAAACAAGTCTACCATTGGTGATTTCGTCATTCCTTGGCGCAGTAAAAATGCTACACTCTCAGAAAGCGCATTGGCTTCAATCTTCCCCGCTGGAACATCCTTAACCTCTGAATTGAGAGGTACTGAACTGTGAGAAATTGATTCCAGGACAATTTTTAAATCTGCGAAACCAATTTTGGACTTGGTTTCCTCGGTTGGAGCAGGTCCATACCATGCTTCCTTTTCCTTTAAAGGTATTTGACGAAATACATCTCGAAGTTCGTTCAAACTCCAGTGTGTTACTTCAATTTCAGGAGTCTCCTTGTCGAGATCCAGGAGTAGTTTGAATACATGGGGCGGCAAACCATCATACGCATTATGAACGAAAATCCATTTATCAAAATATTCTGCCCAATACTTCTTAGCGCCTTCAAAATCTTCGGTGATTTTTTTGATAGCTTTAGTAGCCTTCAACTCATTGGGAGCGTAGACCTGAAACAAACGCTTCTCTGATTTTAGATAACCGTCATTCTTGCGGTCTCCGATATTTCCCCATGGCCGAGTTGGTATATAATCGGCTTTAAAAGCCAGCCCCATCAGCTTATCGAATAGAGTTTCAAATGCATCACCTTTGCTACGCAAAAACTCAACCTCAAAACGCGGCTCGTAATATGCCTCCTGGAAATTATTCATCAAATATTGAGAATATAAGTAGAAAATCTCACATCTTGAGCAAACGTTTTTTTAATTGGCGCTTTCTATATTTCCTACAAAAACTTAAAATTTTAAAATATTAATCCGAAGCATTTTGCACCTGATCATACCCGTGCATTCTGCCTAGGCGCTGCTGATAGCGGACTCGGAATGCGTGCGATAGTTGGCCCAACTGATTGTGCTTGCGGCAATAACTGAAGTCACGGAGGGTGTCTTTGATAGCTGGCAAAAACACATCGCGGTGCCACGCTCGCCTGACTTTGGGAACGTTGCCTGCCTGGGCGACTGCAATGGCATCCCCTTTAGCTCGTTTGTAGGCTTCTGCCGGTGTGTAGTTATGAGAGTGTATAACAATAGAGTTTTCTGCCAAAAGGATTTCGTAGCCTGCATCTTTGAGACGGCGAGTCCATTCGTCGTCTTCAGCATACTGAAGGTCTTCACGAATGGGTATTTCTTTCCATGTCGGTTTGTAAGCAACACAACCAACCATGGAAAAAAAATGATCCCACTGTGCGGACTCGCGATTGGGACCAAAGCAACGTTCGTAATCATGGGCAAAAACTGCCTGACAATCCTCACGCGGAATCTGACGGCTGAATGCGGCGCCAAGCTTTGGGGAGTCGATGGCAGCTTGAAGCAATTCCGTCAACCACTGTTGGTTTGCCGGGGTTGCATCGGAGTTGAGGAAGACGACCCAGTCGCTGGACGCTAGTTTGAACCCTTGATTGAGTACTTTACCTGGGACATAGGTGCCAGGCTCAAGAATGATGAATTCTTTCGGATTGAAGCGGCGAATGATTTCATGAGAGCCGTCAGTGGATGCACTGTCGATGACGATTAGCTCTATGTCCCCCGGATAATCCTGGTCAAAGACACCCTTCAAAGTGTCCTCAATGGCCCAGGCTTCGTTATAGGAGCGCATGACTAAGCTAATCTTTTCTGGTAGTGTATTCATGTGTACTTGGATTCGACTTGCTGATAAATGGTTTCCAGTTGAGCAGTGACGCTCGTCCAGGTGTAACGTTCATTGACCTCTGCCTGTGCGGTTTCAACGGATGCGGCACGAAAATCAGGTTCTGCGATCATCCGTTCCATTGCATCCGTCAGACTATGGACATCTCCGGGATTAAAATGAAGGCCATTGCTCTCGTGCCGCACCAAACTGGCGAGGCCGCCGATTTTTGAGGCAATTACAGGTTTGCCGGCAGACCAGGCTTCGAGCACGACGATACCAAAAGGTTCATGACGTGAGGGCAGCGTAAAACAATCCAAAGCAGCAAATAAGTTGCGGTGATCGGGAGTGTCGGGAGTTACCGGCGGCAAGAGCCGAATTCGGGCAGCAGCGGGCGAGGCTTCCAACGCTGTCTCCAGACGGCTGACGTAATTGGCATTTGTCTGTGGCCCACAGAGTACCAGGCCGAGATTAGGATGCTTTGCGCTCAAATGATTAAAGGCTTCGATCAGGAGCAACTGGTCTTTTTGAGGGTCCAGACGGGAGATACAGCCAAAGACGAAATCGTCCGGGGAAAATCCAAGTTCGGTGCGTTTTGCCATGCGTTCTTCGGCGGATGACTGAAAACGTTGCGGGTAGACACCATTTGGCAGGAAGTGTACCCGTTCCTCGCCCAGCGCTTCGCGTGCTTTTTCGTATTCTGAAAAACCAACACACAACACCGCATCCACAGTATCCAGCATGCTGCGACTACCGAAATAAGCGCCAAAGATGCGGCCCCATTCGAATTTCCCTTGTTGCGGGGCAGTTACGTCCTCGGCCTCTAATTTCGGAACATCAAACATATTGCCATGCAGCGTGACGACGCAGGGCCGCTTCGCCAGCCGGGCAGCCTTGAGCACAGAGGCGCCGGTTCGCTTGGTCACATGGGCATGATAGATGCGCACATGGTCTGCCTTGCGCATTGCCCGATAGAGCGACCACGAAAGGAGATTGCCACCTTTCTTGTCGAGTTGGTGACGGTCTTCATGGGTCAGGCCCCAGAAAGGATAGCAATAATTGTAGCGGTGAATTGGTATGTTGCGAAATTGTTCGTTGCGGTCATTTGAAAGAGCGAGTGAAGTATGTATCTCCGGCAGCCATCCGGCAGCCAACTGGCCTTCGCATAGATGAGTGATGACCGCTTCAGTGCCTCCCCATTCGTCTAGGCTGAAGCGGCGCGGTATGTGCAGGATACGTTTGCAGGTGGTCGTCATGCTTGCTTCAATTGTTGTATATTCTTCATCAGTAATGGAATGAGTTGCTTCTTTCTTGAAACAAAGGATTCTTCCACCCATGGGGCGCCGGTTTGCTTTACGGTTGCAGGCAGATGGGTCTCCTGCCAGAAGGCGTCATCGCTGACAATGATAATCCGGCTTTGACTTACCAGTACATCGGTTATCATCAGAGCGCCGAATGCGGCGCCTGAATGCTTAACTGAAAGCAAGAATGCTTCGCGTAAGGCTTTTTCACGTGCTTCGGTTAATCCTGTCAAGTCGACAGTTTCCAGTTGCGCAGCAATGAACATGACACCTTCAAAAGAGAACTGTTTACAATCCCTGGAGACGAGTTGCTCGGGGGGATCTGTGGTCAGACCATCGTTGCGACGCAATGTTTCCAGACCATATTCCTGCAAATCCACGTCGGCAATTTCTGACAGTTTACGGGCGCGGACTTTGTCACTGGATGTACAGGTGGGCGAGCTTAACAAAAGTGTATCTGAAATCAAAGCTCCAAGGAGCAGTTTGGCGATAGACGCAGGCAATTCTAAAGAAGCTTCCTGAATACGGTCATAGAGTATGGAAGCGGTAGACCCCAACGGCCGGACATCCATGTGGAGCGGCTGGATAGTCTCGACATCTCCCAGACGGTGATGGTCGATGATCTCGATGACCTCCGCTTTGTCGAGTCCGTGAATGCTCTGTCCGCGTTCACTATGGTCAACAAGACTGACTTGCGGGCATTTCAGATTCAGGACATCAATTGCAGAGATGGTTCCTGTGACACGACCTTCCGCATTCAGCACGATCAGACCCAGGTGCGATTTCTTAAGGTTGCGATTGATTTCATCTTCTTCGGCGTTTTCATCAATGCTAGTAAATTCTTCGACCAGCGCCGCTGCTGCCGGGAAACATCCGGGCAGTCGGGTTAGCATACTGATTACAGTGCCACTGTAGTGGTATGACGGACAACTTACCTGAGCGGCAATCTCGCGTGCGCGTTCCTTGCCGACTCCGGTTATAATAATCGCTCCCGGCGGATTATCTTCGATGGCATCGATAAACAATTCACGATCACCGATGACGATAGCTGTCTGCATGTCCCAGTCACCATGTATGGTGGACTTGTGGATCGGTATATCCAGCCGGTGGATTTCCCCGATGGGCTGGTCGGTCATTGGTTCCAATGGCAGCCCGCGTATCAGGTGGTCGAAGTTCAGCAAAGTGCCGATCATATTCTCAACATTGCACTGCAGCAGATAGCTGGTTTTCTGGCTTCGATCACTGACGATACCCTGAGGGCGATTGTCTTTATCGACGATGACGACAAAGTTTGTTCCCGCCCGCTGCATTGTCTCCAGGGCTTCACGAAGCGGACAATCTTCGTCAACCATGGGAACCGGACAGGCGATTTCGGAAGCTTTGTAGAGACAGCTTATTCTAAGTTGCGGCAGTTCACGGTCGGCCTGTTCAAACAACCATTTGGTTTGCGAGTTTGCTTCGCCTAAGCGGATTGCGCAGGCATTGGACTCAGAATTTATCTGCCGGTGTAGCCAGGCAAGCACGTGTGCGCTAACAATCGCATCCGAGTCCGGACTTTTGTGCCCGACAACATAATGAGGTACTTGTTTAGTCATTATTGAGAGCGGCGTATTGCATGACGGGAAAAATATCTTCCAGGCGTTCCACCGGATAGGGTGGTTCAAAGTTACTGAGCCAGCAGGCGGCGCTGTCTTTGTGTTCAGGCGCATAGCCGTGCATGCCGGGAACCTTACTGAGGTTTAGAAAGGAAGGCACGAACAAAATCCCGGGCTTGAGCAGATAGAAGAGTTCGCCATAGGCCTGATCCTGAAAGTCACAGCGCCAGTTGCGAAGTGTGTCCGCATCGATAATATCTCCTTCGGGAGCATCCGAGAGCAGCGCCATGATTTCCTTCCTGGCGTTTTCATTGTGAAACCAGAAACGTGCCATGGTCGAATCCCAGACCGCAACGTAGTCCGTTCCATATTTGAGCGGTAATCGCTCGCAGCGTAGGCGAAGGTCGGATGTGCCGATTACTTCCGTCATTCCATGATCGCTGAAGATCGCCAGACGTATTTCGTCGTACGACTCCTGTGCGCTCTGTAACAGTTTGCTGATGCGTTGCTCAAATGCTTCAAAGGCCTCTGCGGTCTGTGGGGCTATTGGACCGTAGCGGTGCATGACTGCATCCAGCCCGGCGGTAAACAGGTAGACCAGTTCGACCTTACCGGCTTTTAAAACGTCTTCGGCATGGGCATAGTTGACTGTGTCGCCGTTTCTCCAGTCGGAACGGTAATAGGGCTTTCCGCTACGCTTCCAGAGTTCAAAGATCGGTTCTTGTCCGCCGATGATACCGCCGGGTTCGTAAATATCTTTCTTTTCGGTATAGTCCAGCCAGGGCAAGTAACGGAAGGGAACACTGTAGAGCTGGAAGTAGCCGGTATAGCCTTTGCGTCTGGCAACATAGCGACTGAGCCGGTTTCGCAACTTATGGTAACCTGCCAGGCGCTCGGGTAGCCAGCCCAGATAACGCATTGATTTGAATGGAGAATCGGCCGGGTCGCATTTAACGAAGAAGGAAAAATGGCCATGTTCCCGCGGAGAGGCCCCGGTCAAGATCGTCGGATCACAGGTAGCGGAATAGCCAAATAGAGTTTCACACTTCTTCTGGATCGGCGCAATCGATCTAAGCACTTTGTAGTGCTGGACGAGTTCCCAACCCAGTGCATCTGCAAAAATAAATAAATGTAGGGTCTTGCTCATTCCAATTCAAGTAGCTCCTTGATTAGAGTCTGTAATCGACGCGGACTGAAAGGTTTCGACAGTAAAGCATTCGCGCCGATCGCTTGAATTGCTTTAAGGTCTTCATCTTTTGCAGTCCCAGTGACAAATACAATCGGTATATCGGCGCCACATTCAAGCTCTCGAATACGCTGGTACAAGGCACTGCCATCCATATCGGGCAGGTTATAATCCAATACCGCAAGGTCCGGCCGAATGCTTTCGAATTGGTTGAGCGCCGACTGAGCGTCTCTGAAGAAAAAACCTTCGCAGCCGGTGCGTTTTACCTGCACCTGGAACAGTCGGAACATCACAATTTCATCATCTACTACAATTACTTTTTTCATAAGTCTCAGGTTCGGGTTAAAATAAGGATGGTTTCGTCATCTTCCTGAAGGATCCCTTGCTCCGCACGCGAATCCACAATGAGCGTGTGCAGTTGGTCCCATAAGGAGTTGGGTGAGTTATCCCGGTGGGCTTCAATCCAGCTTACCAGATTATCCCAGCCAAAGATCTCCTCCTGCAGCGTGCTCCATTCGTAAAGACCGTCGGTTACAATCACCACACGATCACCGGAATTCAGGTGCAGTGAGTTTTCGACGTATTCAATGTCATCAAAAAGCCCAATAGGTGGTTCCCCGGAGGTCAGCGTTTGTGTCTCTCCGTTGCTTTGCAGCAATATGGCCGGTGGATGACCGGCAACTACATAGCTGAACTCATGGGTCGATGGATTGAGCCTGAATACAAATGCGGTGATAAACATGGTCGCTTCGCCCAGTTGTATGTTCAGCGCTTTATTGGTGCGTTCGATAAACTTTTTCAGAGACCCACCCCGATCGCTAAATGCGATAAACTGACTTCTGAAAATGCCGGCAAGAATTGCTGCAGTCGCGCCTTTTCCCATCACGTCGATGACACAGCAAAGGTAATTTCCATCCTTATCAATTCGCGCCTCAACATAATCACCTGCGATTTCAAGCGCCGATAGACTTTGCGTGAAAAGTTCATAGCCATCGACGGTCGGCGGTTTGGGATTAATCGGCAGTAATTGGTTTTGCAGCTTTGTTGCAATGTTTATTTCCGTTGCGAGACGTTTCTTTTCATCCTGTTCACGCTGTAGAATTGCGCGTGAAAGCGCGATACCAATAATATCGGACAATGCACGCAAATTACGCAGGTTTGTCGTGCGCATACTTTTTTCAGGGTCTTTATATGCAGCAGCAATGAGACCGACTACCTGCTCGTTCACATAGATCGCTACACAACCACCAACGCATAAATCCCCCGGTTTGGAAAACAAACCGACATTGCTGTCGGACTGCCATGTAAGCGTCTCCTGCTGCTCTATGCTGTCCCAGTAATTGTTTTGCAAGTTGCCGAAAGCGGCATATGTTGGTAGTTTCGATATCCAGTCGTATTCTGTAGATTGGTCCGGGTGCCTGAGTTCAATGCTGATTGCATCATAATCCCGGGAATCCATGAACATTTCCAAGCTGGACTCAATGAAACGATCGACTCGTTCGTCCTCAACCAGAGTTTCCGCCATACGATCATAGAGTGACAGGCTTTCATAACAATCAGACAACTCTTCAAGAATGGCATCCATTTCAGGGTTCTGGGGCATCACATCATTCAGACGCTCATAGTTTTTGCGAATACGGAGAATGTAGCCCTCTTTGCTATACCAGTGCGTCATTTCATCCGCAAAATTGTGCATGATAAACAATCCGCGCCCGGACTCAGCCAAAGGATCATCTGGGAGGCTAGGATTTTCTGCCTTCGCACGATCGGGTCCCGATCCCTGATCCTGAGTTTCAATATAGACGGATGACCGGGTCGACCACCAGCGAATCTTTACTATTTTTTCAGCATTATAGTTACTGCCATGCTCAATCGTATTGTTAACGGCCTCGGTGAAAACAAGTTTCCAGCCCTCCTTTTCAGCATCGTCGATGCCCAGTGAGAGCAGAAATTCAATGAAGCGAGCACGTATCGGTTCGATATGCTTCACATCCGCATTAAACGTATTTTCTTTTAGGTGTATCACTCGTTCATCAATCATCATTAGTATCGGAGCTGGTTTCAAATGACAGATAAACGCACAGGCCTTCTTCAGTTCGTTCGGCCCATGCATTGATCGTGAGAAATTCAATCAATTTTTGTATGCAGATCGTCAGGATGTTTGTGTCTTTGACCTTCTGCCGTTTTCCACCCGACAGAGGTTCCAGAATTCTGGGCAGTTCTTCTTCACTGATTTCCCGGGTTTTTGCCGCGAGCGAAAGTCGTAACCCGCCATTTTCACCCCCAGCGCTTTTGATGTTCAGTATGAGTTCATCGTTCACGTCTGCATTCAGGTTGCCAAGTGTCTGCCAGATCATTAGCAATAATTCTTCCAACAATATCGGGTCTGAAAGGATACTGTCGGTTTCAAGCGCTTGTTCCAGTTTGAGCGGTAATACTGCTTCCAGATTACTGTAGCGGTCGCTGACGTTTGCAATCAGTTCCGACAGCGAGGTTTCTTCCGGGTCGGTGGATTCTTTGGTCCGCAGATTCTTCAATAGCACCAGCGCTTTGACAATAATATCGACTTCTACGGAGCTTTGTTTGAAAGTCGACAGGTATTCCAACCAATGTTCGGGAATCGTATCGGCCTCCTTGAAATCTTCCTCAAACACTTCAATAAATCCCATGATACTCATCAAAGGATTGTTTATGTCGTGGGCTACCATGTCGATAATGGAGTCCATTTCAAACTGCCCCTGTGTTTGAATCTGCTTTCGACTATTACTGGTTTGCCTTAGCTCTGACAGTTCGAGATAGGTGCCCACCAGGCTATAAAGTTCGTCATGAATGACAGGCTTTAAAATGTACCCCTGCCCTCCAGCCTTGAAGCTTTCAATGCGCGACTCACTACTGTTATGGTTTGATGTAAAGAGAACATGAATATCTTTTCCATTGGGTTGGTTTTTTATTTGCCGGCAGGTTTCAAAGCCGTCCATGTCGGGCAGATCGACATCCAGTAAAACCACTTTTGGCGGGACAAGTGTCGTTATTTCCAGCGCAGCGCTACCGTTTTCTGCAATTAGCACTCGGTAGCCACGACTCGTTAAAAAATCGAAGAGTGCAGCTCTGTTCGTCGGACTTTCGTCAACAATGAGGATGATTGGAGTTTCTGCCATAATCTCACTTAACCAGCGCGTTTTCAAGCAGCTCTGCGACTTTTTGAGGTCGGAGCTCTTCCAGGAGTTGATCTATTTTCGCATACGAATCCGGGCACATTTCCAGTAGGGTTGATCTTTCCTGTTTGAGAGCCCTGACATCTCCAATTCGTGCGAACCAGAGGAGCTTTTCAACCGGGTTATCGCCTGCAAGCTGACCATTCTGTACAGCATCTGAAGGCCCGTTGGAATTATTGGAATAGACCCATTCCAATTGAAGTTTTTCGCGCAGTGCATCGAGTAATTCCGTAGTCTGTACCGGTTTTGCGATAAATCCGTCAAATTGCTTTATTTGGTCTTTTTCACGCTTTGATATTTGCATGATGCTGGCAGAAATAGCAATCACGCAATTTTTTGATAGCTTGGGATCTGAGCGGATAGCTTTAATTAAATCATATCCACTCATGTAAGGCATAATGACATCGCTCAATACAATATCGTAGCGCCTGGATTTAATTTTCTTTAACGCCTCACGACCATTTTCCGCTTCCTCCAGCCTGAAGCCAATGGGCGCAAGCAAGTCGACCAGCAACTGACGATTGGCGAAAATATCATCAACGATAAGTATGCTGCGTTGAGGGCCGGTATAGGAATTTGGAAATTGGCTATGCTGTTCATCCTTTGTTAGGACTTTCATCTTACTAGCGGCGACGAAGTCTATCGG
>CAZTSB010000029.1:0-47153 GCA_964616435.1 uncultured Puniceicoccaceae bacterium | reverse complement strand
TCCAGTTGGCGATCCAGCCGGGCATGCGGCCGATTGCAAACATTACGGTGAACATATCGACCGGTATTCCAATGGCTTTGAGCAAGATACCACTGTAAAAATCCACATTTGGGTACAGTTTGCGTTCGATGAAATACTCATCTTCGAGCGCGGCCTGTTCCAAACGTTTGGCAATATCCAGCAATGGATCGTCGATCCCTAGTTTTTCAAGCACGCTTTCGCAGCTTTTACCTAGAATTTTCGCTCTTGGATCGTAGTTTTTATACACGCGATGACCGAATCCCATCAGTTTGGCTTTGCCATCTTTTGCGTCCTGAATAAATTTTGAACCGTCATCACCGGATGCATGAATTTCTTCGAGCATCTGAATCACGGCCATGTTGGCGCCTCCGTGAGAGGGACCCCAGAGTGCACAGACACCGGCTGAGACAGATGCAAATAGATTAGCGCCTCCTGAAGCAACCATCCGTACAGTTGAAGTTGAGCAGTTTTGCTCGTGGTCGGCATGGAGCAACAAGAACAAATCAAGCGCTTTGGAAGCTCCGGAATCGTCCACATAATCGTGATAAGGCATGGAGAACATCATGTGCAGGAAATTATCAGTATACCTGCGATTGTTATCAGGGTAGACATAGGGGCGGCCTAACTTCATGCGGTAAGCCATAGCTGCGATCGTGCGAACCTTTGAAATGAGTAATGCTGCAGTTTCGTCAAAATAGGCAAGATCTTGCTTTCGGTCATTCGTAGACATTTGAGGATAGTAAGCGCCTAGAGAGTTCAGCATTGACGACAGGATTAGCATGGGATGTGCATTTGTGGGATAACCCTCAAAATGATGATGCATGCCTGTATGGATGGAAGCTCTGGACTGAATCTTGTTACGGAAACTATTAAGTTCTGCTTCTGTTGGCAGCTCTCCATAAATAATCAGATATGCAGTCTCCAGAAACATTGAACGTTCAGCCAGTTGTTCGATAGTATAACCGCGATGACGTAAAATCCCCTGTTCACCATTGATAAAGGTTATATTACTCATGCAAGAGCCGGTATTACCGTAACCTTCATCGAAGGTTACATAGCCACTCTTTGATCGCAAAGCTCTTGTATCGAGCGCTTTTTCTTTTTCGGTGCCTTCGATTACGGGAAATTCGTATGCCTTACCATCTAATTGGATTGTACCTGTTTCTTCCATATTGCTGATTGATTTAGTAAATAGTTTATACAAGGGCAAACTGTTTGGTTTGTTACAAACCCAAAGCAAGTTACTATTGATTTTAAAGCAACTTCAAAAAGTTGTCATATAGTTGCAAACCTTTTGACTGACTTTTTTCCGGATGAAATTGAGTCGCATAACACTTTCCGGAGCAAATACCAGACACAAAGCGGCCGTCATAGTCGGTTTCAAATAGAATCAAGTCCTTTTCCACAGGTTCAACATAATAACTGTGAACAAAATAAAATTGATCTTCGGCGCTTTTCAGGCCGATTGTAATCGGATCATGTTTGGTAAACATCACAGAATTCCATCCCATGTGAGGCACTTTTAGCGGAACTTGGACATTGAATCGCCGCACGCTTCCTTTAAATACACCCAGTGCCTTTGTATCGCCTTCTTCAGAATGTTCAAACAGGGCCTGCAACCCGAGGCAAATTCCAAAAAATGGTCTGTCCCCGGTAATCCAGTCTCGAATGAAATCACTGAAACCGGTTTTCTGTAACAGACGCATAGCATCCACAATCGCTCCCTGACCGGGGAAGACGAGCGCATCGACATCTTTAACTTCATCAGGATTGGAAACCAGCTTCACAGCAGCCCCAACATGCTCCCAGGCACGCACTACACTACGCAAATTCCCCATACCATAGTCAATCACCGCCAAAAGCGGCTTTACCTTTTGAGCCTCTGAATTCATTCTAAACAATGCGAAAACCAATTAATACCAAATCTAAAAAAGTTTGATCTATTTACGTAGAAGCGGTTTCCAGCCGCTTATTTTGTTATGGACCAGCGGCAAGATGCCGCTGCTACATTCGCTCAATCCTTTTTAGATTTGGTATAACATAAGGTGCGGCGAATGTTTAAGATTTTAAATCTCAACTTCCGAACACTGAAAGGTTAGGCTACGCCATGTATTATGATTTTTGCGATCACTTTAAAACAAAAGACCTGCGGCTAATACCGCAGGTCTTTATAATGATTCTAGTTCTAGTATTTAGTTAACAAGACTTTTCAAACCTGCTCCAGGCTTGAACTTCACAACATTGGACGCTTTAATCTTAATTTCTGCACCAGTTTGTGGATTTCTACCGGTGCGGGCTGCACGCTTCGACACTGAGTAAGTTCCAAATCCAATAAGCTGTACATTCTTATCTTTTTTGATACCCTTTTTGATACCTTCAAGAACAGCTTCGACGGCACGTTCCGCTGCTGCTTTGGAAGTATCCTTTCCAAGTGAGTTTTGCACTTCTTCTACAAGTTCTGCTTTGTTCATAAATGTTAGTATATAGTGGTTAAGTTAATTTGGTTTGATAACCGTTGAGAAGGAGACGGCCCGTTTTGGTAACCGTCAAATAGAAAATCACGTTAATTTTGATTATTTAGCATTTTTGTTCGAAAATTCGTCCTTCTCAGTGGCAGTTCTGGCGTTTTCGAGCATCAACAACCTGTTTCAGAAGGGATTCGACTGCTTCTAACAAAGTAATTTTTCGCTCGTCGGCAATTTGCCGAGCACGTTTCAAAAGCTGCGATGCCATTGTACGGGCTTGTGTTTCCGGCGCTCCCATTTTCAGAAATAGCGATTCTATCAGCTCCAGATGCTCTTTGTTATCTTCCATCATGCACCGATCTCTCCTCATCGCCAGCAAACAAACGCAGGATTTCCGCGCTGCCGGATTTGTAGTCCAGAGACTCGCCCACTGCTGCATAACGCGTTTTTAGCAAGGCCACACCTTGCCAGCCCTCACCAGTCGAAAATGCACTGCGCAATTCTCCCAACTGCTTTGAATTATTGTCATAAATCGCCATTGGACACTCCGGAGCATCGCCGTATCCGGAAACCAGGAAAAGTGCACGCTGCGCACGCCCCACATTGTGCATACGCGCAACCACTTCCTGCCCCAGATAGCAGCCCTTGGTAAGGGAGACACCGTCATTGACCAGCGCGCCCTCACCCGGCAAGTCCGACGGGCCGATCTCTGCCGGTATGCTCGGAATCCCGGCTGCCAGACGCATCAATTCAACCTCGTGCGCTGAGACAAAAGTAACGCCTTCACGGACCAGACGTGCTCGCAGATCAGAAATTGTGCCAACAGAATCACACCAAAGCTCAAAACAGGGCTCCAGCGTACGACGTCCACGGTAAATATATAAACCGTCCGTACGGATAAAGGTTCCTTCCTCTGGCAACTGCAGTTTAAGCGACTGCAAAACGGTTGCCGCCTCGCTACCGATAATCGCAATTGCAGAACCTTCAGGCAAACGTTCGATCACCACATCATCTGCAATAATATGCCGCTCAAGCTTATCGGAAATAACCGCTGCCGGAGAGCGCTCGCTTAATATGCGAAACTGCGCCTCGCCCTCACATAAAACAAAACTGTCAGCGATAACTTTGCCTTTTACGTCCAGCCACAATCCATAGACACAACTGCCGGGCGTGAAGGGCTGAAGATCATTTGAAAACTGGCTTTGCAAAAAATCTGCTGCATCCTCATCCGTCGCCAGCAAATGCGCCGCAGGTTCATATTCATATCCGTAAACGGTTATCATACCTGTACAGTGCCCTGAATTTTCCGAATACTCAACGAGACAATGAACTTTTTATCATCGAGAATCACCCACTTCTAACTTCTTTTTACAATTATGACTTGTTACTCAACACTTGATGCCCTATCCCTTGCCATCTGTGAAAAAAGTAACTGATATCAACATTTCGTCAAAGACACCACTGCCATCTCCGGTTGCGCTGTGTGAAGAAATCCAGCGGACAGAGGCAATGGACACTTTCGTAGCAGAAAGTCGCGAAGCTATTCATAAAATCATTTTTGGCAATGATCGTCGCCTGCTCATCGTTGTTGGCCCCTGCTCCATACACGATCTGAAAGCAGGTCGCGAGTATGCACGCAAACTGAGTGCTCTTGCAGAAGAAGTCAAAGATCGCATGTTACTGGTGATGCGTGTCTACTTTGAAAAACCGCGCACAACCGTCGGCTGGAAAGGACTCATCATGGATCCCAACCTCGACGGCTCCAGCGACATCCCCAAAGGCCTGAATGTTGCCCGTCAGTTCCTGAGTGAAGTCATCGACCTCAACATACCCACCGCCACGGAACTGCTCGACCCAATCACGCCACAGTACATTGCCGATCTTGTCTGCTGGTCAGCAATCGGCGCTCGCACAACCGAAAGCCAGACACACCGGCAAATGGCCTCCGGACTGTCCATGCCGCTCGGCTTCAAAAACGCTACCGATGGCAACATTGATATCGCAGTTCATGCAATCCAGGCAGCCGAACAGCCCCAGACATTTCTTGGCATTGACAATCAGGGACAGGCCAATGCGCTCACGACCAACGGCAATCCAAACTGCCACATTGTGCTGCGTGGCGGCTCAAACGGCCCGAATTACAGCGCAACCCATATCAAAGAAATCAGCGATAAACTGATTAAGGCACAGCTGACACCAGCAATCATGATTGATTGCAGCCATGCAAACAGTGGCAAAGACCCTTCCCGACAACCGGAAGTCTTTGCAAACCTGATTGAACAAAGCCTTAGCAATCCACACATCATCGGCGCCATGCTGGAAAGTAACCTCAACTACGGCAGTCAAAAATTTCCGCAGCCCGTCGAATCACTTAAATACGGCGTCTCCATCACCGACGGCTGTATCGACTGGGAAACCACCGAACGAATAATCCGGGAAGCTTATGAAAGACTGGCCTCCACCTTTACCGACTCCGAAGCACATCAATAAATTCCTTTCAGAAAATCCGTAAACACTTCATTCAAACAATCACAAACCAGTAACACATCATTATGAGTAAACAACCTATTCGCATTGCAGTAACCGGCGCCGCCGGACAAATCGGCTACGCTCTCCTGTTTCGCATCGCTTCCGGCGCAATGTTCGGCTCGGACCAGCCGGTTGCACTGAACCTGATCGAAATCCCCCCGGCTCTCGACGCACTCAAGGGCGTCGTCATGGAACTCGACGACTGCGCTTTCCCACTCCTTAAAGATGTCGTCGCCACAACAGACCTTAACGAAGGATTCAAAGACGTAAACTGGGCCTGCCTGGTCGGCTCCGTACCACGCAAAGCAGGCATGGAACGCGGCGACCTGCTCAATATAAACGGCAAGATTTTCACCGGTCAGGGGCAGGCCATCGCCCAAAACGCAGCCCCGGATGTCCGTATTCTCGTCGTTGGCAATCCCTGCAACACTAACTGCCTCATTGCCATGTGCAACGCCGACGGCATCCCCACAGACCGCTGGTTTGCCATGACCATGCTCGACGAAAATCGAGCCAAAACCCAACTTGCGCAAAAAGCAGGAGTTGATGTTAACGCCGTTACCAACATGACCATCTGGGGCAACCACTCAGCCACACAGTATCCGGACTTTTACTCGGCACAAATCAACGGCAAATCCGCCGCCGAAGTCATCGGTGACGAAACCTGGCTCAAAGAAACCTTCATCCCAACCGTCCAGAAACGCGGCGCTGCCATCATCGCAGCCCGTGGGGCATCCTCAGCCGCATCCGCCGCAAATGCCATAGTCGATTCGATCCGCAAACTCACCACACCCACACCGGCAGGCGACAGCTTCAGCATGTGCATCTGCTCCGATGGCAGTTACGGCACGACAGAAGGACTGATCACTTCCCTGCCCGTCCGCACCGGCGCCGACGGCAAAACAATCGAAATCGTTCAAGGCATTGAGATCAATGAATTCAGCCGTGAAAAGATCGACATTACCGTCAAAGAACTCGAAGCCGAACACGACGCAGTCAAAGATTTGCTCACAAGCTAGACCATGACATGGCACTTACAAGTTCACACAAGTCTGTTATACTTTAGCTCTGTTTATGATCGTTTATTGAAATCCAAATCGTCATCGTACTCAAGCGTAGCCTAAGTTTCAGTATTTCAGCCTTTGGTTGCAGCCTTGCTGACTACTCCAGATTAAAAAGTTGCTTCATCTTCTGGTCGACTAAACTTTTTACATCTGCCGGCAATCGCCCCAACTCTCTTTGAATAAATAAAGAGCCAATCGTAACTAAACGATGTAATCTTATTGTTGAAGAAACCTTTAAGCCCGTCTGCGTAAAGCTTGCCTGACTCTGATCTAGCACAATATCGGTTTTTTCTAATTCTCCAGGTGCTTTACTAGTGATAAAGGCAATAACAACATGTTTATGCTTTCCAATGGAATTCGTTAAGCAAACTGCAGGACGGACTTTTAATTCTGAAAAATCATCAAAGGGAAAAGGAACTAAAATGATTTTATGCTTTTCCATCATACGGTTTCCCGTCCGAAAGTGAATAAATATCTTCTTCCGGAGCTTTCAAAAAATCAAAAGCCGAATTGTTGTTTATAGCCTGCTTTGCCCACTTCTGTTCATTGATTTCCTCATCGGCATCTTCATCAAAGAGAACGATAAGTTTAACTTCCTTTGAACTAACACCAATAAGAGGCGTACTCAGATGTAGCTCGTAGGGACTGTCGACAGTAGCGTTGACTTCAATTGCTTTCATTACTTTACAAATTATATAACAAAAGATGTAGGATAATTGATTTGAACCGTCAATTTGTATTTTGAAGTAACTCAAAAAAAGCCAAATCTACTGAAATAGAATCCGCAGACATTTGAGACCGAGCAGACAGTTCCACGACTTTTAAGAAAAGCGATTCGACACTATGACACCCCTACACCAAAAAGGAAAAATGAATACCAATCAGACGAAGAGCATTTGCAGGGTTCGATACGATTAGGAACATTTGAAACTCAACCCAGACGAGCTAGTCAATGCGAGATATGAGTGGCGGACAGGTGTGTCCGATCTCCGTTTTTAAATTGCACCTTTGCCAGGATAGGAATGCAATCAACCTATTTTTCCTTGATCAACGAAGAAAAAACGTTTGATCTTTGGCCTCCTTTTATATGAACAATAAACGAAACAATTAAGATGCTTGACGATAACGAAGAAAAGAGACGCGATTTTGCCCGTCAGATAGTGAATTTGCTGAAAACGGCTTAGTCCTAAACTTGTTTGAAACAGCTTTTGTTCTTGAGCAAAAATAAGTCTTTTAAGTGATAAATAGAGTGGTCTGGATGAACCTTTTTTCCATAAGTTACGCCGTTTTGGCGAAGCATAAGGTTCATGTAAATTAGTAATGGTGGTTTCTAAAAAGAGAACCTCTGTAGACTCCTCTTTTAAAAATTATTCAAAAAACTCAAACCTTGATAAAACTCTCGTTTATTACGTTACTCCTGGCAGGTCTTACTGCCTATGCCGATCCAATGATTATTCCAAAACCATTTGAACTGAAAGAACTCAAAGGTTCGTTACAGTTGAATACGACCGCTAGCGTTTCATATGCAGATGCCGAAGCTGAAGCTGTTGCGAAATTGATTGCTTCACAACTCCGTACTGCTACGGGCTACACCCTTCCGGTTAATCCCGGAACGGAGGGGTTCATTGTTTTTAGAACGATAGATGACGACACTCTGGGACGCGAAGGCTATACACTTAAGGCAGATCATCAGGTACACATTTCTGCTCCGACTCAGGCAGGACTTTTCTACGGCGGACAGACACTGCGCCATCTGCTCCCTGCAGAAATTTTCAGTACCGAAGCAACAAATGCAAACTGGGTGATTCCATCTGTTGAAATTCGCGACATGCCACGCTTTGGCTGGCGTGGGCTGCACCTCGATGTCAGTCGGCATTTTATGCCGAAAGAGGATGTGTTCAAATTCATCGATACGATGGCAGCCTTTAAATTCAACATTTTTCACATGCACCTTACCGATGACCAGGGCTGGCGCATAGAGATCAAAAAATATCCAAAGCTTACAGAAATTGCTTCCAAACGCTCCGGCACACTGATTGGCCACTACCTGCCGGAAGATGAAACCAAAGAATTCGATACGATTCCCCACGGTGGTTATTACACACAGGAAGATCTGCGCGAGTTTGTAGCCTTTGCAGCAGAACGCAACATAACCATCGTACCCGAGATTGATATTCCGGGCCACTCACAGGCAGCTATTACTGCGTATCCCGAACTGGGTTGTACGGATGATCCCGTCGAAGTCCGCAAAACCTGGGGAATCAGCAAGCACATTCTGAATCCGGAAGAATCCACCCTTGAGTTTTACAAAGACATCTCTACCGAAGTCATGGACATCTTTCCATCAGAATTCATTCACATCGGTGGCGATGAAGCCCTCAAGACACATTGGGAAAACAGTTCACGTATTCAGCAACTTCGAGAAGAACGCGGCCTCAAAGATATGCACGAGATGCAGAACTGGTTTATTCAACAATTTGACGTCTTCTTTGCTGAAAATGGCCGCCGCATGATTGGTTGGGACGAAATAGGTGCAGATCCCGGACTTTCAAAAAGTGCAGCCATCATGTGGTGGCGCGCTGATGACAGTAAAGAGATTGCTGTGAACACGGTCAAAAGTGGCCGTAGCCTTGTAGTTGCTCCGCATGTGAACCTTTACTTCGACTACTACCAGGGCCCGGAAAGTGAAGAGCCTCTGGCTATTGGCGGGATGCTGACACTTGAACAAGTTTACCGCTTTGATCCGGTCATTCCGGAATTTAAGGATTATTCGGAGCATGTTCTGGGCGCCCAGGGTCAACTTTGGCGCGAATATTTGCCAACAACGGAAAGCGTCGAATACATGGCGTTTCC
Source organism: uncultured Puniceicoccaceae bacterium (assembly GCA_964616435.1). Taxonomy (GTDB): domain Bacteria; phylum Verrucomicrobiota; class Verrucomicrobiia; order Opitutales; family Coraliomargaritaceae; genus Lentimonas. The sequence goes on along the minus strand of CAZTSB010000029.1, from coordinate 38,221 downwards.
CAGGAGTTGTGCGCTAGCCGAAATTCTTTGGTTACCTGAAGAAAAGAAGGATTACGAAAATTTCCTGAAACGTATGAAGACCCAGGAAGCACGTTTTGATGCTGCTGGACTTAATTACCGAAAAATCACGCAGCAGTTGTAACCGGTTGCAAATCACACTGCTGGGAAAAGTAGTGATGTACCTTATAGCTAAGCCTAAAATTATTTGAACAGATTGTGCATCGGGTAGCGCCGCACCGTCTCGGTGCGCACCAGCGTCGTGTGAGCCAAAGCATCCGAGCATTCGATGCGGTGCGAGGACGCACCTGCCCTACCTCTTTTACCAAAGAAAGGACATCATTTGAGTGTAAAAGTAATTCCAAGTTTAGCTATAATTCGTCAGTTGGGCTCGGCTGAGTTTTCTAAGCCTCGGATACACGCGGATTTGCACAGATAGTACAGAACGCCAAAATGACGACTCGGCTTCATTGCTTAAGCGCCTGACTATTAGAAGCTAATTCTTAATTGCCGATTTAAAGTGTTATGCGCTTCGGTTTGACAAAATGAATCACATCGAACCTTTTTTATTCTATGCAAAAACAAGGGGTCATCCTACTTAATCTTGGCTCACCAGATTCCACCTCGGTGAGCGATGTAAGAAAATACCTTCGTCAATTTCTGATGGATGGGCGCGTGCTCGACGCACCGTTCCCAATCCGTTGGTTTCTGGTGAACTGCCTGATCTTGCCGACTCGCCCCAAACAATCTGCAGAAGCTTATGCAAGCATCTGGAAGGAAGAAGGCTCACCTTTGATCCTGACGTCCAGAGCACAGCAGAAAGCATTGAGCAAACAGGTCGACGTGCCGGTTGCGCTAGGTATGCGCTATGGCACTCCCTCAACAGAAAGTGCGCTCAAAGAACTGCTGGATCAGGGAGTCGACGACATGCTGATAATCCCCATGTATCCACACTACGCCATGTCCAGTTACGAAACCGCAGTGGTGCATCTGATGGATTCGGTGCGAAAACTGAAACCAGATCTCAAGACGACACTGCTGCCGCCCTTCTATCAAGACCCCGCTTACATTGAGGCGCTCGTCGAATGCGCGAAACCTTCGCTGCAAGACGGCAATTACGACAAGCTGGTATTTTCCTTTCACGGCATACCGCAGCGACACCTGGTAAAAGGCGATCCCTCGCACAATCACTGCATGACCACGCATGATTGTTGCAATACCTGCCATCCGGCACATGCGACCTGTTATCGCCACCAGTGTGCAATGACCGTCGAAAAATTTGTCGAAGCAATGAGTATTCCGAAAGACAAGTATATGATAACCTTTCAATCGCGGCTCGGACGTGAACCCTGGCTGCAACCCTATACCGATCAAACACTCGAACAACTCGCTGAAGAAGGCCACAAACACGTCAAGGTGATTTGCGCTTCATTTACTGCGGATTGCCTGGAAACACTTGAAGAAATAGCCGGAGAGGGCCGCGAATCGTTTCTTGAAGCCGGTGGCGAAGAGTTTGAACAGATACCCTGTGTCAACGACCACCCGAGGTTTATCAAATTCCTTAGTGATCAGGTTGAATCCTGGAAAAAAGGCGCCTTTAAGACCGCACATGCCACACCACCGGCAATCGTAGCGTAGGAAGAAATGTCTCTCGTGTATGCCAATCCAATATGCTGAATGAAATAGCCACGACGGCTCGTAGTAGCACTTCTGCCGGAGCCTTGATTTATCTGGGTGCATTCCTTTTCGGAATGATTGTCCTTTTGCGGCAAAAATCATACTCCCAGTCAGTCATGTTCACTCTTTTGCTAAGTGGATTTATTTTTCAGACACTGGGTCTCAACCTGCGCGGCATTCAGGTAAAAGGCTGTCCACTGGGTAATCTATTTGAAATCTCACAGTTTATTTCATGGTCCCTCGTCCTGCTCTACTTCATTGTAGGTACTGCATTCAGACTAAGACTGCTTGGGCTTTTTACCGCAGGTCTGGCAAGTTGCATCTCGATCACATCTCTCCTGATCTCCGCATGGGATAAGCCCTACCCGACAGAAACTACGGCTAATCCGTGGATTGAGCTACATGCATCCCTGGCCATTTTCAGCTATGCGATTTTTGCAATCGTCGCCCTCGTTTCCCTCATGTTCCTGATTCAACAGCATGGTTTGAAGAAAAAACAATTCAAAGGCCTTTACCAATACCTGCCCTCGGTTCAAATACTCGATCTGGTCGCTAAACGCCTCCTGATTGCCGGTGTCATCGTATTGAGCGCTGCCCTTTTTTTTGGTGTCGTATTCTGGATAAGCTATCCCGAACGCGTACCACTCGTAAAACTGATTCCAACCGTTCTTCTGTGGATTGGATATGTTTCGGTGATGATCTTACGTATCCGAAAACAATTGGTTACCCGCAGGCACGCAATCGCCTCAATAGCTCTTTTTATTTTTGCCATCGTCTCACTCTGGCCAGTGCAGTCAGCACGTAACAAAGACGTAGAGCCATCCGAGACGCCACCGGAAACTGAGGAAACTCCGGATGAACTAAAGGACAAATGAGTGATGTGTTAAAATCCTTGTTCGTGCTTGGCAGCACCCATCACGAAGCTTCCCTTGCTTTAAGGGAAGACATAGCGCTTACCGCCAAACAGGTATCCGAACTCCAGAAAGAATTACACTCGCTCGAAAGTATCCAGGAGTGTCTTGTCGTAAACACCTGCAATCGGCTTGAAGTTTACGGACTTGCCAACACCCCGGACGTTGAAGACACCATACGCAACCACGTTTGCAAGTATAACAGCGTCAGTCGCAAACTCCTGGACGCACACTCATTCTGGCGAACCAACCTGGACGTACTACAACACGCATTTGAAGTTTCTACCGGTCTCGATTCTCAAATGATCGGAGAAACCGATATTCTTGGGCAAATGAAACAAGCCTACCAACATGCCCGTGAAACAAAGTGCACTGGACTGGTACTGAACCGCCTTTTCGAGAAAAGCTTTCAGGCCGCAAAATCCGCCCGCACGAAAACAAAGATTGCACAAGGTCAGGTAAGCATCGGCAACATAGCTGTCGACTTGGGAAATCGCATTTTCGGAAACCTGTGCAACAGTCGTGTATTGCTTGTTGGCAGCGGCGAGGTCGCAGAAAAGACGGCCCAGTCGCTCAAAAGTCGAGGCGTTGCCGATATTACGGTTACCAGTCGTAAATTTGAGAATGCACACGCACTCGCCCACAAATTCGGAGGAGCCGCAATCGAATTCGACGACTTTGCCGCACAACTCAAACGCTTCGATATAGTGATCAGTTCAACGGCAGCTGCGGAAACAATCATCCGTCTGGAAATGATAACCTCTGCTCTGAAAGACCGGCCGGACCAGCCATTTTTTATCATTGATCTTGCACTTCCACGCGACGTTGACCCTGGTGTCGATGCACTTGAAAACGTTTATCTTTACAATCTGGATGATCTTTCAGCAATAGCTAACGAAAACATTGAGATGCGCAAAGCAGAGATTGATCAGGCACGTGCAATCCTGAAAGCCCAGGCATGGAGCCTCTGGCTACAGCTCAGGCGCCGCACATTACCCCTGCCGGAAACAACATCTTCTCATCAGATCGCCGGAAATGCCTGATCGCGTCTGATAGTCTTCTAAACAGCTTACTTTATAGCTAAGCCTAAAATTATTTGAACAGATTGTACATTGGGTAGCGCCGCACCGTCTCGGTGCGCACCAGCGTCGTGTGAGCCAAAGCACCCGAACATTCGATGCGGTGCGAGGACGCACCTGCGCTACCTCTTTACCAAAGAAAGGACACCATTTGAGTGTAAAAGTAATTCCAAGCTTACTTTAGACCTTGTGAAGCCTGATTGATCATCATAAAGATGCTTATAAGAGGCATTGTAACCTCTTTCAGACTTTGGTCAAATTGTTCCTGAGTCTCTGCGGAAGCGATCTTTGTCAATAGTCCATCAAACATTGTAAGCGCTCCCATGATCTGAGTCTTCTGCGCCTCAAAGCCTTCGGTCGACATGGATTTAATTGAAGCATTCATTTCCTCAACCCTTGTCTTCCAATTGCTTTGCATTTCAAGAGGTACCCAGCGTTCCTCGACTTTGGTAAACACGACCTCCTCTGCTGACTGTCCCGGGACAGTAATTGAAAGCTTTGCCTGCTGCCCGTCTGAATCGACGATCGAAACCACAGTCGATGCATAATCAACAAGCTTTGTTTCGTCCCCAGTTAACTGTCCGATAGCTTCCAAATGTTCGACGCACTCGGATACGGTTGTATCAAAAAACACCTTACCGTCAAAGTCTAGCAACCCATTGACCGAAGACAGTTCACTGGTAGTAATCGTACCTACAAAGCCTGCAATTGAAGGCAAAGCCGCTTCTAATTTCGCACGCTCATCAGCCGACTTGCTCTGCAAAAGCGAAGAATTTACAATAAACGACTTTTGCTGATCAATGACCTCCGCCAAACGAGCAAACAGGGAAAAGCTTTTATCGTAGACTTCCTCGTCCGCACTCGAGCCAAAGAGATGTACAAGCTCATTGACGTCACTTTGATAGGATGCCGGTAATGCTCTCCAGACGATTCCGCTATTGCCATTTGCAAATTCCGCAATGACTGTTTGCACTGCAGCATCAGGGCTGTCGGGGATAACGACTTCAGGTTTGGCGGCCTCGTCGGCGCCTTTGCCACAACCTGAAAGCAGCAGAGCACATGAAGCCATAAAACTGAGAGCAGTTGTTTTTAAAAATGAAATATCCATATCGGAAACTTCCGAGAACCTTCACATAAGACAAGTACTTTTTTAAATATGTCCTGCCTAATCCTTTGTTCATGGCACTTCTACAGCCACAAACTCTAAGATCCCCCTTCCAGCAAACGAGTCCGGCGGTGCTTTTGCGGAAATTGAAGCGTTATTGCAGTCCCTTTCCCCTTTTGAGACTCAATTCCAAGCTGTCCGCCATGACTGCGCATGATCCGCTGTACAATCATCATACCAAGTCCATGACCGCTCTTTTTTGTCGTATGGTAAGGCTGCAAAACGCGTGATAAATCCTCCTCGGCGATACCTGAACCGGTATCGATGAATTTTATGTAAACAGAATCATCATCACTTTCTGCTATGATTCTGAGCTGCCCATTTGGCTGCATTGCCTCCATAGCATTTTTGATCAGGTTGAAGAAAGCCTGTTTGATCTGTTCACGATCCCCTAATATTGTGGGAACCGATTCACCGACTTCAACATTTACATCAAGACATCGATTTCTCAACTCAACCTCCTGAACACGCAAAACTTCATCAACCAGATGGATCAGATCCAGCTCGCTCAAATCCGGCTTCTGAGGACGCACTGCTTGTAAAAAGTGCGTTATAATACCGTCCAGCCGCTTTACCTCATCCTGGCAAATATCGAGCGACTCAGAGATTCCACTTATATCTGCCTCCGCTTTCAGCTTTGCCAGCTTTCGTTCGATAAGTTGCAGGTGTATCGTCAGTGAATTCAGCGGATTTCCCAGCTCGTGTGCGACGCCTGCGGAAAGGCGCATGATTGAATCAATGCGTTCACTCTCAATACGTGCTTTCATTGACATCTTTTCATCCGTAACATCTGAAAGAACGACCATCGCCCCACTTTCATGCTGACCGATCTGCGCGTCAATCGGCACCATGTAGAGGCGCACATATCGGTGTTCCGGATAAGAGAGTTCAACCTCACGTGAAACTACGGGTGAACTCTGCATATCGCTGTCCGGATTTTCCAAATCAATCGACCGTGTAAGATCCGGCACCATCCTCCACAAGCGAGTATTTCCAATCGCATTTTCTTTCAGCCCGATGAGCTCAAATGCCGCTTCGTTTGCATACTGCACAATGCCCTCAGAGTCGATAACAATGATGCCATCTCTAATCGTGTTAAAAACCGTCTCCTGCAACTTGCGATCACGCGCCAAACGTTGCACCAGGATACTGAGATTAACCGAATCCAGATCATCAATCCGCCCGAGAATTTTATCGAGTCCTGTTGTTTTCATAGTCTTCTGATGAATGATTTCAAACTCAAGCCACAGATAAACGCGGATGAACCACAGATGAGTCAATTATGAACTGTTTGTGTTTTTGCCTTATAGCTAAACTTGGAATTACTTTTACACTCAAATGATGTCCTTTCTTTGGTAAAGAGGTAGCGCAGGTGCGTCCTCGCACCGCATCGAATGTTCGGATGCTCTGACTCACACGACGCTGGTGCGCACCGAGACGGTGCGGCGCTACCCGATGCACAACCTGTTCAAATAATTTTAGGCTTAGCTATAAAAATCAAAGGTTTAAAATTTTTGAACGAAGCAGGCTTGACGGCAGATTCAGATCAAGAAAATTAATAGAGCGTTAAAAATGACACACTTAAAATGCCCAATATCACAAAAGTCTTTGAAGCTAGCCTTTACCGAAACTATTTTAGGCAAGCATGAAGTTAATTACTACTATTGTGAAGAAAGTGGCTTGCTAAAAACAGAAGAGCCCTACTGGCTAGATGAAGCTTATCAGGAAGCAATCACTGACGCCGATGTCGGGCTGGTTGAAAGAAATATCCGAAATAGCAATACCCTGCCGGTCATTCTGCATTTACTCGGGATCAAAGATGGAAAGTTGTTGGATGTAGCTGGTGGGTATGGATTGTTGACTCGATTAATGAGAGATAAGGGTTTTGATTGCTACACGTCGGATAAATATTGCACAAATCTATTTGCACAAACCTTTGAACCGGAAAATTCCTTTGAGGCTAAAGCTTTGTTTGCCTTCGAAGTATTTGAACACATTGAAGATCCCTTGCAATTTCTATCGGACTGTTTCAACAAGTACGGTTGCAAGACCATTATATTTTCCACATTAACATTTTCTGGAAAAGTCCCTCCTAAAAACTGGTGGTACTATGCGTTCGAAGGAGGGCAACATATTACCTTCTATCAAAAACGGACCCTTTCCCTCTTGGCTGATAAACTATCCTGTAAGTACTATATGCTTAACTCGGGCCTTCATGTGATTACTGATAAAAAAATCAGTCGCATACAAAAGGCTTTCCTTTTGAATAAACGTTTGCGGAACTGGTTATCTACTTACGTTCGATACAATCGACGCGGATTGAGTAAGACATGGGAGGATCATTTACAAATGAAAGAGCGTCTCAAGAATCGTCAGAGATGAGTAATAATCGTGATACAAAAGAGATTCTAGTAGTAGGTGCTGCCCGAAACTGTGCAGATCGAATTAAAGCAGATATTTTAAAGTTGCAGTTTTCGCTCATTGATTTCAATCGAGTCCACTGGCTCGTCATTGAATCGGACAGTGAGGATAATACCTTGATTAAACTGAATGAATTGGCGGCGGAGATCGAAAATTTTCGTTATGTAACTTTAGGTTCATTAGCAGAAAAGATTAAATCACGCACAGAAAGAATTGCCCATTGCAGAAATGCTTACCTCAAAGAACTGCAAGAAAACCCATTGTATCAGGATGTAGAATTTGTAATGGTTGCCGACCTTGACGGCATTAACACCTTGATTTCGAGAGAAGCCATTGCCTCTTGTTTTGTCAGAGATGACTGGGCTGTTTGTACGGCCAACCAACAAGGCCCTTACTACGATATCTGGGCATTAAGACACAAGATCTGGTGTCCAAATGATTGCAGACAACAAGTTCGATTCTTTCAGCAGCATGGACTCAGCAAAGAAGTTGCAAAAACGTATGGGATCAGCTCAAAAATGCTCTTTATTCAACCAGATACACCCTGGATCGAAGTAGATTCAGCATTTGGAGGATTAGCCATCTATAAGCGATACGCATTGGAGAACGCACATTATGTTGGTCTTCTGGAGGACGGAACTGAGATTTGCGAACATGTAACTTTGCATAAACAAATCAAAGATCGTGGTTATAAGCTATTTATCAATCCCGCTTTCATTAATGCAGGATTCACTGACCACACCATACACATGAAACACATTGAACGTTCGAAACTTAGTAAACGGATAAACAAGTTCTTTAAGCAAATTTTCAAAAAAAACAGATAACTATGATCTCACTTTGTTAGCTATTGATTTCAAAATAGCAGCTACGTTGCATCTTAGTATTTTTAGATGACGTTTAAACTGCTTGCGGTAGCTGTACTTCTTAAAAACTTTGTAAATTTCCTTGTAAATAAATTCATCCATAGCTTTGTCTTCTTTTACCTCGCATGGGTGCAATAAAGGAAAAACCAATTCTGTCGTTTTTAATGCAGCACGAGGGCTTTTCTTACTTCTTGTATGTGTCGCATCCTCTCTAAAACCAAGATTTGAAATAAGATTCATACTTGGAACAATCGAAAGCCCTTTGGTGATTAAGCAAGTGTAAACCCATTGATAGGCCCAAGTGTCTATCTCCCCATCATAAACTTTATCAAAGATACTTCGCCAGTAACGATAAATTCTTCGATCAGAGAATAAATCCTGAAAAGACCCATCTTCCCGGGTTTGTTTCCAAGATTTCATTGTTTTATCGTATAAATTCCATTCATGCCTCCAAGTAGCCCATCCCCAAATCGAAAAACAGGAAGAAAAACTATAGGTATTCGTTGCTACGTCACTTACCCTAAAATTTGTTCCTGTTATCATCCGAACCCTTTTATTCGTTCGGTATAAAGAAAGCATTTCTTCGCAGAACCTAAAGAACGTCGAATTCGGCAGGCAATCATCCTCTAATATAATACCCTCTTCTTCAAAATTAAAAAACCAGTCAATAGCCGATGAAATTGCTAATCCACAGCCAAAATTTTGCTCTTCAAACTTACACTTAAGTTCACAATCCCAGTCAATCATATCCAAAATCGATTTTCTGGTTAACTCGCATTTTTCTGGTTCATCGGTACGATCCTTACGAGGTCCATCAGCAGCAATGTATAACCGTTTCGGTTGTGCTTCACGGATTTTCTCAAAAACGACGCAAGCAAGGTCCTGGCGATTAAAAATGATAAATAGTACAGCGGTATTCATATCACAATGAAGATGGTTTCATAAAACACTTTTGTAGATTAGTTTTGCGTTATAGAATCTGGGTTGGCTGTCAGGAGACATAGCCAAGTGATTCCTCTTCTGCGATAAACGCTAGTGTTAGGCCAACCCTACAATAAAACTTATATCCATATTTCTGCAAATGATTGTAAACCTCTCCCTGAACACTATCACCATGTTGCTCAACAAGTACCACCTTGGGCCGATATAGCTCCCAATCGTTGGACTTTACCACCTTTTCATCATGACCTTCGCAATCGATTGTCATGAAATCAATTGATGTGCCCTTGGGTAAATGCTTTTCTAAAATATCCTTAAGCGGATAAGTCTCTACGTTTATAGTGGTTGCAGTTGCGCGGTTGCTGTCCTTCGCCGAATAGTTCTCATCTCGGATTCCCGAAAAAGAGCCATCACAAGTAAACTCGACTGTAGATCTTGTATCGGAAATCGCCAGATTAAGGTTTATATCCCTCTGTCGTGCAGCAGGAAACTGTTTAAAATGCTTTGGATTTGCCTCGATATTGATACCTCTCCAGCCCTTTTTATAAAATAGGTAAGTATTTGAATTTCTAACTGGATTGAAAGCGCCAACATCTACATAAAATCCGTCCTTCTTTTTTTTACCGAAAAAAGACTCCAACAGTATATCTTCACCAAACTGTGAAAATAAAAGCCTACCTCCCTTTAACTCAGCGAGTGTAACGTTTTTTTTAACAATGTAGTAAATCCATTTGTGAACCGACAGAATTTCTTTAAGCTTTTTTATCATGTTTCACCTTAACGAATGAAGATAAGTGTTATTAAGTATCACTAGTGTCCAGTTAAAAGTCGTTGAATGTCAAACGCTTGGAGCTATTAAGTTCAAGATTTGTTGTAGTGTATTCCGTAAACAGTTGATTGAAAGAAACTTTCTGGGATACGCTGACGCTCAAAGCTTGCAAAATTCGGCTTAACCCTTCGTTGATTCCGTGAATCTTATTGAGGCAGATTTTCGAAATTTTTCTGCGTTCTCTGGGTACAATTCAAATATGTAGCAGGGTGGCGCAGCACCGTCCCCGGTGCGCATCTGCGTCGTGTAAGCCAACGCGTTTGAACATTCGTGCGGCGCGAGGACGCGCCTACCTTTTTTATTCGACATGTTGCTACAAATTTGAATTACACCCGCGGACTCTGCGGTGAATCACTTACGGAGAATTCTATGAGATGACTGTGAACGCATTGTATTTGTTGCAAACTTACAACGTATCTGTCGAAAACTTTCAACGTATCTGTCGAAAACTTTCAACGTATCTGTCGAAAACTTTCAACGTATCTTTTCAACACTTTCAACGTATCTTTTGGACACTTTCAACGTATCTTTTGAACAAATACGACGTATCTTTACAAAATGATGCAGGTAGGTTTTGGAAACTTGCCTGTGGGTGGTTGCCAGATCCCGTCTAGCGGTGGTTCGTTACTGTACCAATCCATTGATCCTTAATTATACCAAATCCAAAAAGGTTTGAGCGAATGTTGCAGCGGCATCTTGCCGCTGGTCCATAACAAACTAAGTGGCTGGAAGCCGCTTCTACGTAAAAAGCTCAACCTTTTTAGATTTGGTATAAGCGCCTGACGATTAGAAGCTAATTCCTAATTCTTCATTACCGACTTAAGGATTATGGAGAAATTTCCAAGCCTTGGAATGATTTGGTAATTAGATTAATGAAATTCTTTTGCTCTTTGAAGGTGTCTATTCTAGATGTAGACTTTGGAGCAACACGACATTGATCAACCATTGCTTTCGATAAACTTGAAACGGAACAATCTTTAAAACAATTTCCTGCCGCAGATTTTTTTATAGTTTTGCCGATCATTCCATAGTCACTCGCCAGCACCGGGCGTCCGGCATTCAGCGCATTCACTAATATTCCGGATGAAAATCGAAATTTTCGGTAAGGAATCAACACAACATCTGCTGCCGAAAAGTATTCAATAAAATCACTTTCGGATACAAATTTTTCCGTAAGAGCAGCATTTCCACTTTTGACGAGTTCAAGTAACTTGGTGCGGTCTCGTGAAGGCAACTTATTGTTCATGCCTACCCGCAGCAGAAATGCACGTTCCCGAAATTGACTATCTGACAGCCCTAAATGAAAAGCCTTAATGGTATCTGAAAGGCCCTTACGGTTCTCAGAAGTTCCTATGTGAAGAAAGATGGTTTTTTCTTCGCCGGGAAGCTTAAAATACTTTCTCGCAGTCGCCTTATCCATAGTTGGAGTTGATTCACCGGGGTCCGGCAATACCATGCCAGTGATATCCTTGTTTAGTTTTGCCAGTCTATTGGGAGCATTGGTATCCAGAAAAAAAATCCTTTGGATATTCGTCGTAGACTTATTGGTTCTAAGCCGACTATGTATCAGCTTTCTGTACCTGATACGCTTATCAAACCCCGGAATCCATCTATATTTATGGTCAAGAGCATGAGGGTGAAACCAAATGCCGGTAACTTCATGGTCAATCAAACTTTTTTCTGATAAAATGTGTTCTAGAAAGGAATCTAAGTATGTGTAAAAAACAGCAGAGGCGGCTTCCTCTTTGGCAACAGATAATGACTGAGCGTAGCAATCAGCTACACTGCTTCCATTCGGTTTGACCCATTTGACCGATGAAGGCGCTATAGTATGACGATTAAGGTAATTGCAGATACTATCGGTTAATTCCCCTAGAACGGTAACACGAGAATACAAGATTAAGCTTTTGATTATCAGAGAAAGATAGAAGGGGTGATGCCCATTTTTGTGTGCATTTACTACAATTATTTTATTCATGAAACGACAGATGAAATCAAAGCGTTAGAATAGTTTTAACCGATTCCAAGTCTTAGCTTCAGCTAAGACGAAAGTACCCTAGATATAAGTATGGATTTAAAAACTTAGTCAATGGATAGTGATCCCTTCACTTCGAGAGATTTCGCAGTCCTTTATCCTTACACGGCAATCACACCACCGGACAAAAGTTAAGTTACCGGGACTTCTTCTTCAGTTTCCCAAAGCTGGAGTTAGCTGCATGAAACCCATCCCCGGGAACGCCGAGCCCCAGCTCGGCACAGCGCACCTCGCCAAAGTATTGTATTTCCGTGGTACCTGCTACATTGTGATCAGATCGGACTACTGCAATTTATCACTTGGAAGAGGCCGAGTTGGGGCTCGGCGTTCCTGGGAAACACTTCCGGATGCGCGAATACTGGGATCGGTATATAGTCAGGCGCTTAAGCAATCAAGCCGAGTCGCCATTTTGGCGTCCTGTACTATCCTGTGTAATTTTGTGTGGAGAGCCTAAAACAACCTTTTAGCAAATTAAAAAGCGTCATGAGAACTTGTCTCATGACGCTTTGTGTTCTTGGAAAATTCAAATTAGAAGATTATTCGTTTGCTTCTGACTTATCAGAATCCTTTTTAGAGGACTTTTTCTCTTTTTTAAGTTTCTCCTCTAATTTGGCTTCTTTAATCAAATCGATTTCGTCTTGAACTGATTCAATTTCCTTTTCGTGCTTAGATTCAGTACGTAGCTCTTCCATCTCCTTAAGTACTTGGAGATCTTTTGCAGGTACTTCATAGCCGGGCAAGTCACTAGGAGTGAGGTTCATTTCGTTGAAAACGCGCGGATCGACAACGTCGCGGTAGTCACTGCCATCTGGATCAAGCGTTTTAGCCGTGATGAAGATAATCAAGTTACGAGTAGTCGTTGTGTCAGATTTACCTCTGAAAAGTTTACCGACTAGAGGTATGTCACCCAACAAAGGCACTTTAGTTGAGTTATTGGTAGTATCTTCTGAACTGAGGCCACCAATTGCAAGAGTATGTCCATCTTTCAAAGTAACATTTGCTTCGGTACGACGGCTGTTAATTCTTGGTATTTCAGTACCTTCAATATCTACGAGTTCACCTATTGCTGAGACTTCTGGTATGATATCCAAATTGATAAATCCCGCATCGTTTACAGAAGGAACAACATCCAGATTGATACCTATGTCGATGTACTCAAATCCAGTGAGCTGCCGTTCACCTGTCTGTGCATTAAAGGCATATTGAGGCAAAGGATAGCGTTCACCAATCGCTATTTTTGCAGTTGTATTATTTAGTGCCACAACCGTTGGATTCGAAACCAATTCAATGTCGTTCTTAGTTTCAAGAGCACTCAGCAAAATACTAAATTCATCTGCTGAGAACAATGCTGTATCTAACCGTGATGTAAAGTTTTCTACTGTTGAAGCACCACCACGCGAACGCTCGTAGACTCTATCAAAAGGTCCTGCAGAAACACTATAACCATCCAGGGAAGTCCAGTTGATGCCAATGTTATCTACATCTGTATCCGATACTTCAATAAACTTAGATTCAATCATCACTTGTTCTGTAGGCTGATCAAGGCTTTTAATCACTTCATTGATTTTACCCATACGTGAGGGCCGTTCTTTAATAACCAGGGCATTGCTACGCACATCGACCTGAATATGACCACCCGCTGTCGGATCTACAAGTTGCTCAACCGAAGCTTTCAGTTCTTCTGCACGAGCGTAATTGGCAACAAAGATACGCGTATCAACCGGCTCAATGGTAAGTTCTTCGATGCTTTTAATGCGGATAATGTTGCGGTCTTCGATAAAAGTATACTTTAAGGGCTCGAGCACTACCTCAAACACCTGACTCCAGGTAATATTATTCAATTTCACTGAAGTGCGTCCCTGTAGACTATCTGGTATCACAAGATTCAGATCGTACAGATCGGCAACACTACGCAAAATCGTACGAACATCTTCATCCGGAAAATCAACTGAGATGGTCTCTTCGTCTTCCATGGAGGCTTCGCCCGGATCTGTGCCTTGCCCCGGTAAATCCAAAACTACTTCAGATTGATCAGGTAAAGCACTTTCTTTAACCGTTGGAATTTTGGGTGTTTTTATATCGAGTGATTTAGTTTCGGCAGAAACATCGGCAATATTCACTTTTGTTGAGTAAACTGAATCGATTGATGTATTGACAGAACTTGACTGTGCAAAAAGCGCTAACGGCGCTGAGAATAGTAAAACAATTGTATTACGTGTTTTCATGATATTATTTTTATGATTTAATTATATATACAATTAAGGACATTAATGCAAAGAAGAAGCAAATGTCTACACTTATTTCCAAAAATTCTTAATTATTCCTGAGTTTTTTTAATTATTCCTGATGATTGCTCAAAAGTAACCTTTCGAATAACGTCATTCATCTTTAAGATATAACCATCAGGCGTAATTTCCAAAACAGTTACCGTGAATGATTCACCTTCAATCTGAGGAATTCCCACAGGAAAACTGGCGCCCTCTTTTAACAGACCACCTCCGCTAAGTTGTAAGTAATAAACATCACCCCTGGCTAAGGTACCACGAACTTGAGGTGCGAAATTCATCTGGATCAATTTGAGAATCGTTTCATCGTCATAAACTGTCTCGATTATAACACTTTCAACAGGTTTCTCAATAGTGTCTTTAACAGGGTAAGGATTATTAACGTTTTCTAAGGCCGCAACAAACGCCTCATCGGAACGATTTAAGGAGACTTCTGCAACTTCCAGGATAGATGTACGCAGTTTAGTGGGAAGTACCTGGTCTTTGCCTGCCTTCAGTTTAATCTCAGATTGATTATTAACGGAAGCCGTCAGGTAAACTGCCAGGACAAACATTATTACATGAAGCAGAGATTTTTTCATATGCAAACAAAGCTATTTTGTGGCGAGTACGGAAACACGAACTTTTGCCAGCAGTTTACCGGATTCATCACTTCTGTCCCCAGTGACATCAATCTGAAAATTTGATACTCGCATAATTGATTCGATTCTATGGACTTCATAAAGAAATCGTAAAATTTCGTGAAAAGAACCACTAACGGTTACATCATAATCCACGACAGAATAAAGCTTTAACTCATCGGGTCCATTTTTTGAAAACCGGACACTACTTGCCTCTAACTGCTTCACTTCTGAAATTATGATATCCAACTGCTCTTCAAAAGAATAGAAGAAATCAATATTGGTCGAACGTTCTTCGCCAACAAACAAGCGTTTATCAATAGTCCCTACCAACTCATTCAATTTCTGAATATCCTTTTCAATATTTGCAGAGTGCTTGATGTTCAACTTAATTTTATCCAGCTTGGCGCTCAATTCTGCTTCCTGATCCGACAACTTCAAAAGCTGATTGGCACGTAAGGCACCAATCCCGCCACAGACAATCAGGATCACAATCCCGACCAGAAGCGATGGATTTCTCTTTAAGTTTTCAATGACTTGACTCATTTTACCTTCTTTTTGCTAGTGGATTTATTCTCAGCAGGTTTTAGTGGCACTGAAAGTTTAAAAGGAATTATCCCAGTATCCGGATCGCGTTGTTGAATAGTTTCCTCGATGCTGATTGTGTAACCAGATGGATTCAGCAACTGAGATTCTTCCAATTCACGTTTAAACTGGGTAAGTACGGGCAAATCCTGCACGTCTCCGGATATACTCAAATTGAAGGTAACCTTTGATGTCGAATTCCTACCGCGCTTAACCTGAACAACAGATTCAGCCAAAATAAGACGGGTGAATGTCACTCCTTCAGGCTTAATCAATGCTAGTTCGGCAATGGACTCATGAGCGACCAGAGGTGCTCTGAAAAAACGCTGCAATTCTCTCACATTGGATGCTAATTTGCTGAATTGTTGACTTTTATCCAATCTTAAGCGATCTGCCGAATCTGCACTTTGAATCTGCTGCTCAAGCCCACTGATCCTTTGGCTCAACAGATAAGCCTGATATTCACGCTGCAACACAAATATAGCTACTATCAAAATAGCCGTGTACACGACTGTTTTTAAAATAAAGTTCGTATGAATAGCCCGGGTGTCCGGTAAGGT
Source organism: uncultured Puniceicoccaceae bacterium (assembly GCA_964616435.1). Taxonomy (GTDB): domain Bacteria; phylum Verrucomicrobiota; class Verrucomicrobiia; order Opitutales; family Coraliomargaritaceae; genus Lentimonas. The sequence goes on along the minus strand of CAZTSB010000029.1, from coordinate 22,252 downwards.
AGATTCAATCCTGAAGTTCGGATGCCAGTTGGGTTGCATATCACTTTGTTTACTCATAGCTCAGCTTTATCCATTGAATTAAATTCAGCCATCAGACTAAACATACCTAGCCAACGGGGGCCACGCGTCGATAAGTCGATATTATCCGAGGTTTCTATTCCAAGGCTTTGCATCCATGGTTCCAATTTAACATCTACCGAATCTATGCCGAGCACACCCGAAATCGTGTTAGGAATCCAGCACAACTTCCTTGGCAATAGGCTGGTAAAAAATCTATCTATATTCAATCCGGTTTGAACTTCGTAGTGCCCGGCAACCGCCTGCAACTCCTTTAAAACTTTTTGCAAGAGTTTACGGCCGATTTCAGTAACATCAAAAGTATTGGTGCGAAATAAATTTCTTGCAGATGTTTCATCTTTCAAGCCCAACTCACTTTTTAAAATGGGGAAAATACTATCCAGACCAAATTCGAGGGAGCGGATCATATCAACATTACCTTTATTGAGGATAAAGATGTGCATACTGCCAGATGTCAGTTCAATATACATTACAGAAGACTCAAATTTGTTCATCCGAATGTAACTGCACAAACCACCGAGCGTTGCAATGGAAGACATTTCCATGCTTCCCGGCAACAGGCCATACGAAAGAATTTGATCCTGCTCTTTCTGCAATGTTGCCACAGGCGCGCCACAAAAAATGAGTTTGTTTGTCGCATTTCTTGTCGGATCAAATGAGGAACCATCGTGCGCATTTAAGATTGAGATACTGTTTGTTTCCGGATCTATATCCAATTCGAATTGGAGCAGTTTTTTCAATATACTTTGATTTTTGAGCCGGACACCTGACTCCACCTCATGATAGCAAATGAAACGCTCTGCAGGATAGATTCCACAATTAGCAATATAATTACCTCCTTTTATATCCACCAGTTCTTCCAAAAAAGCACGCACATCTTTCGGATTATGATCTTTTTCGATAGGAAACTCGGCAATTTCTTCGATGACAATAGGTGCTTCATAGCCAGAGGTTCGTACTGCAAGAATTGAAAACTCAGAAATGTCGACAAATAAGCCTTTTTTCTTCGATTTGAGCATATTGATGAAGGAGATGGGTAAATTTTTCTTAGGTTTACAATCAGTCACTCACTACAATATTGAGCAAGGAAAAAACACTCTACCTGCTACTTAAATAACTTCATTTAGGGAATATCGCCACGAAATACCCAGTCACAAGAACTTTGCATTCCGTTCAAGAAAACAACCGAATTGATAAAGTCATTTTTCAACTCAAAACTACTTAATATGGCCACTCAAAGCCTCAGCCGAAGGTATCATTTGGGTTAAACTTTGACTTAGTATGCCCGGTATGTTGATAAAACTAATAAGGTGAAAGTCCATTGTGAGAGACCCGAATAACAACTCAATCACTAGAGAAGCACGACTGCAAAATCGTGAGGTTTTGTTGGGAAGCCGTGTGTATCAATCCGACAAGCAGATGAACAAAAACGTTATAGGAGGCGCAGACGGCGGGCGGGCGAGCCAAGGATCGCGAAGCCCATCAGGTCAGACCAGATACGTAAATGACGCGGTTGTGTTGGGAAAGCGTATCAACTTATCCGGGGAGACCTCTACCGGTAGCTTGACCAGGCTTGAACCTGCCCATTCAAAGTTGAGCAGTTCTGCCAGTAATATTGAGGATAGGGCCGATAGAGGAGTCAGCAAAGGGCATAGTAACCACGGAAACAAATATTCGAACAGTCTTTAAGGTAATGGAACCTGAAACTGCATTGCAACAGTACTTTGGTATGACCACATTTCGCGCGCCTCAGGAGGCTGTCATACGTGCAGTGCTCGCGCAAAAAGATACCCTCGTCGTAATGCCGACCGGTGGTGGTAAAAGTCTTTGTTTTCAATTGCCCGCGCTCCTGTTGCCAGGCGTTACTCTCGTCGTCTCTCCGCTGATCGCCCTGATGAAAGATCAAGTCGATGCGCTTCAGGCACGTGGCTTGCCTGCGGGGCTGCTAAACAGTTCCCAGACCCTGGAGCAACAGAGGGCGACCCTGGATGCGATGCGAAATCGCAGTCTTAAACTCGTCTATGTAGCACCGGAACGCTTTCGCTCCAAATCCTTCCTGAACGCACTGCCAAAAGACGAAATAAATCTGTTTGCAATTGATGAAGCTCACTGCCTCTCACAGTGGGGACATGATTTCCGTCCCGACTATATGCGTCTTGGTGACGCCCGCAAAGCGTTGGGAAATCCGACCTGTATCGCATTGACAGCAACGGCTACGCCAGACGTTCAACAGGATATCAAACATCACCTTGGAATGCAGGCTCCGGCTGAATTTGTAGCCGGATTTGCTCGAAAAAACTTGAGCTTTCGAGTCCGGCAGATTCGCTCCGAAAGTGATAAACTGGACGCGCTTCAAGCATTGATTCAACAATACGGAACCGGGATTATTTACTGTGCGACAAGAAAATCGGTCGATTCAGTAGCCGAAAAGATCGAGCATTTGACTAGCCCTGTAATCCGCTATCACGGTGGCCTCTCGGACAGTGAACGTACGATGGCTCAGGAGTCTTTCATTAGCAGCGAAGCAAATATCGTTGTCGCCACCAATGCCTTTGGTATGGGAATTGACCGACCGGATATCCGCTTTGTCTGCCATTATGAAATGCCTGGCAGCGTCGAAGCATACTATCAAGAAAGCGGACGTGCCGGACGCGACGGAAATTCTGCAGTCTGTCAAATGCTCTTTTCCTATGCTGATAAACGTGTGCAGGATTTCTTTATCGAAGGCGCCAATCCCGGAAAGGAATTGATTGCTGAGGTATTCGATTTACTGTGCGCCGAAAGTGATCAAAATCATGAGGTTCATCGCTCCATTGATGATCTTTGCGAACTAATTGGCCGCAAAGTCAATCCAATGGCCATAAGTACTTCACTTTCCATACTGACGCGACACAGCTGGATCGAACGGTTTGACATCCCCGGCCAGCGCATTCGAGGTACGCGAATACGAGAACTGGGACAAAGCGGTAGCAGTCTGCCAATTGATAAAGCTGCCCTTGACCGTAAAGCTGCCCGCGATAATGAACGCCTTAAAGCAGTTATCGAGTTTGCCTACACTGAAAGCTGCCGTCAAAGATGGATACTGGACTACTTCGGCGAAAAAAACAGCGATCGCTGTGGTCGCTGCGACAACTGTAAGCAGGTAAAAAACCAGGCTGCGCGTGCGCTCAGCAAAGACGAATTTACTATTGTTCAAAAGGCGCTCAGCGGCGTCGCACGCATGAGTCGCAAAATTGGCCCTGATAAATGGGCTCCCCGTTTCGGCAAACGTAAAATTATTCAGTGCCTGCTCGGTAGTCAAAATGCAGGAATCCGTAACAGCGGCCTAGATCAACTCTCGACTTATGGCATCCTGAAAGTGGAAGGTCGCGCCTATGTCGATGCCCTTTTTAAAAGTCTCGAACACGCCGGACTATTACAAGTCATTGTTGAGTCCGAGTATCCACTGCTCAAACTCACTGAGAAGGGCGCACGAGTAATGCGAGCCGCCGAACAGATTGATCTGGAACTGCCTGAACGTACCGCCGGAGCAACTCGACAGAAAACTTCAGACTCAGGCAAACACCCTAAATCTAAAGGAACCGAATCATCCATACTCGACCACCGCCTCTACGGCTTGCTCGTAGGACTGCGAGCAAGAATGGCTGCTGAGTCCGGCAGACCGACCTTTACCATTTTTCCAAATTCCGTACTGGTCGACCTTGCCAACCAAAAGCCTCAAGACGAAGAGTCGGCTCTTGAAATAAAGGGCATCGGCTCTGCCAAAGTGAAGACCGTGCTACCGGAATTCCTGCAGATTATCAAAGACAACTTATGACGGATTTTACCCCTTTAAAATCGGATATAGGCAAATACAGGTCCACCAGTTTAGGATCTTTTAACCCGAATTCGGCAGTTTGGCTAAAAGCATATTCAAATATGGCTTGGACCATTTCAGGCATGCCATGCGCAGGATAACCCAAGCACACAGAACCATAACCGATATTTTGAAGATCACCTTCGAACTGAACCGTCCGTTACAATAACAGTACACCTTCAATGCTAATAGCACTGAAGGTGTATCTTGTTTGCTGCCGGGGCAGCACTAATCGACCGAAAAGCCTGAAACTGCCAATGCTTTTCTAGTACAATTTACTTTTTAGATTGCTCGACTTCGGCAATTGTCTTTGAGATGCGGGAGACAATCTTGTATGGGTCACCTTGTGCATTTGGCCGGCGGTCTTCAAGATAGCCTTTGTACGCGTCGTCTTTGACGAAGCTGTGCGGTACGCGGATGGAAGCTCCGCGGTCAGCCACACCCCAGGAGAACTTGTCAATGGACTGTGTTTCGTGCAGGCCGGTGAGACGCAAGTGGTTGTCTGGCCCATAGGCGGCGATGTGTTCGTCTTTGTAAGCTTCGAACTTGTCCATAAGCTTGAGGAAATACTCTTTGCCGCCGGTTTCACGCATGTAATCAGTTGAGAAGTTACAGTGCATGCCTGAACCATTCCAGTCGCCCAGATAAGGTTTGCAGTGAAATTCGACATCAATGCCATATTTTTCGCAGACGCGCTGCAGTATGTAGCGGGCAACCCACATTTGGTCGCAAGCGTTGTACGCACCCTTACCGAAAATCTGGAATTCCCACTGGCCTTTGGCCACTTCGGCGTTGATTCCTTCATGGTTGATCCCGGCATCCAAGCAGATGTCCAGATGTTCCTCAACAATCGCACGTGCTACATCTCCTACCGAGGAGTAACCGGCGCCGCAATAGTATTCACCCTGCGGGCTGGGATAGCCATCAAACGGCCAACCAAGTGCGCGACCGTCCTGCATGAAGAAGTACTCCTGCTCCAGTCCTATCCAAAGGCCTGGATCGTCTGCGATGGTGGCACGTGAATTGGAGGGGTGCGGGGTAACGCCGTCCGGCATCATTACCTCACACATTACTAGAAATGCATTTTTGCGTGTGCTGTCCGGGAAACATGCAACCGGCTTGAGCATGCAGTCGGAACTGCTGCCTTCAGCCTGTTGAGTGGAACTGCCGTCAAAGCCCCACATAGGGCAGTCTTCAAGCGACCATGTGTCCGGGTCACCCTCTTTGATACAAGTTTTGCCACGTATGTTCGCAACTGGAGTGTAACCGTCGAGCCAGAGATATTCTAATTTGATTTTAGCCATAAGTTTTAGAGTAGAGATTGTAGTTGAATGTCCAATGAATTAGTTCTGAATGCATGTGATCCTGCCGAACTGTTTTTAGCATGGAAAAACCATCCACAATGTAATTCGTTGGGTGCATCGCAAGTTTTTTTCCCGCGATTGATAAAATGATTGGTGTCACAGCAAATACAATTGTACGCGTGCTTGCAAAATCATCTGTAATTGGCTGATAGTGCAACATGCAGGAAGCAAAAAATACAGCGAGGGCCATCGTGCACATCGGCTACGATGGCCGGGTACATAAAACCTTTAAAGGGCCTCAGGCCAGGGAACGCTATGAGAATGAGGTACGCGTGCTGGATTTTTTGCAGAAGAACGACTGTCACTTTGTCCCGAAGATTTTGGATAAAGATGATGATAAACTCTATATGGTGACCAGTAACTGCGGTTCGCGTGTCGAGCATGTCAGTGAAGGTAAGAGGAAGCGGCTTTTTGCAGAATTGGAACAGTACGGTGTGCGCCACGACGATGCAGAGGTGCGGAACATTACCTACGATGATCGGCTGGGGCGGTTTTGTATTATCGATTTTGAGTTTGCGACGATCCTGGCGCCGGGGTATCCACCGTCACCGAAAATGGAGTCACATCCAAATCGTGATGCGTATTCAGAGTAAACAGAAAATTGAGAATGTCGGAATTAGATAAAATCGGAAGCTTGAACGTAAACTGGTCTGCGCAGACAGATGTTGGCCGCTTTCGGAAAAATAATCAGGACAGTTTTCTGGCCTTGGCAATGGATCAGGAAGGCATCAGGCGACTTGGGAAATACGGTCAGGCGGATATCCGAAACAGCGACTTTGTTTTTGCGGTCAGTGACGGCATGGGAGGGGCGAATGCTGGCGACTTTGCCAGCCAGGTCGCCGTCGACAAAATCACACGCTTGCTGCCGAAGAGCTTTCGCAGTGCAGCATCCGGGATACAGATAGGATTTCAGGACTTGCTGGATCAACTGTTTCATGAAATTCATGCGGAACTCACGCAGATGAGTAATAGCTACGAAGAGCTTAAGGGCATGGGAGCCACGCTTAGTCTTTGCTGGGTGCGGCCGGACTGGGTTTACTTTGGTCATGTTGGCGACAGTCGCATCTATTATCTGCCTAAAAGTGGCACGATCACCCAGGTAAGTCACGATCATACACATGTCGGCTGGCAGTATCGGAACGGACAGCTGACGGAATATCAGGCGCGTAATCACAGTGGGCGCAATGCGCTGCAACAGGTGCTTGGTGGTAAAAATCAGAATCTTCAGCCGCAGTTTGGCGCGATTGGATACGAGCCGGGCGATTGTTTCCTGATTTGCACGGACGGTCTGGTGGAAGGTCTGTTCAACAGCGGCATGGAACGCATCATTCGTAATGGAAAAACAGTCTCAGAAGGAAGTCTGGCGAAGCATCTGGTCAACGAAGCTGTGCAGACCGATGGCAAAGATAATACGACTGCGGTCGTTTTCGAGATGGGCTGAGCTTATTCGCAGACTGCGTAGATAATTGTAGTCCAGTTGCGCACAAAAATATCCGGAGTTAAATCATTGGTTTTTGTGGATGGACGTTCAATTTACCAGGGAGCAAGCCTTGGTGGATCGCTTTATTTAGCGTGGCAATTTCGTCGATGTCATAAAGTGTTTCGAGCAGCTTTACACGAAGATTCAGAGTGGACGATTTTTTCAAAGAGGTTTCAAGTGTGGCTTGTGTGCTCCAGGGTATGTCCTGAAACACTTCAGGATAGTGGGCATTGAGACCAATGAGATAGTAGCCTCCGTCTTCACTGGGGCCAAAAACAATATCGTAGTCACTTTGCAAAGCGGCAGCAGTCTGTTCCAGATGAACACGATTTAATTTCGGACAGTCACCGCCGATACAGATTACTGATTGAGCGCCTCGCTTAAAAGCATCTGCCACTGCACGTTCCAGGCGAATGCCCAGTCCGCCCTCACACTGTGCATGAAAAGCGTACTCATCACCGAGCCATGCACGCATTTCGTCAAGTGCATCGGTGGGTGTATAGTGGATTTCAAGAGGATGCCCTGGAGGCAGTTCACTGAGTTGCCGCTCCACCAGTACCCGGTAGACCTTTAGCGCCGCTTCCGGACCAATACTTTGAGCCAGCCGGGTTTTTACCTCGCCTGCTCTAGGTGCTTTAAGCCAACTTAGAATTGCCGGGGAGGAATGTTCGTATGATTTAGGGCGCATGGCGAAAGATGCCGCAGAAATGTTGTTTTGTTGAAAAATAGCCTTGTCTGACATTCTATTTGGTGTACTCCAGTCTACATATGAAAATTTGTTGTATTGGAGCCGGATATGTTGGTGGGCCTACTATGGCCATGATTGCACATAAGTGTAAAGATCATGAGGTGACTGTTGTCGACATCAATCAGGTACGTATTGATGCGTGGAATTCAGACAAATTGCCTGTTTATGAACCGGGTCTGGATGATGTCGTTAAAAGCTGCCGTGGTAAAAACCTGTTTTTTTCAGTCGATGTTGAGAAATCGATCCGCGAATCGGAAATGATTTTTATAAGTGTTAATACGCCGACTAAAACTTATGGTGTCGGGGCTGGAAGTGCTGCCGACCTACGTTATATTGAGAAGTGTGCACGTAAAATTGCTGAAGTGGCAGAAAGCGACAAAATAGTGGTTGAGAAATCGACTTTACCGGTGCGCACAGCAGAATCCATCAAACGTATTCTGGATGCAAATTCCAGGGGGCGCAATTTTCAGATATTGTCCAATCCTGAGTTTTTGGCTGAAGGTACAGCGATGACTGATCTTGAAAACCCGGATCGGGTATTGATTGGAGGTGAACAAACACCTGAAGGACATGCTGCTATTCAAAAGCTGGTTGATGTTTATGCACACTGGGTACCTTCCGAAAAAATACTGACTACCAATGTCTGGTCTTCGGAACTTTCGAAGCTCACTGCCAACGCCTTTCTCGCGCAGCGTATTTCATCGATCAATTCGATTTCCGCACTTTGCGAAGCTACTGAAGCAAATGTTGAGGAAGTTGCACATGCGATCGGTACTGACAGTCGAATCGGGCCAAAGTTTTTGAGCTCATCGGTTGGATTCGGGGGTTCTTGTTTTCAAAAAGACATTCTTAATCTGGTCTACCTATGCGAACATTTTGGATTGCCAGAGGTAGCTGCTTACTGGAATAGCGTCGTGGAAATGAACGATTATCAGAAACGTCGGTTTTCGAAACGTGTTGTCGCAAAAATGTTTAACACAGTTGCTGATAAAAAAATAGCTGTACTTGGTTTTGCATTTAAAAAGGATACGAATGATACACGAGAGTCTGCTGCTATTTATGTCTGTAAATACCTGTTGGATGAATATGCTCAGCTTGCTATCTACGATCCAGAAGTATCCGAAGCAAATATTCGTCAGGACTTACAACTTTCGGAAGATGACACTTCTGTAACCGTTTGTGCAGACGCTTATGCTGCGACGAAGGATGCACATGCAGTGCTCATTCTCACGGAATGGGATGAATTTAAAGAGTTGGACTTTAAAAAGATTCACGATCAAATGTATCAACCAGCCTTTCTTTTCGACGGGCGGAACCTAGTTGATTCTAATGTGCTTCGGCAGATTGGATTCGAAGCCTATGATATTGGCCGAGGTTGATTGCTGCAACTAGAAGGTAAACAGGACCTACTTCTTGTAACAAGCATTCTAAAATAATTAAAATCTCTAGCTAAATAATGATCGTTAAACCACGTATCAGAGGATTTGTATGCATCACTGCCCATCCGAAAGGATGCGAGGCTAAAGTGCGGGAAGAAATAGAAGTCGCCCGATCCGATCAAAAAACAGACGGTCCTAAGAAAGTGCTCGTGATTGGAGCCTCCACGGGCTATGGGCTTTCATCGCGAATCACGGCCGCATTTCGCTACAATGCAGCCACACTGGGGATTTTCTTTGAACGACCCTCTACAAAAGGTAAGCCGGCCAGCGCTGGCTGGTACAACTCGGCCGCCTTCGAGAAAGCGGCTCAGGAAGCAGGTATTTACGCAAAAAGCATCAACGGCGACGCATTTTCGGCGGAAATCAAAGAACAGACAATTGCCCGGATCAAAGAAGATCTGGGCCAGGTTGATCTGGTTGTCTACAGTCTGGCATCTCCGCGGAGGACAGACCCGGTTTCCGGAGAGACCTATAAATCCGTGCTTAAGCCGATAGGGAATGAGCCCTTTAAAAATCAGACGCTTGATACGGATCGCAACGAAGTAAAGGACGTTGAGATTGAGCCGGCCGCCGAAAACGAAATTCAGCACACCGTTAAGGTAATGGGGGGTGAAGACTGGGAGCTCTGGATGAAAGCGCTGAATGAAGCCGGTGTACTTGCGCCCGGTGCAAAGAGTGTTGCCTACTCGTATATTGGCCCGGAAGTCACTTGGCCAATTTACAAAAACGGAACAATCGGTCAGGCAAAAAAAGACGTCGAGCGAGCTGCTGCTGCAATTTCGGAGGCGTATGATTGCAAAGCGTACGTCGCAGTAAACAAGGCAGTGGTCACTCAGGCAAGTTCAGCAATTCCGGTAGTACCGTTGTATATCTCCATACTGTTCAAACTGATGAAAGCAGCGGGGACACATGAAGACTGCATCGAGCAAATGGTACGTCTCTTTGATGAGCATCTGTATGCGAGTGATTTGCAGCTTGACGAGAGTGGTCGCATTCGCATCGACGATCTGGAGATGCACCCGGAGATACAGACCAAAGTCGTGGAGATCTGGAAAGAGATTACCACTGAAAATTTAAACGCGATGAGCGACTATGCAGGTTATCAAAAGAATTTCTTGAATCTCTTCGGTTTTGAACTGTCGGGTGTCGATTATGATGAGGATGTCGAAGTCGATCTGCCTCTGCCGAGTGATCCATAGACGTGTGTAGTGTAGATCGCTATGACAAATTTAAATTAAAGCCATGCAAGCTGAACTTGAATCTGAAATTGCGAAATCTATCGAAACAGCAACAGATTCTTCGTTTGAAATTCAGCGAATTGAGACTTGTGGAGGCGGTTGCATTAACGATGCAGTTATTGTCTTTGGAAAAACGAAAAACTATTTTGTTAAACTGAACACCGCGGCAAAGCTGGAAATGTTTATTGCGGAGGCTGCTGGCCTTGAAGCAATGCATAGTACTCGGACGATCCGTGTGCCCTGTCCGATTGACTATGGAACTTTCGGCGGTAAATCATATTTGATCCTTGAAGTGCTTGATTTTGGCAATACCGGTGATTGGCGAGAAATGGGCTGTCAACTGGCAAAGCTTCATCGGCACACGGCCGAACGCTTTGGCTGGGAGCGTGAAAATACAATTGGCAGCACGCCCCAGCATAATATATGGACGGACCATTGGGTCGACTTTTTCCGTGAGCATAGGCTTGGGTTTCAATTCAAACTTGCTCGACAGAATGGGTTTCATTTTGAGCAGGCAACTGTATTGCTGGATTCCATCGGCGACATCCTAAAAGGACATGCTCCCGAGCCATCATTACTGCACGGTGATCTTTGGTCCGGAAACGCAAGTTTTCTATCCGACGGACAGCCGGTGATTTACGACCCAGCCTGTTACTATGGTGACCGCGAAACTGATATGGCATTCAGCGAGTTTTTCGGAGGGTTTTCACCGGAGTTCTATCAAGGCTATAAAGATGAATGGCCGCTTGCCGAAGGTTATGAACGGCGCAAGATTCTCTACAATCTCTACCATGTTCTCAACCATGCCAATCTCTTTGGTGGCGGATACGCAAGCACGGCTCAGCGGATGATTCGGCAGTTAATCGGATAACGAAGCTTAATTTTACTTCGGTAAATTATACGGCTGATGGCCTCTGCTACTGATCCCTACTTTGTTAATGCCATGAAACGGCTGGAAGCCGTTTCTACTCAACTGCATCTACTTGCTCGACAATTATCTTGGCGGCGTCATCGAGGCTATCAGCAGGTGTGAGAGCGACGCCGCTTTCGCGGAGGATTTTTTTGCCAGCCTCGACATTCGTGCCTTCAAGGCGGACCACCAGAGGGACTTTAATCTCTACGTTTTTAGCTGCTGCAACGATACCACGTGCGATCACGTCGCATTTCATGATGCCGCCAAAGATATTAACCAGAATACCTTTTACGTTTGGATCGGAGAGGATGATCTTAAATGCTGCGGTGACCTGATCTTCGTTGGCGCCACCACCAACATCGAGAAAATTTGCCGGTGAGCCGCCGTAACTTTGAATAATGTCCATGGTTGCCATTGCCAGCCCGGCGCCGTTTACCATACAGGCGATGTTGCCGTCGAGCGTGATATAGGCGAGGTTGTGCTTCGAAGCTTCGATTTCCTTGGGGTCTTCTTCGTTAAGATCGCGGAGTTGCTGAATATCAGGATGTTGAAAGATGGAGTTACCGTCAAAGGAGACTTTCGCATCGAGCGCGACGATGTTGCCGGATTTGTCTGTGATGAGGGGATTGATCTCGACCAGCATGGCGTTCTTTTCCCAGAACAGTTTGTAGAGACCGGTAAGAATGCGGGCAAACTGTTTGACCTGCTGGCCTTCGAAGCCAAGCGCAAAAGCTACCTGACGGCATTGAAAGTGGCGTAGACCCATGGTTGGAGAAACCTGCACGCGAATAATTTTCTCGGGTGTTTTTTCGGCAACTTCTTCAATATCCATTCCGCCTTCTGTGGAGGCGATGATTACGGATTGGGCGGTTTCACGGTCGAGTACAATTGCCAGATAATATTCGTGTTCAATTTCGCAGCCTTCGGTGAGATAGAGTGTCTGTACTTTGCGTCCTTCGGGGCCGGTTTGTGCGGTCACAAGGGTGTTGTCCAGCATGTGGTTGGCTGCTTCGAGTGCGGCATCCCTGTCTTTTACCACTTTGACGCCACCTTTATAGCCGTCGACGAAAGTACCTTTACCACGGCCACCGGCGTGTATTTGTGCTTTAACGACGATGATCTGCTCATCACTGAGGTGGGAGAGCGCGGTCTCGATCTCGTGGGTTGTCTGAGCAGCGTACCCGCGAGGGACCGGTACACCGTATTCTTTGAGGAGACGTTTGGCCTGATATTCGTGAATATTCATCAGTAATGTGTCGATTTTTAGTTTAAGTAATTATGTTGATGGCAAGCCCGATGATGATGTGCAATCTATTTTAAATGATTTTATTCAACAAGGTTCCTATTGGTGGTTAAAGTGAGCAAGCTTGCGGTGTTTCGCAGTTGGGTCGAGCAATAAGTCCTTTGATTGGTTCATCGGGGAAATACTCTTTGGCGCGACCTTTATCAATGAGATGCCGGTCACAGACTCGGTCAAGCTCATCTTTTGTTCGGGTGCGGCGCATTTCGTGGAGAAATTGCCCGTCAATATCAATCCCAAGCCCTACAAAGTTAAGGAACTTTTTCATGTGGTTAATGTGGCCCAACTCTGCGCGGCCTTCCTGTCCGGTTGCCTGAAAGAGATCTTCAATGTAAGTGCGTACATCCGCGAGTGTGGGGCGAAATACCGGTGTACCCGCGAAGTATTCACGCAACTGGCGAAAAATCCATGGATTGCGAATACAGGAGCGGCCTATCATGAGACCGGCGCTATTTGTTTCGTCGAGTACCCATTGCCCTTTGGCGACGGATGTGATGTTGCCGTTTGCCAGAACCGGGCAGGACAGGCGGGCAGCTGCACGTTTGATATATTCGTAGTGTACTTCGCTGCGATAGGCTTCTTTAACAGTCCGAGCGTGAAGGCTAAAAAGGTCAACACGGTGTTTTTCTATCAGGCTAAGAAGTGCTTCGAAGTGTTCGTCACTATCGAAGCCGATGCGCATTTTTACGGAAAATCGACCTTTAACCGCGGCGCGCAGGCAGCCGAGCACTACATCGACTTTTTCCGGTTCCCGCAACAGACCGCCACCGACATTTTTCTTATATACCTTGGGAGCCGGACAACCCATGTTCAGATCAATGCCGGCGACCGGAAGCTGTTTTTCTTCAATTTCTTTTACTGTTCTTTCGATATCAGGCGGATTTTCACCGATCAACTGGATGAAAACAGGGCGTCCTGTGCCGTGTTTGCAAATCGAGTCGATCATGGGTTGGTCCAGGGCCGAGTGGCCGTGAACACGAAAGAATTCGGTAAAGAGCAAGTCCGGCGGGCCGTATTTACCCAATAGTTGCATGAAGGGTAGATTGGTGACATCCTGCATGGGCGCCAGAGCAGACCAGGGTTGACCAGGGATCAGTGCATCCGGGAGTGGGCGCAGCAACGTTTTGTTCATAGAGCTACCTGTCGGGGAAACATGTGCCTTAACATACAGTGTTTTCGTTAGTCATTTTCATTGAGAATTTTTTCCAGTATTTCTGTCATATCCTCAACTTCATCAAATACTTTTTGTGCGACATACAGCGGCTTTTTACTGTTTAGCGCCAGAATTATGGAATCGCTGGGGCGTGCGTCTACTTCGACAATCTTTTTGCCGAGTTCATTTTCCATCGAAACGATAAGTCTTGCAAAAAAAGTGCCGTTCCGGACATCGTTAATAATCACGCGTTTGACAGTTGCGTCCAGTCCGTCGAGTAGAGTCATCATCAGGTCATGCGTCATTGGGCGTTGTGCGGATTCATTGTTGACTGCTCGTTGGATGGCGCTACCGATGGACCGATCCATGTAAATGACGAACGTCTTTTCATCTGTTCCCAGAAAGACGGCACAACCATTCGATGTGGGCATGACTCCCTTTACGCTGACTATAACAACGTGATTATCCATAAACATAAAATATGCAGCGTAACGGAATGGCTTCAAGCGTATAGGTGCATTGAATTTGTCCCTGTTGAAAGATTAGTATCGCGCCCTGGTGTACACCTTCTCAGAATTTTTTTGTGAATCGAAAAAAGCAGAAATCTAGGCCAAATCTTTATCTGGTCGGTTTTATGGGTGTCGGCAAGTCCGCTGTCGGATACCGGCTGGCACGTGAGTTAAACTATTCTTTCTTCGATTCGGATGAAGTCATTGAAAAGCGAGTGGGTAAGACCATCCCTAAAATATTTGCAGAGGATGGTGAGGCGGTTTTTCGTCGTTATGAGCGTGAATTTATTGAATCCGGGCATCCTGTGGAGGGATGTGTTGTTTCTTGTGGTGGAGGTCTTGTCGTGCAGGAGGGTATGTCCGAACGACTAAAATCGAAAGGCGTGGTTATTTGCCTGTTTGCGTCTGTTGGAAGCATCGTAAGTCGTACGCAGCGGAGCAAGAGTCGGCCTCTTTTGGACGTGGATGATCCCGAGTCGCGGATTCGTGAGTTATTTGCTGCCCGTGAGCAGGGTTACATGAATGCCGGTATATGTATTTCAACAGAAGGGCGTTCAATCACGGAAGTTGTCAAACATGTGCTGCACACTTACAGAAAATCGCAGATTGAACGTTGAGTGTCAGATTAGTCATACAGGAGTTTGATGTTTTCCTGTTCAATTTTTGAAGCTCAGCGTAGCTGAATTGCAGAGGCCATTTTTTCGAGGGCGTAAAGTAACCGATCTCGCGGGCAGCCGAAATTCAGGCGCAGGTGTTGCGGACTGCCAAAGGGCGTGCCGTCGGATAGCCCGATGCCATGATCTTCAAAAAAGCGTGCAGGGTTTTCCAATTCCAGACGGCTTACGTCAAACCATGCGAGATAGGTCGATTCCATTGGGCGAAAAGTGATTCCCGGGATGTGTTCGCGGATGAATTGGTAAATCAGTTCGTAGTTACCACGCAGGTATTTAATCAAGGCCTGCCGCCAGGGTTCTCCATGGTTGTAGGCAGCAGTGCCGGCAGCATAACCGAAACAATTC
The DNA here is from genome assembly GCA_964616435.1 of uncultured Puniceicoccaceae bacterium. Lineage (GTDB taxonomy): Bacteria > Verrucomicrobiota > Verrucomicrobiia > Opitutales > Coraliomargaritaceae > Lentimonas. Next base: position 7,155 of record CAZTSB010000029.1, on the reverse strand, counting down.
ATTTCGGTGATAATGCCGCGGATGGCTTTGCGAAATTGCAGTCGCAGTTTGTCGTTTTCGATGATTGAAAAAGCGAAAGCAAGGCCCGGCAGGTTGTAGGTCTTGCTAGGCGCCATTAGTGTGACGGTGCGTGCAGCAATGGCTTTGCTGAGGGTGGATGTCACAATATGTTTTGCTGTCTCATCAAAAATGAGGTCGCAGTGAATTTCATCGGAAATAAGTATAAGGTCGTGCTTTTCGCAAAAGTCACATAGGCGGATTAGTTCCTGTTTGGTATACACACGGCCTACCGGATTGTGTGGACTACACAGGATAAACATTCGGGTATTGGGTTGTATCGCCGCTTCCATCGCATCAAAGTCAAGCGTCCACTGGTCTGTTTCATTGAGGCAAAGGGGCACTGTGATGAGTTCGCGTTTTGAGTAGTCTGGAGCGGTAAGGAAGGGTGGATACACGGGGGTTGCCGTCATCACTGAATCGCCTACTGAGGTGAATGCGTGGCAGCACAGATTTATAGCTGGCACCAGTCCGGGTAGAAAATCGAGCCAGGGCGCTCTTGCTTCATAATGATGCCGACGTTTCAGATAATTGAGAATTGCCTGAACCGGTTCTTCATGAGGAATGGTATATCCGAAGACGCCGTGATTCAGTCGCTCTTTCATTGCGGCAAGAATTTCCGGAGCACTGGTAAAATCCATATCAGCTACCCAGAGTGGCAGGATATCGCGCTTTTTGTATTTATCCCATTTTAGGGAGCCGTAGCCATTGCGATCCGGGCAGGTGTCAAAGTTATAGTGTGTGTCTGGCATTAGAAAGGAGTTAGAAGTTAGGAGAAAGAAGTTGGGAATTAGGATTCGAGTGTAAACCTTTTCCGTCTTATACAAGCAGAAAAGGCGTTGCCGATTTCCCATGGGTGCAATTCAAACCCATCTAGATCCGGAAAAAATCACGTGATTGACCTAATGGGTTAGATGAACAGATTTACCTATTCTATGGTTAACTCAACCGATCAACTAATTTTGCTTATATTCGATAGACGCAATCGTGTGCTGGTTCGTAAGAATCAAAACGGTGCGTTGGAACCAACGTATGTGGAAACAACAATCGATCATGAAAGAAATCTCGATAGTTTGATCGAAGAAGCAGTAGGACTTCCGGGTAAGGCTCATTTTTTGACCCGTTCAGTCAGATCGAATATAGCAACGGCTATTTACTGTGCACACCAGTCGAATGCTACAATCGAGAGCGGACGCTACTACAGTATCGATGAGATACAACATGGCGCTCTAAAGGGAAAGCACACAATTTCTCCGGTACTGAAAGATGTCCTGGAAATGGTTGAGCCCCACTTGGCTCGAATACCCTATCTCGAACTCAGTGAAAACGAATATATTTACCGTTTTCGAACACTGAAAGAGCGCAATACCAATGTTTACATTGACGAACAGTCGCAAGAACTTTACCAAAGCAAATTATGTCGTGCAATAAAAGCGGCTCGCCGCATCAAGGAAAAGACATCCAGTGATCCGGCAGTTCTGGATTTTGGGACTGTTAGTTACGTAATTCCAAGCCATTTCGGATTTTGTCTGGGCGTGCAAAATGCGATCGAACGTGCGTACGAGACTGTTGCCGAGAATCCGGACAAACGCGTCTTCATGCTCAGCGAACTTATCCATAACTCTTTTGTTAACAAAGATCTTCTTGCTCGCGGAATACGCTATTTACAAACAGACAAGGGAGAACCACTTCGAGCAGATAAAAGTGTTGGCGCTGATCCCAAAGAATCGGATACACATTGGAGCCAGTTAACAACAGATGACATTGTCATCATCCCGGCGTTTGGTGCAACCAACGAGGACAAAGCGCGTTTAATTCGCAAAGGCATTGATATCCGCGAAAATGATGCAACCTGTATGCTGGTTGAGAAAGTATGGAAAGCGGCTCGTCGCTACGCAAGAGAAGGCTACACAATACTCATTCACGGCAAGTCGGAGCACGAAGAAACAAAAGCTACTTTTTCGAACAGCTCCAGTTACGGCCCGGCATTAATGATACGAAACATGGAACATGCCAAAAAACTAGTTGAAGTGATCCGAGCCGAAGGTGACGAGAAAGAGCGTCTGTTCGAAGAAGCCTTTGCCGATTTGTATTCAGAAGGCTTTGATCCGGAAAAAGATTTACAGAAGCTTGCTGTGGTTAACCAGACAACATTGCTTCGCAATGAAACGCTTAAAATAATAGAGTTTCTTCACGAATTCACCCTTCAGAACTACGGAGAAGCAAAGGTCTCAGACCATCTGTGGCTACAGGGAAAAGGCGATACGCTCTGTTATGCCACCCAGGTTAATCAAGATGCCCTTCACAAAGCGATTGAACAACCTGTTGATGCCGCACTGGTCGTTGGCGGAAAAAACAGCTCCAACACTTACCAGCTTTACCGTGTTTGCGAAAAACGCTACGGCAGAAAAGCTCACTTTATTCAATCCGAAGCCAATATTCTCTCAGCGAAGAAAATTAACCATCACATATTTTCGCAGAACTCTGGCAGCCAATCTGAAAATAATGAGGAAATAAGGCCATTTTTAGAAATGGACGATAAACCCAAACGCATATTGATAACCGGAGGCGCCTCCTGTCCGGATGGGATCATTCAGCAAGTCATTCATAGGATTAACAGTTTTTTTCCGGCAGAAGCAATCCGATCTATTGATTCCGTGCTAAAGACATTTGAAGAAGCAAATGGTTAAACCTCAATTCGTGAGTTGAACAAAATTCTATTTTTTAAGCTACAAATGGGCACAGATGCTTTGGAATTTGAAATCTCAAATTTGAAACTTCAAATTGCTTCCGACTCGACCCCTTCAAGAACCAACTCGCCAAAAAGTGTGCTAGCCGTGACTCGATTAAAACGCACCGGCACGATTTGGCCGATTAACCGCGGACTTGCTTTGACTAGCACGACGCGGTTACCTCGTGTACGGCCCAAAAACATATCTTCTCCCTTTTTAGCCGGGCCTTCAAAGAGGACGTCTTCGACCTTGCCGACCAATGTTTCGTTGCGAGCGAGTGATTGCTGACTCAGCAGCTTGAGAAGGATTTGGTTGCGCTCTTCTTTGATGTCTTTGGAGATTGGATCGCCGAGTGGTTCTGCAGTTGTGTCAGGCCGTACGCTGTATTTGAAAATATAGGCCATGTCGAAACCGATTTCTTCGAAGGCTTTTCGTGTGAGTTCAAAATCATCTTCCGTCTCTCCGGGAAAGCCAACGATGACGTCAGTAGAGATGTAAATGTCCGGACGTACCTTTCGCAGGTCGGCTATGATACGTTTGAATTTCTCAATGGTGTACGGGCGGCGCATGGCTTTGAGTATACGATTGCTGCCGCTTTGCATTGGAAAGTGAATGTATTCGACCAGCTTCGGAAGCCTGCCGTAACAATCGATCAGGTCCTGCTTGAAACCGACCGGATGTGGGCTAGTGAATCGAATCCGCTCGATCCCTTCGATTTCATGGACGCGCTCAATGAGTTGTACAAAGGGGCTTTTTTTATCTACAAATGGAAACTCCCGAATACCATAGTGATTTACGATCTGGCCCAGTAGCGTGACTTCACGAGTCCCCTTTGCAGCAAGCTGCTCAACTTCTTCGACGATATCCTCCATCGGGCGGGCACGCTCGGCGCCACGTGTTTTGGGCACGATGCAATAGCTGCACTTCATATTACAGCCCTGCATGATACTGACAAAAGCAGTTACCTGACGCTTTTCACTGATGTGAGCCTTGATGGTATTTTGAGAATCTTTTTCTTCTTCGAGATCAATGATGGAACTCGGGCGAGGTCCTTGCCCTTTCAGCGTCGCGATCATATTGTCCAGATGATCCGGGACATGATGAAACTTCTGTGTGCCGACAATGAGGTCCAGATCGGGCAAGCGATCCAGCAGCGCAGCACCACGATTTTGAGCCATGCAGCCCATGACACCGAGGATGAAGTTGGGATTGTCGCGTTTGCGCTTGGTCAGATAGCCGGCTTTGCCGATGGCCTTTTGTTCTGCCTGGTCACGTACGCTGCAGGTATTTAGTAGCACAACATCTGCTTCCTGCTCTTCCTGAACGATGGCATACCCTTTGTCCCGAAGCATTGCAGCGACCGCTTCGGAGTCTCTCTCGTTCATTTGGCACCCATAGGTTTTGATGTAGACGCGGTTCATTGCAATTACGGAGGATGCAAACTTGCACTTGATTGTAAACCTGGAATTCGTAAATTGGTGGACCGGATTGAATATGGTTTAATAATGTGAGCATCCACGGCAGACGACCCATTTTGAACTCAGCGGTATAGGTTGGATTTGGGACAACCCTTTTTGAAAGTGCCTTTGAAAAATTCGATGATTTTGACTACAAGAAATGTCGTTATAGAAAACGAAAATCATTGAAAACTAGCCATGCCTTCGTTCTTTGGCAATATTCACTGACATTTCCCGCCCGGCGACTTCCTGACCATGCAATTGACGAATCGCTTCATCGGCCCCGGTCTGATCTTTCATGGTTACAAATCCAAACCCCCGCGAACGGTCACTACCTGAACGAGTAATAATGGTTGCTTCTTCGACTTCACCACAATTTGAGAAAATCTCATTGAGATCCTCACCCGTAGCGTGAAAAGAGAGGTTTCCTATGTAGAGTCTTACAGACATAATTTATGAGTTTGAATAAAGCTTACAAAAATTGCGTGTTACCGTTTTATTTCTGACAAATTGTGAATATACATAGTGGTAAAGCTACAAAGCAAATTTAAAATCGCCTTTTAAACCTTAGATTCGGCAGAAGTTTGAATCCGCCTATGGCATTTATGTTGATTTTGAACTCCAAAATGTGAGTAATTAAACTTTCAGACAAATTTTCACTCATGGAACTCATCGACAGTCACTGCCACTTACTAGGATTCAAAAACAAAGGCGAACTGGAATCGGTGTTAAACCGTGCCGCTGAGGCTGGAGTGTATCGTCTGATCACCGTCGGTACCTCACCTAAGGACTGGGTTCCCTACCGCGAAATGCACGCAAACCATATCGGCCGTATCGATTACACAATCGGCCTGCATCCCTGCTATGTAGATGCGGATTGGGCCGAAGTAATCAATCAGATTTCCACATTCTTCATGCCCCCGCATGCACCGGTTGCACTGGGCGAAATCGGACTCGACTACTTCCATCTTCCCAAAGACCCGGTTCAGGCCGGCGAAGTGATGATCCACCAGGAAAAAGCGTTCCGACAACAACTATCGCTGGCCGGCGAACTGGACTGTCCGGTCATCATCCATAGTCGTAATGCCTTCGAAGACAGTGTGCGAATGATTGACGAGTCCGAGGTCGATTGGAACAAAGTCGTGTTCCATTGTTTTTCGTACGGTCCCGATGAGGTCGCTCGGATCAATCAGCGCGGTGGCCGTGCGTCATTCACTGGAATCGTTACTTACAAAAATGCCGCTGATGTTCGTGAAGCTTTAAAATCACAGGGAGTCGAACGTTTGATGCTGGAAACCGATTGCCCTTACCTCACACCCGAACCCCATCGCGGCAAATCCAATGAACCTGCACTATTGATATATATCGCTCAGCAATGCGCCGACTCTCTGGGAATCGAACTCGAAGAACTCAGCGCTCGCACAACTGAAAACACGAAAGGCTTCTTCAATCTCAGTTAGTTTACTATGAAATGGATTGGTCGCATTGCACTCGTACTTGCCTTCTTTAGCCTGTTCACACTCGCGGCATTGCCCTATCTCGAACCTGCCCGTGAAAAATGGGATCGCTTCCGGGAAGCCTGGGAACTGGTTAACCGTGCCCCGTCAACCACAGAGGCACTTGAAACAGAAACATCTGAACCGGAAGAAACCATTGAAGTTGGTGAGCAAAATATCCTGCCGCCGGATGTTGAAACCATGGAAGTCAAACCATCCATTACGGAAGATGAAGACCCCTTTCTCGCCGAAGCACGCCGTCGGGCCCATGAAGATCCCGAAGCTGCAATGACATGGCTCCAGACCGAAGCATCCGGCAAGGATCGCCTGCGCGGCATGCTGGAAATCGTTGCCCTGTGGGCTGCCGAAGATGCTGAAAATGCCCTGCTCTGGCTAGAGTCCAACGCGCAGGGGCTGGCACGTTTGGAAACATTTCACTCCGGAATCGAACTCTGGAGTCAGCAGGATCCTGAAGCTGCCGGCAAGTGGATTGACGGCATGGTCAACGATGGCAGCAAACTCAAAGCAGCAAAAACACTGGCAGCGAATTGGGTCAGTCAGAATCCTGAAGGTGCTTCCCTGTGGGTCAGCCAGTTGCCCGCTGGAAGCTTGCGCAGTGATACCGCCAGAGAGCTAGTCGAATCCTGGGCAAGCATCGATCCTAATGCGGCCGCGATCTGGGCATTTTCCGAAGCCGCATTCAACGACGACATGGAACTTTTCAACCAAAGCATACAATACTACGCAGAAGCTGACCCCGAAGAAGCCGAACAATTGCTTCGTGCAGTAACCGAAGCCCACGAAGCGCCCGGCTCGGTGGATGCTTACGTTCGCACACTCGCACAGGAAGATCCTGCAGAAGCCCTAAAATGGCAGACCGAACTTGCTCCGGAAGATTCGCTAAACAAAACCGAAAACTTGCAAACTATCTTTGAAGAATGGAGTCGCACCGATTCCGTCGCCGCATCCGCCCAGCTTAATGAAACTCCACCCGGACCTCAACGTGACGCAGCCATCGCTGGCTTTGTTGCGACAATTAAAGAATTCGACCCCGAAGCGGCTACCACCTGGAGCAACAACATTACCGATCCCGATCAACGCGTTGAAACCCTGACCCGTTCCGTTCAAACATGGGCCACTACACAACCTGAAGAAGCTCTTGAATGGCTCAACACCACCGCACTGGAACCAGAGTTGCGGAGTGCGTTGACGGATGCGGTACAAACGAATTAAGATCAACGTTCGAAGTTTGATAGTTCAAAGTCTGCGAGGTTTATAGCTAAACTTGGAATTACTTTTACACTCAAATGATGTCCTTTCTTTGGTAAAAGAGGTAGGGCAGGTGCGTCCTCGCACCGCATCGAATGCTCGGATGCTCTGACTCACACGACGCTGGTGCGCACCGAGACGGTG
>CAZTSB010000028.1:0-10631 GCA_964616435.1 uncultured Puniceicoccaceae bacterium | reverse complement strand
AGAGATCGCTAAACAGCTTCGTACTCAAACAACTGCAGGTAATGGATGGATAGCCAAACGTTTGAATATGGGCCATCCCTCTCGTGTAACTAACTTAATAAGAGAAGTACAAAACTAAAATATTTAAATTCTACGTTTGACCCCTTTTAGTTGCCCCTACGTTTGACCCCTTTTAGTTGCCCCCTTTTAGTTGCCCTGAAAACTCTGAAAGGTGGCGATTTTACAATTCCTTATTTACGGTGAACCCGACTACTAGGAGCTTTTTTTGTAAGCTTTGAATCTTCCGGAAGATTAGGGGCTAGAAGTTGCCAAGCTTCAAGGTTGTACGCGGCCGCCAGACGTTCAATCGTAGAAAGCCAGATTTCTTTTTTATTGGCCGTCTCAATTTGCTGGTAAAACTTGTACCCGATGCCTGCAATTTGGGCAAATTCTTCCTGAGTAAGTTTATGCATAGCTCTCAAAGTCCGAAGTCTTTCACCTAGTTTTACAAGTGACGAATCCATCCAAACACCATATGATCTTAAGGTTTGACAGAACACCCTACGATAGTATGGTTTTTGAATAAATTTTGAGAAGGTAATGACCAATAAAAAGAAATCCAAGTTAATGCATCTGGACAAAGGGCAACAAGCTTGCTGCCGAATCTCGGCTTTGAGCCGATTGCTGATGTCCTGTGATGGAGACATGTTGCCAACGAATGATTTAAGGGAGTTGCCGACCTAATCCATACCGAAGCAGAAACGATGAGAGCCTGCATAGACTATCTAACTAATGTGTTCAGATCGCACTGACTTTTAGGAAAATCAATCGGAATTGAACCCACGAGGGTTAGAAAAGGGTCAAGGGTTAGAAAAGGGTAATCATTTAGAAGTCTACATTCTTGGACACATCCAGCCAAATTGAAAGAAGATAAAGGGTAGGATTGCAAAAACTCAAAATAGTACCAAAGATAATTCACATGTATTTTACAGTTACATTAGATCGTGACGAAGACGGCGTGTGGGTGTCTGAGTGCCCTTCGATTCCCGGTTGTGTGAGCCAGGGCGAAAGTCGTGAAGAAGCTTTAGGCAATATCCGTGAAGCAATAGCACTTTGCCTTGAAGTGCGTTCCGAACGCGGAATGCCTTTAACGGTGGAGACCAGGCAAGTCGAAGTCGCTGTTTGAGATGCCGACACTTCCGAATTTAAGCGGCAAGGCGGTTGTCAAAGCCTTTGAGCGTGACGGCTGGGAGAAAGCACGTCAGCGGGGCAGTCACATCGTCATGGTCAAAGATGGTAGCATGGCCACATTGTCCGTTCCGGACCACAAGGAAGTAGCCAAGGGAACTTTACGCAGTTTGATCCGCGCATCCGGATTGAGTGTTGACGAATTTATCGAACTGGCTCGATAGGCGTTTTTCTTTTCTTAGCCGCCTTCTGTCTCTAGCTTTGAGATTCTTTAATTCTTGAATCGACAATGAAGAATTGGGAATTAAGAATTAGCTTCTAATAGTGAGACGCTTAAGCAATCAAGCCGAGTCGCCATTTTGACGTTCTGTACTATCTGTGTAAATCCCCGTGTACCGGCAGCTTAGAAAACTCAACCGAGTCCAACTGACGAATTAAGGATTGAAGATTTGAAATTTTCGAACGAAACAAGCTTCGAAATATTCATATCCTGTAGCGAATAAAGCGTAAAAGGATCAGAATAGTTTGACGTATTCTACACCGTTGGAATCGATGAGGATTATGCGTTCAGGCTCGATTGTTAAAATCTTGATCCCTAGACTCATGTTAACTGTTTCATCCGGCATGAATGCTTTGTTGTTTAAGATTACTTTACTGCTGCTATTGGTGATTCGGACTCCGCTGATTGTGGATTGGGCAATCCAGTCGGTGATTTCCTGGCTGGGTTCCGGGATGACTGTTACGGGTTTTTCAATTGTTGCGGGCGTTTGTACCGGGAGGGGAGGTGTCGGTAATTTATTGACAGATTCTGTCTCCGTTGCGGATTCAGGAATGGCTGCCTGGGCGGTTGTTTCAGTAGCGAGTTTCAATGGCTCGGCAGCCGCTGGCTCTTGAACGATTTGAGGCCCGCTTTTGCTGAGAAGCAAAATGGTGAGTCCCGTGACCAGTCCGATCAGAATTACAATACTCATGCCGAGTCCTATCATAAGACCGATTCGACGCGGGCTTTCAGCATAGCCGATTGCTTGATTTTCTGTGCCGGAGCCCAATCCGGGAGACTGTGTGCGTTGATTTTGAGCTTTGCGAAGTGCTTCGTTGATTAAACTCATAGGTCTTTGGGATCGAAAATTATTTTAAAGGTTACCAGTTAAAGGAGCATCGGATAAATGTCGTAGATCAACTGGACATCCTTTCTATGTCTTGTAGGGCTCTTCTTACGTCCCACCAGTTTACGTTTATTCCGTTGCGGATGAAAGATGCGAGCAGCGCCTTGTCGCATATGTTGTTGATGATGCGTGGTATCCCGTGGCTGTTTCGAGCGATTGTATTGATTGCTCGCTGGGTAAATGGAGGATTTCCGTTGCTGCCTGCCATGCTTAGCCGATGTGTGATATACAGCCGGACTTCTGTTTTATTGAGCCTTTTCAGATTATAGTGGACCAGGACGCGTTGGCGTAATTGGCGCAATCGCTTTTCCTTGAGTTTGGCTTTTAGTTCGGGTTGTCCCATAAGGACAATCTGGAGTAGTTTTTGGTCATAGGTCTCCAGGTTTGAGAGCATCCGGAGCATTTCCATGACTTCAAAGGACAGGTTTTGCGCTTCATCAATGATGAGTACAATCTCCTGGCCCTGATGAATGCGTTCTAGAAGAATGTCGTTCATTGTGTCTAGAAGATCGCTTTTGGCGCGGGCTCTGTCTTCTTCACCCAGTTCTTTCATGATGCCTCTGAGGAGTTGTGTTTCGGAGACTCTGGGGTTTAGCAGGAGTGCGGTTTCGTATTTTTCGTTGGCTTCAAGGTCCTCCAGCAGCTGGCGGCAAAGCGTCGTTTTACCACAGCCGACTTCTCCGGTCAGTACGATAAAGCCTTTTTTGTTTTCGATACCATAACGCAGGTGCTGGATTGCTTCCTGATGGGTCGGGCTTAAAAACAGGAAACGCGGGTTGGGGGTGACATGGAAAGGCATTTCCGAAAATCCAAAGTAGTCCTGATACATAAAGAGTGAAAGCTTGCGGGAGATTAATTAGAAATTACACTTTTCAAATAAGTCAAAATGTTCTTCTTTTCAGTTTCATATGCTGAATTTTTTGCAAGACAGAGGACGTGTTATTATAACGGTGCTTATTGGAGCGTTGTTGGTGCTGGTTATATTTTTTAGTAGCTTCATTTTGCAGACCCATCGTGAATATGAAAACTTCAAAGAGCGAGAACTTAGAATCGAAGAAAAGCTCATACAAGCCAGAAAAGAAGTTGAGTATAAGGAGATGTACCTGAGTCTTATGGATGATCCGGATTTCCTGGAGCGTGTTGCCCGCGAGCGGCTCGGTTATGCACGTCCGGACGAATTGCTCTTTCGCTTTTCCGATGAACTTTGATTGGGGCCGCTTTTACCGGGTATTAATAAAGAAGTAAGGTGAATCGTTGAAAACCGTTTTCATATACATGTTGTTTCGATCTTCGAAAACGCTCGGAACCTGACTATTCCAATCCTGTCCCGATAACTGAAAACTTATTATTATGAAATGTGCCTATAGTTTCTTCTTCTGCAGTTGCCTGATAACTATTTGCCTGTTTGCGGCAGATGAGAAAGCCGGACTGAGCATCGTCGAAGACTCAAGGACAATAACGGACATTGAGAACACTCCGCGCGTTTCGTATGCGGATGTCCTGAATCGTGCGACGCCTTCCGTCGTTGCTGTTTACACTTCGCGGATTGTAAGGCCCTCATACTATGAGCGTGCTCCGCGTGGTATTCAGGATTTATTGCGTCAGTTTGGATATTCTATGCCCCGCGCTATTCCTCAGGGTGAGGAACGTCTGGAACGTGTTGGCGTCGGTTCAGGGGTTATTATTTCCGAAGACGGTTACATTATTACCAATAATCATGTGATACAGGTGCAGCGCGGACAGGCTGCGGATGAGATTCGTGTGCGTTTGAGTAATGATACCGAGTATGTCGCAACGCTTGTTGGGAGGGATGAAAAAACGGATGTAGCGGTGCTGAAGATCGAGTCGGAAGTGGCCCTGCCGGCGATTACAATTGCGGACAGTTCCAAGTTACGTGTTGGCGATGTCGTATTTGCTATTGGAAATCCACTGGATGTTGGCCTGACGGCCACACAGGGAATTGTGTCGGCATTGGGCCGCGACTCATCCGGCATTCTAGGGCCGGGCGCCTATGAAAACTTTATTCAGACTGATGCGGCGATCAATCTGGGCAACTCGGGCGGGGCGTTGATTGATGCTGCCGGACGGTTGGTCGGAATCAATACGGCTATTGTTTCCGGCTCGGGCGGGAGCATCGGTATCGGTTTTGCGATCCCCACGAACATGGCATTGAATGTTGCCAAGAACCTGATTGAGACTGGTGAAGTTCCGCGTGGTTTGCTGGGTCTGGTGCCGGATAATCTGACCGCTGATCTGGTCGAAGCCTTTAATCTGGAGTCGACGCGCGGTGCACTTGTCAACCAGGTGCAGCCCGGTTCTCCGGCAGATCGGGGAGGTATCCGACACGGCGATGTGATCATTCAGATAGATGGTATGGAGGTTGAGTCCGCGCAGCAACTGCGGCTGGTCATTTCGCAAATGCGTCCGGGCAGTGAGGTCACTGTTACATTGATTCGTCAGGGCGAGAAGTTGAATCTTCCAGTAGTTCTTGGCAGTCTCAACGGGCCGCTTCCGGGTGAGAATGCAAATCGTGACATTCTCGACGGGATATTGCTGGAGGTTCCGGATGAAGAAATGCGCGGTAAGTGGTCCATACCCGACGGCTTGAACGGTGTGGTCATTAGCGATGTGGCTGTAGGATCACCTTACGGCAACATAATGACATCCGGAATGATAATTTTGGAAGTGAACGGTCGTATGGTAACCAAGCCGGAGGATATTGCGGAACTTTTGAGGCCGGGGGCAAATCGCTTTTACGTGTGGCGCAAGGGAACCAGCTATTACGTTGTTATTTACATCCAGGGGTAGGCAGAGTTTGAACATCGAACTTCGAACGTTGAATGGTCGGAAGAGAAAAGTTCTTGAGGGCTTTTGATCGGACATAAGCAGACTCTTTTTTACCACAGAGAGCACGAAGGACACAGGGCGACAAAGCCGTAACCAAATTTTGGATTTTGAATTGCTGAGAATACGCTATTTGCTCTCACTGAGCACCAGATGATCACGGAGATAAAGGTGATAAGGATAATTTGATTCCTCCGAGCATATAAGAAATGAAGTTGAAAATCGGTATTCTTCTTGACTTAAAGCAAACAAAATTGAAAACGAGGAAGTCTGGCAGCAGATGTATTCGAAAAATTCGAAGTTTATAAAATGCTGGTAGCTCGTTGAGCATAAATCCAAGTTAGTTGAGTATAAACAAGTTAAAATTTTGTTAGCTGCTGAAAGTTTAAATCAATAGAGTATAGGATCTGTATGAGTAAAATAAAAATAGGGTACTATTCAGTTACAAACCAACTTGGCGGATCTGAGGTTTATCTCAGGGATGTAATAAAACATGTGGATAGGAAGAAGTACCATGTTTTGTTATTTTGTAATCGAAAACACCCACTTTTGAAGGAGATAGATGAAGGGGCCTCTTTAGGAAATCTTGATGTTATCTATATCGATAAAGAAACTGATAAAGAGACGGATAGTTGTGCAGTTGAGCATGAACAGGAAATAAAAGAACCTCAGAGTGCTAAAAAAAGTTGGTTGAGGTTTTTGCCATCTTCTCTCAAATTGTTTTTAGGAACCGTTAAGGATATATTGCGGTTAAAAAAGATATTTCAAAATAACGTAGTGAAGGTTTTGCACTTCAATGATACGGGATGCGAACCGCCTGTGATTGCTGCTCGTTTGGCAGGCGTTTATAGAATTACAGGAACGTATCATGTAGAGCCATCCTATGATAAAGAAAAGATGGATTGGGTGCGACGTTTGATTGAATATATTAGTACCCGTTGTATGCATTCAGCAATCGCTGTTTCAAATGGAGTTAAAACGGCATGGAAAAAACGAGTAAGTTTAAAGGGAAATAATATCAATGTTATTTATAATGGTATTGATCTGGAAAGAATCGACATAGACCCTAAAAAAGAAAGACAAAAGGTTTTATCAGAATTAAAAATCGATGATTGCAGACATCTGATTTGTGTGCCTGCACGGCTTCATGTTATGAAAGGCCACAAGTATTTATTTGAAGCAATACCCAAAATTCAACAATCATTGAGTGGAATACAGTTTGTTTGTGTTGGGAAGGGTGAATTGAAAGACGAGTTGGAAGAACTCGCTCAAAAGCTCAAAATTAGCAAGGTTGTTCACTTTATGGGTTTCAGACGTGATATATTGAATATTATGGCTGCTTCAGATTTAATTGTTCTACCGTCAATATCATTAGAAGCGTTACCATATGTTCTTATTGAAGCCATGGCATTATCGAAGCCCATTGTTGCCACAAATTTTAGTGGCATCCCTGAGATTGTTGAAGATCATAAAACCGGAATCTTAGTCCCCAGAAAGAATCCGGCAGCACTGTGTGAAGCTGTAATCAATTTACTTTCGGACGAAGAAAGTGCTATCAACATGGGGGTTGCAGGTCATGAGCGGGCATTAAGAAATTTTGATCGTAAAAGAATGCTCAAGGATACTTATGATTTTTACGAAAAATTAGTTAATGAATAGATAAGACGGTTTTTGGGATATATTTTGTCTCCCAGAGCTTGGCTAGGTGGGCGGAAAACTCCAGATCGTTGTCATCGGTGATATCGCCTTCGGGTTGGGCAATGGATGATACCCTCTAACTATTTAGTGTTCAATACGAACGTCCTTTTTTGTCCTCAAAGTAATTAATGTATGCTTGATTTAAAGTGGCATAACCTCCCGGAGTTGGATAATTACCGGTAAAGTACCAGTCACCGTTGTTCTCGGGTAATGCAGCACGCATTTTTTCGACCGTTAGAAACAAGATTTCCAGTTCGCCCTGCCAATTTACATCTTTGGGATAGACCAATTCGGCGATTTTTTTGGAAATCTGCTCGTCAGTGTATCGATCGTATAATCGCTTTACATGATTTACCTGTTTGTCCGCCGGTAGATTTGCCTGCGCCAGGCAATCGCGATAAACTTCTTTTAGCAATTCGGATTGGCCTTCGCCTTTGATCAATTGTACCGCAGCTTTAAAAGCAATGAATTTACCCAATTCTGACATATCAATCCCATAGCAGTCAGGGTAACGAATCTGCGGCGCGGTCGAGGCAATGACGATCTTGCGGGGATTTGTGCGGCTCAGCATCTTCAGGATCGACTCTTTCAAAGTTGTGCCGCGGACAATGGAGTCGTCGATACATACAAGGCAGTCTTCGGGTTTTACGATGCCATAAGTAATATCGTACACATGCGAGACCAGTTGGGCGCGGCCTTTTTCCTGAGAGATAAATGTGCGCAGTTTTATATCCTTGTGGGCAATTTTCTCCCCTTTGGGCCAGTTTTCCAAGATTATCTGTTCAATCAGAGCCTCATCCAGAGTGCCTTCGGCATGTGCTTTCAAGAGCGCCTTTTTCACTTCCATCCTGCCATAGGAACGCAATGCTTCCAGTAGGCCGTAATAGGCTGTTTCGGCAGTATTCGGCACAAAGCTGAAGACGCTGTTTGCAAGATCATTATCAATGCTTTTGATTACTTGCCCCATTAAGGCGCCGCCCAGTGCTTTACGCTCACGATAGATATTTGCATCATTGCCTCGGGAGAAGTAAATACGTTCAAAGGCACAGGGAGTTACCGGACGTACATCGGTGAACCGTTCAGAATAGATTTTACCGTCGTTTTTGATCACCATTGCAGCGCCGGGCTCGAGTTCTTTAACAGCTTCTATCGGCTGATCAAAAATAGTCATTAACGCCACACGTTCGGAGGCAACCGCAACCACTTCGTCATTCTGAAAATAAAAACAGGGCCTAATTCCCTGTGGATCGCGCATAACAAAGGAATCCCCGTTGCCGATGAGACCGGCAATCGCATAACCGCCGTCCCAATCCGTCGCAGCTTCTTTCAGCACTCGGATCGGGTCTAGCTCCTGGCTGATGATCTTTGGAATTTCTCTACCTTCAATGCCCTGATCACGCATCTTGTGATAAATGGCATCATGTGCTTCATCCAGATGAAAACCGATTTCCTCAAGAACTGCCTGCGTATCAGTGCCAAAGATCGGATGTTGCCCGCGATTGATGAGATTTTTGTTAATCTCTTTTTCGTTGGTAATCGTGAAATTCCCGGCTAGCAGCAGATTCTTCGTCGGCCAGTTGGACCGACGGACAAAAGGATGGCAATTTAAGATCGAGTACACGCCGGAGGTCCCGTAACGTAAATGCCCCAATAGCACTTCGCCACCAAAATCAAAGTTTTGCTTCACGGTATTAGTGAATTCAGGGTGAATAGCGCCGCCGTCCACTTTCTTGTAATAATCTTTGAGCAATCTCTCAAAAATACAGGACAGCGGATTGGTTTCGATGCTTCGTTCGCGCGCGAGATAGGGTTGCCCGGGAGCAACCTCCAGCTTCACGCAACCAATACCGGCGCCATCCTGGCCCCGATTATGCTGCTTCTCCATCAGGAGAAACAACTGATTAAATCCATACAAGGGCGTGCCGTATTTTTCCTGGTAATAGCCCAAGGGCTTCAACAGGCGGACCAGCGCTATGCCGCATTCGTGCTTAAGAAAGTCGCTCATAGATCAAAGTTTGCTCAAAAATGAAAGGCTTTTTGCATATGTTGCGATACTAAGTTGTAATTTTGTCAAATCTAATACAGTCGGTAGAAACTAATATAAAATAACCTGTCCATCTGATTATGAGTCAAACCAGTAAAACAATAAAAGGCCTGCGCGTCATGCTGGATCGTTTGGTTTACTTCCACGAGCCAGATAAACTCAAGGAAGATGCAGAGCATGAATTCCTAAATTGATGAAACTTATTGACCTGAACCGCCGCAGTGGCATCGGCTCTAACTCCATTTATTTCCAGCTTGGCTGTTTTAATGTCCTTATCGATGCAGGCCTTAATCCAAAGGAACTTGGTTATGCCGCGATGCCCGATTTTCAAGCTATCCAGAATGTCGAATTGGATATTATCGTACTTACACACTGCCACTTGGATCATCTGGGCTCCTTGCCCGTCATTGCAGCGCAGAATCCGGATGCTACAGTCATCACAGCCATCCCAAATATAGAACTGGCTCCGCGCATGCTGCGCAACTCAATCAATGTCATGAAGCGTCAGCGTGAGGAGCACGCAATAAATGAATATCCGCTCTTTGTTCACCGCGATGTGATCGCCCTTAGTAAACAACTGACTGCTCAACGCTTTGGACGCAGCGAAACCTATATCAAAGGCGACGAAAAGATCGACATCACACTGCACAGTTCCGGTCACATTGTCGGCGCATCCGCTGTTGAGATCGTTCACAAAGAACGACGCATCGTTTTTACCGGCGATGTGCTTTTTGAACCACAACGTACGCTTCCCGGAGCAAATTTACCGGAGGGGAAAATAGATACCCTGGTTCTGGAAACGACTCGAGGAGCCACCGAACGCGCACCTGACTTTACCCGCAAAGGCGAAGTCACACGTCTGATTGACCAGATCAACACCATTCTGAATCGTGGAGGCAGTTGCCTGATACCCGTGTTTGCACTTGGACGCATGCAGGAACTATTCAAGATCATTTACGAAGCAAGACTGAGAAAGCGGATTCATCAGGCGCCTATCTATGCCGCAGGTCTCGGCATGGATATTTGTAAATACTTTCACAAAATTCACGAACACACGCAACTGGTCGACTTCAGTGTCAAGATGATGAAAAAGCTCCGAATAAAGGCACTGGATCCCACGATGCGGCCCGGGCGCAACTTGCCCCACCAGGGAATTTACATCGTGAGCAGCGGCATGATGGTCGAACATACCCCCTCCTACAAATGTGCCGCATCCCTGCTCCCGCATGAACAGAACGGCATTTGCTTCGTCGGCTACTGCGATCCGGACACACCCGGTGGAAAACTCCTCAAAGAGCAGACAAAAGACAGCTTCTTTTTTGAAGCCCTCGACTACCGTTCGCCAATTCGCGCCTCCATTGATCAGTTCGACCTGAGTGGTCACGCCGAGCGCAACGAACTGGTCGATTATGCTGTAAAAAGCCAGGCAGACACAATTGTACTGACGCACGGTGACCCAGAGGCACGCGATTGGTTCAATGCGATGCTCGGCAAACGTTTGCCTGAATGCAATGTGCTCGATCCAGAACCAATGGTTGAATATGTTATCACTGGCTTGAGTTGATAGCTACTTATAGCTAAGCCTAAAATTATTTGAACAGATTGTGCATTGGGTAGCGCCGCACCGTCTCGGTGCGCACCAGCGTCGTGTGAGCCAAAGCATCCGAACATTCGATGCGGTGCGAGGACGCACCTGCACTACCTCTTTACCA
>CAZTSB010000027.1:0-5200 GCA_964616435.1 uncultured Puniceicoccaceae bacterium | reverse complement strand
GGTAGCGCAGGCGCGTCTCGCGCCGCACGGGGCATCTTATTGAAATCCGGACTCCGTCAAACACCACGCATGTGCGCACCGGGGACGGTGCAGCGCTACCTTTGGACAAAGGTGCGTATCGGAATTGTGCTACTTTTGCGGATTGAGTAAAATAGTTACTCTTCCACTAAAAATAGCGAAGAACCCTTTTTATATATCATGATCTGCTATCTGAGCTTGTCATAGTGTTCAGTATCATTACTTTGTTGGTTTAAAGTAGAAGCCGCTTCTACACATGATATTAACAAAGTAGCAGGTAGTATTCGATATAAAGAAAAGTAGGCAATGAGCAAACAATTTACCATACACATTGATTCATGGGCTCACGGTGCGGCTATTCCGGCCAAGTTTGCTTTTGGTCGACCGGGAACCGATAGTCCTTTTGCTCCAAGTGATAACTTGAGTCCTGCCATTCGGTGGTCTGGCACCCCTGCGGGTACGCGATCCTTCGCGATCATTTGTCACGACCCGGACGTTCCTTCGTCAGGGGAGGACGTGAACCAGGAAGGTAAGGTAGTTCCTGCAGATCTGCCTCGCGTGAACTTCTTTCATTGGGTTCTTGTCGATATTTCTGCTGACGTTTCCGGTTTGGATGAGGGTGCAGTTTGCAAAGGCATCACGCCGAGAGGCAAGGAGGTTGGGAAAACTCAACACGGTGTGGTCGGCAAGAACGATTATACGGGATGGTTCGCGGGAGACTCAGAAATGGAGGGCACCTACGGTGGCTACGACGGTCCCTGTCCGCCATGGAATGATAGCATTGTGCATCGTTACTACTTTGAGGTTTTTGCACTTAATGTCGAAACGCTGGGGCTCAAGGGCGCGTTCACCGGTCAAGATGCGTTGGAGACGATGAAAGGCCACATTCTAGCGAGTGCATCCCATATGGGAACCTACTCAATGAACCCGGAGATTTAACAAACTTAGGTACTAGGGTAGGGTGGGGTCTGTGCAAAATATTATTCACTCGCAGCAAGTTTGTTAAAGTAACTTAAATTCCTGACTTGACCCATCAGTTTTGAACTGAACATTTATAGAGCTCCTGATCTTGCGGGTATAGTTTAGAGGTAAAACATCTGCCTTCCACGCAGAGGTCGTCGGTTCGATTCCGTCTACCCGCACCATTTTCGATCAATCAAATTCTCGGCTTCAATATGAGTACCCCATCATGAGCCTCGGCGATTTCGCGCATGATATTGGCAAAGCGTGCATTGCCCTGCAACGCTCCAAGTTGGAAGGGGTCTCTCGAAGTGGGAAAACCTATGCCGCTGATTGAGACCGCTCTTCTCTGTGTGGCAGGCATTTTGGGGTTGAGTCGGTCGAGTTTGACTAAAAAACTTTGAGTGGAACCGCGGAAGTCGTCACCAACTACGTAAATACTCATTCGATCACTGGCCTGTAAATTTGTCTTCAGATCCCGAAACGCTTTACGAATACCTGGTTCCGGATCGCTGATACTGAGAACCGGGTAGTTTAGGACTGCTCGCAGAGCCTGGTTGCGTAGTCCTGGGGTATCGTTCAGCCAGAAGCCCTTATGGTCCCGCATCATATAATTACCACTGGAATCTAAAAATTGAATTTTCTTAACGGCAGGCAGGCTGTTGAGCAATTCAGTAATTTGTTCGGTCACACCATAATGAAGTTGCTTGGTAAGCTGATTGCGCATACTGCCGGAAGTATCGATCACGAAGACGACATGTGTAGCATCGGCGGGCAATCCAATCGGAGGCAGATTTTCGAATTCGAAGCTTTGCAGGATACGGTTGGCTTCTGCGTGGGCTTTCTGACCGATGCTTAGGTTGGCCTGTCTGATCTCAAGCTCTTGTTCGAGGGCCGCCAGTGTGGACTGGAGCTTATCTATCGAGGACTCAAGGCGCTGACGTTCTTCGTCGGTTTGCTGACGATTGGTTGCACGTTCGAGAAGTTCGGTTTTTTGCAGGATGTCTGCCTTAATCTGAGCCAGTTGTTGCCGCATACTCTGTAGTTGTTCTTCGCTAACCGGGTTTTGGGTTCCTGCCTTCCCCGAACCAATGGATAGTATAAACAGCAGCAAAATGGCGCCAAAGCCGCAGCACAGGCAATCCAGGAAAGAAAGACTAAAAACTTCAATTTGTCTGCGCTTCATTATCGGTTATTCAATGTTCGAAGTTCAACGTTCAAAGAGCAGGCCAGTCGTTGTCAGGAATCAATGCAATGCCATTGGTACGGCTGCTGAGCTTCCATAAAAGGCCTGCTGCCGACGGATCGCCTTCGAAGGGAAAGAGAATGACGTTGAACGGGAAATTCGGACGCAGTGCCATGGCATTGTTGAATAAACGGACACGATCCTTTTCCGAGAGCGCTTTCTTGGCCGGATTGGGCGCTGTTGGCAGACCGTCTCCAATCAGCAGCATACTACTGGGTCGTTCGCTAAGATTACGTATGCTGGTGAGTGCATTTAAGAGATTGGATCCTCCGGATGCTTCCAGTGAGTCAAGGCGGTCCAGCAGGGCAATCAGCGCCTTGTTGTCATAGGGATCTATGTACGGATTTGCTGGTGTGCCGGATAGCGATTTCGCGGTCTGGTTCATTTGTAAAATAGCGACCTGAGTATCTTTGGGTATGGCCGCAAGCACTGCGCGGACCGCAGCTTTTGCCCGAAGCCATTTCTTGGACTGATTACCGGTGCCACTGCGAATGATTTCCAGCGCACTGTTGGCATCTTCAGCCAACATGCTTCCGGAATTTTCCAGCAGAATGACCACTCTTGGCCCTTGCAATCGTAACCCTGACAAATAGCTCTTGTCGGCTGACGGACGTTCCTTCGCGGCGACTGCTTCGGTAGCATTTGTTTCTTCATCAATGAGTGAGAGCGCTGCCTTTTTATCCTCAATGGCTTTTGAGAGGCTTGTATGTTCAGCAATGAGTGGAGTCAGGCTGATGCTTTCGATATCAAGCTGCGGGTACAGTGAGGCAATTTCTGCTTCGACAGATTGTTGTTCTTTTTCAGCAACGGTGATTTCCTTCTGCAGGACTTTCAGGTCAGTGAGCGCCTGCTCGGTTTCGATTTCCTTTTGGATAATCTGATTCTTGGCAGTCAGAATAAAAAGCAAAAGCACAGCGCCGAAGCCACAACAGATACAGTCGATGAAGGACAATGCCGAGCTTTGTGCCTGTCTACGCTGTTTCATTGTCTATGTCTGACGTTTGATGTTCAGCATCCATCACCGGCTCTTCGGCTTCGGGTTTTTCGTCTTCTGAATCAGAGCGGTCATAGAGCTTGTCGATCAACTCTTCGCGACAAAATGTCTGCAAGCGCAGGATGAGACCTTCCTGACTGGATTGCAGGAGGTGAATTAGTAACATCAGGAAAATACTGATTATCAGGGCAACTAAGGTTGAATTAAAAGCGACACCAAGCGCACTGGTAACACCGGATATATCGCCCTGTAGAGCCTCATCTGCTCGCTTAAGGGCTACGCCGATCCCACGCACGGTGCCAATGAATCCAATCGAAGGAATCGCCCAGACCAGGTAGCGCAGCATGGACAGCTCGCTTTCCTGTTGTTCGGCGGCGACTTCGATACGGCCCATGATTGTCTCAGTCGCTTCGGGAACACTACCGGTCATGTGAAAACGTTCCAGACCCCGAGCCATGACGTAGGGGAGTATTTTGTTTTTGAGGTCATCGCTTTTTATTTTTTGCTCAATCTCCTCTGAGAGTTCTCCGGCCTGCACCCGATCAATACTTTGCTTACCACGGAGAAGATCGACTTCCGGCTCCGTTCCTGAACCCTCGTTTTCAGAAGCAAAACGGGCAAGTACCTTGCCCTCCGTACTCAGCAATATGAACTTATAGCACAATAGCATCATGCCCCACAATAAAAGTGACAGGCAGATCTGTTGCTCATAATCCTTCAATATCACAAACAGACTGGAGGACGATTGGGCACTTTCGATTCCGAAGCTTTGTGCGAGAGCCGCTTTTTGAGCGCTTGGACGGATGAGACCCGCGTAGAAAACACCAATGAAAATAAAGGATGTGATCAGACCAAGACTGAAAATAATACCTTTTACCGAAAATAGGCCACGCTCTGGATTTCTTAGGCTCATACCCCGTTACTTACTTAAATGCCAATACTAAAGATGAAAATATACGACTAATTTTAAATTGAAGGATTGAACTAATCGCAAGTATGTTTGTAACTAGTGTATTCGTAACTGATTTAAAAATTAACTTCCCAGAAAGAGCCATTTACCATGACCAGGTCGTTATTAACACCTTTCCTCCTATGTTCCGTACTTTTTCTCAGCGCCTGCTCGTCTTCAAACGCCGGACGCAATATTGGCGCTGTTACCGGCGCAATTGTGGGTGGCATTGTCGGTTCTCAGTTGGGTGATAAAAGCGGGACAAATATTGCCATAGGGGCTGCTGTTGGCGGTGCGATCGGTGGTTTTGCCGGCGGCCAGTACGACAAAAAACAGGAAGAACTCGCGGCTGAAGAAGCACAGCGTCAATACGAATACGAGCAGGAAGTAATTGCCCAGCAAAAGCTCGACGAAGAAATCAAGGCTTTGGAAGAAAAAAAGGTACGTGACGAAATCGCTCGTACGGCGACTATATCCGATGTGACCGCAGCCGAAAGTGAAGCCGTCCGGCTGGAAGCTGAACTTGCAGCAAAGAAGCAGGCATATGCCGAATCTCAGGAGCGTGCCCGCCGCATTCAGGAAGCCCAGGAACGCATTGCAAAAGCTCAGGAAGAACTGGCAGCAATGGAAGCCCAGTAGCTGTTGTCCAGTAATCTGGTATTATAATTCAGGATGGCAATCTGGTGACTTTGCCGGAATCTTTGCTGAATGCAGACTCGTACTTGCTGGTGGCAATTGGGATTGGGATGAAGAGCGGTGAGAACTAACGGAAATTAAGAACGGGCTTCTGGACGTGTATAATACCGAATCCAGGAAGGTTTGCGATTATGAATCCAAGGTCGAAATCCTCATCGAAATCCAAATCGATTGCGATTGGTCTTTGTCACTTCGTTCGGGTACGATGAGGATTTGGATTTGGATAATGAGTAAATCTTTCAGACCTTTTTAGATTTGGTCTGAGATTAAGACTTTGCTTCTTCAAGCTTAGAGATAAAATCAAACAGGTTAATCGCTGTAGTTTCTTTTGTGAGTG
>CAZTSB010000026.1:0-9493 GCA_964616435.1 uncultured Puniceicoccaceae bacterium | reverse complement strand
GACCAGCAACTGACGATTGGCGAAAATATCATCAACGATAAGTATGCTGCGTTGAGGGCCGGTATAGGAATTTGGAAATTGGCTATGCTGTTCATCCTTTGTTAGGACTTTCATCTTACTAGCGGCGACGAAGTCTATCGGACAACGGAGCTTGAATGAGAATCGGCTGCCAACGCCAACTGTGCTCTCGACATGGATGTAATCGCCCATTTGCTGAACCAGACGTTTTGAAATAAACAGTCCCAATCCGGAACCCTGTATAATATCACGATCTTTATCGACTTGTTTGAACGCCTCAAAAAGTTCAGCGATTTTATCTTCCGGAATGCCTCTGCCCGTATCGACAATGGCAAACTCGATCGTAACCTCTTCCCCATCATAATCGGATAACTGCACTTCCATACTGATAGTGCCGACATCCGTGAATTTTACAGCATTGCCCAGGAAGTTGATCATTACCTGGCGTATGGCTCTGGAATCGGCATTTATGAATGCCCGAGACGCCTCGGGGATAATGCCATTTGCTTCAATTTCCAGCTTAAGCTGCAATCCCTTGTCGACAACTTTGGAATGAATAAGCTCAATAATATTATTGAGCATGGCCTCTAAATCAAACCGTGAAGGCGCCAGTTTATGGCTACCGGCCTCAATTTTCGACATATCCAGCAAGTCATTGATCAAGGACAAAAGATGTTCACCGCTCTCGCGCATGATTTTTATATAACCCAGCGATTTTTCCTCCATGCTATCCGCTTTCTCCAGGATCTGTGCATAACCGAGAATACCATTCAACGGTGTCCTGAGTTCATGGCTCATAGTAGCCAGAAAACGTGTTTTGGCAGAATTGGCTTCTTTTGCCTGCCGGGCCATCTCATTGGCCCGCTTCATTTCATGTTCCAGTTTGATTCTGGTTTCCCTGGACTCAGTGATGTCTGTTTCGATAGCAATAAAATATTTAAAATTGTCAGCATCATCGAAAATAGGAGTTGCCTGCAGCGCGATCCAGTAGGGTCTCCCCTGTTTTGTGTAATTCAGAATTTCTGCCTCAAAAGCTTCCCGCATTTTGATCTTATTACGCATATACTTGCGCATCTCCTGGCTTGTTTCCGGCCCCTGAAGAACTTCCCCGGGGGTTTTGCCCAGCAATTCTGAAATAGGATAACCCGTTATGCGGGTAAATGCAGCATTTGCCCAAACCGCGCGATTGGTTTTATCGGTGATAATGACACCATTATGTGTACGACTGACTGCATCTGACAACAGTTGCGCTTCTGCTGAAACACTCTCTAAATCACGTGTGCGCTCTGCAACAAGTTTATCCAGCTCAACCGTCTTATTATAGAGCGCCAAACTTTTCTTTTCGAGTAACTGCTCGGCTTCGCCTCTTGATGCACGCTCCCGCTCGAAGCGTTTTTTCCACTTTGCTACTTCATCCATAAATAGAAAATTGAAAATCGGTTAGCCGGGAAGATTTTAACCCCAAAACCTGTATTAAAATGACCAAAATCTGTTAGATATAAACAAATATTTTTTAACCATTAGCAAGCTTATTTGATTCAATGCGTTGTCTTGAGTTAGCAAAAGTGCGAAGAAGTTTAGCGTATCCACAAAGTGTGCTGCAATTCAATACATTGGTGAGGACGTTCACCCTTCCTGTATCATTTTCGCAGTTAGGGTGGTAAGATAAAATGGAACCGGATCCCACGAAACACATGGCTAGCCAGCGTGAGAAAAGCTGGGAACGCGACGCCCACGTCGGCGCACCCAGAACTCGAATACTGCTACAAACTAAAATTGCATCTGACTGGATCAGCACTATTTAAGCGGGTGTCGCAATTTCAGTCCCGGGTAACGGCTAAACCCACGATCCAATGAAATCCATTCGCAACCGTATTCAAGAGCAAGTGCTGCATGATAAGCGTCGGGGACGAGATTACCCTTAGCATTTGCTTTGCGGCAGAGCTCGATAAAGATCGACCAGTGATTTTCACCAGGTACCAGTATATGAGTATTTGGCCTTGAACGGAAGTCGTCAACAAACTCTATGGCTATATCTATTGGCGTTGGCTCTTTGAACACTTTCGGGTGAGTGATGATTCGTAGTGTACCACTTAGAACAAGTTCAGATACTGCAACGCCTACAGGATGGTTTAATGATTGAACAAGCCATTTGGAGATAGCTATGTGATGATCGGCATCTTCACGATGTGCTTGGATCAGAATATTGACGTCAATTAGCTGCATTCGCTGTCCATGGTTTCCAATATAGAACCATTGCTACTTAGATCAACGGGCTGAATGCCGGAGCCTGCAAATGTTTTCAGCGGACAAACGATTGCTGTTGAGCCACTTTTACTTTGGGTCATCAAGCTCAAACGCAACGCTTCATCAACAATTTCACCTAAAGAGCAGTTACGCTCAATAGAGCATTTTTTAGCTTCTTTCAAAAGAGTATCATTAATGTTTAACGTAGTTCGCATGCATCAAGTCATCACTCAAATGCATCAAGATGTCAATTGCTTTGAGGGACTTGCATTCTAAATTATGCAATTACTTTACGACTTCTTAAATGAATAGCGACAAGGTTATCTTTTTAGACGAAGCAACTCAGGTGTTACGGATAGCCCCGGTGTATATGCCCCAATAGGGTATTCCAATGCAGGATTTACGGACGTCATTTTGTCCTCAACTGGACTTCATCCGAACAAAGACGCATGGACTTCTTAAATCACTGGGGCGATTCGTATTTGATGATAAAGTTTACAGTCCCATCCTCCAGTGGTACCCGCTCCATTGTGACGACTTCATCAAAGTGTTCAAAGCAGCCGCTTAGCAAACCTTCTGCCAGGTCTTCCATGTGACGATCCGAAAGGTAGTGCATTTGCAGCCTGCCATCGGGTAATTCCGTGCTTTCAAAGCGTGGAAGTTCCGCATCCGGGTAGAGCTTCTTTACTTCAACGTGGATAACACCGTCCAGTTTCAACAGTAAATCACGACTACTATGAATATTCTCCATCAGGGCAGGATATCCACCCGCAAGTATACCGAATAAGTGCTTTCCATAAACTTTCAGTAAATCAGGTATTGGAATGGAAACTTCTTTTTCCAAGGCCTGCAAAAGCGCCACCATCTCTGAATGCGGATAGGTACCGACGGCGGTGTAAACACCGCCCGAAGGGACCTCAGATTTTTCAATGATCGCATCGACCACATCCATGCTAAATTTTTCCTCTACCATTTCGAGGAACTTTGTGAAAACCATTCCTTTCATTATTTTATTTATCGTTTAGTTAAGCTCAGACAACCAGTTATAAAATAGCTGTCGACAGTTTTTTGAAGGATCTGATACCTGATAAACACAGTGAAGCGCCTCTTCTTCGGAGCCGACATCGTGAACTCCCATAACATCCGCGTAGCTGAAGGCGCCTTGTGGGGCATTTTTTAAAATGGATTGCCACTCCTCGGGCAATTGCCTGATTGCTTCAATTGGTCGGGGCGTGACGCCAAAGAGGGCCAATTTCCCGGACACAACTTCCTTTAGCCAGGGGCCTCTTGCATGAATCGTATGATCTTTCAGCGCCGGACGTTGAATTCCGCGACTATCGGTAAATTTCGTTTCACTCGAGTAACCATGTTTAATCCAGCGGAGATAGAACCGCAGAGCGATCCAGCGATCCCGAATGGATGGTTTCTCGACGTTATTTTGGTCTTGAGGCCGAACACCGCTGGCCAGAAAAGATTCCAGCCCGTGAACCTGTGCGCGATGCTTTAAATTCCAAAGGTTACTTTGATGCAGTACCGCTTCGATCAAATCGGTTTCGGGAGCCAGATAAGTAAACGCCCCTACATGTGCCGTCCGTATACAGCTATTTCCCCCAATAATGCAGCCATCTTCAATAACAGCTCCCGGACCGATGACACTTCCCGGTCCGATGGAGACAAAATTACCAATCCAGTACGGTTTGGTGAACTCGACATCATCGGCGATTTCACAGTTTTTACCAATGGCAACGTAATCTCCATACTCTTTGGTTTCCGCCTCAAACAGTTGCAGCCACTCCTGCTCAATAGCATTCCAATGCAGAATCAGATCCCAACCTGAAGCAGGAGCTTTTCCCAGAGGCGGGCTACCGGGAAGGCGATTCACGATATCATCAACATCAACATCATCAATGGAACGCACAGACTGTACACTAATCTTAATCGGCCAGAGCGAAGCGTCTGCAACCATTTGCCGCACATCCATAGGCCGGTCGGCAACGAAAAGCACAACTTCTTCAGAGCTTTGGTCGACGGCTGCATCCAGCCAGTGAAAGAGAAGCGCCTGCTCACCAACCGTCCACAGCGCAAAGGGATGTTTTTGTTGAAAAACAGTGTCAAGGTTGCCCCAATCCGGCAACGCTAATCGCCAGGTTTTTGGTCCAGTTTGATTTTTCCGGCTAATTTCCGTCATTTTAAATATCCCGTGCTTCTTATTGTTTGCTTCAGACTAAAATAAAAACCTCGTTTTGTATTTAGTAAGACCCTTTCCCTAGAAGCACTGCCGGAACTGTTTTGATTAAGATAATAATATCCTGCCAAAGGCTTTGTGAATGAATGTACTGCAGATCAAGACGAACCTGGCCTTCGAAGTCAATATCCGCCCGACCACCAATTTGCCACAAACAGGTGATGCCTGGCTTTGCCCGCAGTCGTCGCAAGTGGCGTGCGCCATAAAGCGCAACTTCTTTCGGCACCGGTGGCCTGGGCCCGACAAGTGACATTTCACCCTTCAGTACATTGAAAAACTGGGGCAACTCGTCGATAGACAATTTGCGGATCCACTTGCCGGTTTTGGTAATACGCGGGTCGTCTTTCATTTTAAAAGTGACACCGTCGGAATGCTGGTTTTTTTCCAATATTTCATCCTTTATCTGATCGGCATTCACCACCATTGAACGAAATTTCAAAATGGGGAACAGTTTGCCACCCTCGCCAACCCGCATCTGCTTGAAGAAGACAGGACCGCCGTCTTCAAGTTTTACTGCGATACAGGTAAACAGGAAGACAGGTGAAGCCAAAATGATGGCAACTATGCTGCCGACAATGTCCAGGCACCGCTTAAGCGCTTGTGTCAGATAGATAAGCAATTGCCAGCGCGTTCGCTTCGTCTGGGCCTTACGATGCCACTCGGCAATATTTCCCGACAGTAGTGCCTGCCCCCAAAAAGGAATCGTTTCAGTGCTATCTACATTTTTAGTCGGCTGGCTCATAATTCTTTTACAACATTACAAATAAAGAATCTTATAGAAATAATCGTTCACGAATTTGTTACACTTTAAGTACAATGTAAATCTAAATGTGTCTTGTGCGTAGCATTTTCTAAAAAAGTATTCAGTCAATTTATACGATTATGATCAGCTGTATCAGGCTTGGAATTTATCAGTGACCAGTAGCGTAACGTCTGTTTCCGCAACAAGCGAAAGTTCGGTGACATAGGGTTGCAGATAATTTTTACTGCTTTGGAGCAGTTTATCAGAAGCCTGATCCAGTAGTTTGCCGGAAACGACATGGATCAGACGTACTTGTTCATTGGGAGGGAGCGCGATAGCTGCATCACCAGGTGTCAAATTAAACTTCCGAATGCGGAATTTATCACAATCAGCAAGTATCTGTTCACCTGAATTGGCTTTAATTAAGTCCGCCGCGGGCATATCAAAATTGATCGATTGAAGTGATTCACTAATGTGCAACTGTCGCGGGACGCCGTCCAGCCCCATTCGATTCCAATCAAACACGCGATAAGTGGTGTCTGAGTTCTGCTGGATCTCCAGGATAAGGTTTCCAGAACTAATTGCATGGATGCGCCCACTTTCAACAAACATGGAATCGCCACTGGCCGTGGGTAGGGATTGTACATAGTCTTCAACGTTTCCTTCAGTCAACGCTTGCTCAAATGTTTCCCGGGTTACCCCGGGACGCAGTCCTATGATAATCGATGCACCTTCGTCCGCATCGGCAATGTACCAGTTCTCGGTCTTTGGCTCACCGTTGAGCTTCCCGGCAATTTCCGCGGGCGGATGTACCTGTAAACTGAGGCGTTCACGGCAATCGAGCCACTTAACCAGAATAGGAAATGGTTTTTTAGGGTCGCTATTAGGACCCATAATTTCGGTTCCGTGGCTTTCAAGTAGTTCGCGAATGGTTTTACCTGCAAGTGGCCCATCGGCAACGATTGACTGCTCTTCTGGTCGATCGACGATTTCCCAGCTTTCACCAATTACTTTACTTTCAGGGAGTTTGCGCCCCAGCTTCGACTCCAGAGTTCGACCACCCCAGACTCGTTCCATGTACAAAGGATCAAATTCCAGAAGTTGCATCTTTTTCATCTGTAAGAAGGTTGTTTTGAATAGCTAAAGAAGTTAAATATTCTTCCTTACTTTAATCAAGAGAATTTCTGAAAACTAGATTAGATAGCGACAAAACTGAAGGAAAAAATCCGGCAAAACCCATTCTATAGAACGCCGCCGAGTCAGGAGGCCGGAGGTTTCTTTGCTCGTTCTCCGAAAAGTGACTGCACTAATCTGGAACTGGCCATCAGCCAATAGGAACGTGAGATTTGGCGGCGACGTTTCTTTAGTTTTTTTCCGCTGGGGTCGAAATTCCATGCTGCTTGAAATCGAACTCGGAGTAATTGAGTCGTGAAATAGCAGATGCCCGCATGCCTGCATATTCTTATTGGCATTAAAGAGCCTGAGTCTTAGAAGCTAATCCTTAATTCCTAATTCTTCATTGCCAATTTAAGGATTATCGACTGTCCAGCCTTGTTCGATCCACCGTGTAAAAGCGCCTTTGATGTCGCGGCGGTAGTGTTTCTTGGTAACGAGCTGGGGCCGCAAGTTGAGAATATAGTCTGCAACTTGCTGAACGAAAAAGGCTTCCAGGCAGAAAACCCAAAAAACAGTGGCGGAGAGAGAGGGATTCGAACCCTCGGAACCTTTCGGCTCAATGGTTTTCAAGACCACCGCATTCGGCCACTCTGCCATCTCTCCAGTCGTTAAGTTGATTACCTAGGCCATGATTTTAATTAAGTGCAAGCACGTTATATCTAGTTGGTCAAAATTTTGTAATAGGTGACGACCTCGTCTTGGTAAAGGTGTTACATCGTTAGAGCAATGATTTGATAGTAATCAGAAAACCCTCAGTCCGACCAGAGCGGAGCTTTTCAATATTCGACGCTCAACATTCGATGTTCAAGAACCTAGACATTTTCGGGCAGTGATTTCTCTGCGATTATTTTCAGCAAGTCGTCTAAAAAAGCTTCCGGTGTTTTGACACCTTCCAGTTTCTTGTTCGCACGAGAGCGGACAGCAACGTTGCCTTCTGCGGCTTCGCGCTTTCCAAGTACCAGCATATGTGGAACTTTATCAAGCTCTGCGCGGCGGATTTTGGCTCCGAGCTTGTCAGCAATCGAGTCTATCGTTACACGCACTTTCGCGGCTTTTAAGAGCTTCTCGATTTCCTGTGCTCCGGGCACCAGATCATCGTTCATTGGCAGAATGCGCACCTGTTCCGGTGCGAGCCAGGTTGGGAAGTTGCCTGCAAAGTGCTCAATCAATACGCCGACGAAACGTTCCATCGACCCAAAGGGGGCTCGGTGGATCATCACGGGACGATGTTTTTCATTGTCGGTGCCGATATAGTTCAGATCAAAGCGTTCGGGCAGATTATAATCCACCTGAACCGTCCCGAGCTGCCATTCCCGTCCGATGACGTCTTTGACTACGAAATCGATCTTCGGACCGTAAAAAGCAGCTTCCCCCGGTTCTTCAACGAAATTGACATCAAGGCTTTGGGCTGCTTCACGAAGAGCGGCCTCCGCTTTGTCCCACTTTTGCGCCTCGCCAACATATTTGCTGGAGTCGGGATCGCGCAGACCGATTCGCACACGATAGTCACTCATGCCGAGGGTCTTGAAAACGAGTTTCACCAGGTCCAGACAGCCTCTAATTTCCTGGCTGATCTGATCTTCAGTACAAAACAGATGGGCATCGTCCTGGGTAAAACCGCGTACGCGGGTCATACCGTTTAGTTCGCCGGATTGTTCCCAGCGGTAGACGGTGCCGAACTCTGCCAGCCTTACGGGCAGATCGCGGTAAGAGTGTGGCTGACTATCGAACACTTTAATGTGCATCGGGCAGTTCATTGGTTTGAGCAGGTAACCGTCTACCTCTCCCGAATCGAGCTGGTTGGAAAGTTCCGCACAGGAACAACCCTCTGCGGCAAGCTTTTCGACGGTCCCTGGCTCTACGATCGGAGGGAACTGCGAATCTTTATAGTAAGGAAAATGGCCGGACGTTCGATAGAGACCAAGCTTGCCAATGTGGGGAGTGAAGACCTGTTCATAGTTGGCCATGCGCAATTCTTCGGAGATAAAATTCTGTAGTTCCTGGCGAATGATTGCGCCTTTGGGTGTCCAGAGAACCATGCCGGAGCCGGCGGCTTCGTCGATGTGGAAAAGCTTGAGCTCTTTGCCCAGTTTACGATGATCGCGTGATCGGGCTTGCTCGAGTCGCTCCATATATTCTTCCAGTTCCGCTTTGCTGGGAAAGGCTGTGCCGTAGATGCGCTGGAGTTGTTTGTTTTTTTCATCTCCGCGATGGTATGCTCCGGCAATGGACAGAAGCTTAAATGCTTTAATCTTTTTGGTATAATTTACATGTGTTCCCGCGCAGAGGTCGATGAACTCACCGTTCTGGTAGAAGCTGATCGTTTCATCTTTAGGAATGTCATCAAGACGACCAAGCTTATAACGCTCCTGACCCATTTCCTTAATTTTAGCAACCGCTTCTTCCCGAGAGCACTCGATTCGAGTAAAGCGCTGGTTTTCTTTGATGACCTTTTTCATCTCCGATTCAATTGCTTCAAGATCGACGGCATCCAATTTCTTATCCAGATCAACGTCATAGTAAAATCCATTTTCTGTAGGTGGTCCAATATCGAGCTGTGTTTCGGGAAAAAGACGCAGTATGGCCGTGGCGAGCACGTGAGCGCTCGAATGACGCAATTCCTCAAGTGGAGACATTTCTTTCATAACAAACATTGGAACATCGAACGTCGGACTTTCAACATCGAACTTTGAATACTAAAGAATTTCAATGTGGAGAGTTTGAATATTAAACCTTAAACCGGCAATGAAGAATTAGCTTCTAATAGTCAGGCGCTTAAGCAATTAAGCCGAGTCACCATTTTGGCGATCTGTACTATCTGTAAATCCGCGTGTATCCGCGGTTCAGAAAACTCAACCGAGACAACTGATGAATTAAGGATTGCTTCCCCCATTCATTGCTCAACAACACGCCAAAAGCGCTTGGTATCCTCGTTGGCAACATCGAAGAATAGTTCAACACCGGTTCCGAGTCTTGGGAGTTCTCCGGAAGGAAGCCATACGACTAAATCAATCGAGGTCTCTAAAGAATAAACCTTATTGCTTAGAGTTTCAGATACAGTTAGA
>CAZTSB010000025.1:0-6938 GCA_964616435.1 uncultured Puniceicoccaceae bacterium | reverse complement strand
AAATTTCACCGGGGTTGAGTATTGAGGGTTCCGTTTTTATTCATCCATCGGTAAAGCTGCCAAATTATGGTTCTATTGCTGGACCGGCCTATATTGGTAGGGGGACTGAATTGCGGCCGGGTGTTTTTATTCGGGGAAATGTGATTACAGGAGCTGATTGCGTATTGGGAAATGCCTGTGAGTTTAAGAACTGTCTTTTGATGGACAATGTGCAAGTCCCTCACTTTAGCTATGTCGGAGACAGTATTCTTGGCAACAAAGCACATTTGGGAGCGGGTGTAATCTGTTCCAATTTACGTCTCGACCAGTTGGATGTTTCTGTGCAGTTGCCGGACGGGTCGCGGCATGATTCCGGTCTGCATAAATTGGGAGCGCTTGTTGGAGATGCTGCGGAAGTGGGCTGTAATGCCGTCCTGAACCCGGGCTCAATTCTTGGGAAGCGATCGCAGGTAATGCCGGCCGTTGCATTCCGAGGTTACCTGAAGGAAAATTCGATTGCGTCTGCTTAAGGAAATTTTGAGATAGTTTATGCACACGAAATCGAATTCAGAACAAATGAAACAGGCCAGTCTGGAGGTGTCCATCGAAGGGTCCGCTTTACTGCTTTCTCTGTCCGGAGACTGGCTTTTTGAATCGGTGCGCCCTGCATTTTCAAAGGTTAAAGAATTTTACAATACCAGCGAGAACCCAATCAAATCGATTTGTGTCGACGGCGCCGGTTTGGGAAAGTGGGACACGGCATTGTTTATTTTTGCCAGAATGTGTCGGGAGTTTTCTATGGCGAACGACCTTGAATACACGTTTGAGGCATTTCCGGAAAGTGTGGAAAAAATGGTGGATTTATCCTTTGCGGTGCCTGAAGCCGAGGAAATTCCGGCCAAAATGCGATCTAGTTGGTCTGAGAATGTGGGGCAGCGGACGCTTCGCATGTATGCAGGTGTAGTTCAATATTTTGATTTTATTGGGCTGTTCTGCGCGGATTTATTTAACTTTATAATGGGGCGGTCACAATTGCGTAAACGTGATTTTCTGGGATTGCTTCAGACAACTGGGCCTGAGGCTTTGGGCATTGTCAGTTTGTTGAGCTTTTTAATGGGGTTGATCGTTGCCTTCGTCGGGGTGATTCAACTTCAACAGTTTGGTGCCGATATTTATGTAGCTGATCTTGTGGGGCTGGCGATGACAAGGGAACTGGCTGCCGTTATGTTGGGTGTTATCATGGCAGGGCGTACCGGGGCAGCTTTTGCTGCTCAGATCGGCAGTATGCGTGTCAATGAGGAGGTTGATTCGTTAACGTGTTTCGGCATTTCATCAATGCAGTTTCTGGTGTTGCCGCGAATCTTCGCATTAATATTGATGATGCCTATGCTTTGTGCCTGTGCAGATCTTATTTCAATTCTCGGAGGCATGGCTGTTGCTGTTGGTATTTCAGATGTGACTGCACTCCAATATATTAATCAAATAGAAGAAGCGGTTTCACTCAGTGACCTTTTAAGTGGTATATTTAAGAGCGTCGTATTTGGGATAATTATCGGGGTAGCCGGGTGCTACCGTGGTTTGAATTGTGGTAAAGACGCCAGTGCCGTCGGTTTTGCGGCGACTTCGGCTGTCGTGACTGCAATAACGTGGATTGTGATTGCGGATGCCATTTTTGCAGTGAGCTTCCAAATTCTGGGGATATAAGGGGCATGGATCAGGAGCAAAACAAGATTAGTGTGCAAGGGCTTACGATGGCTTATGGTGACTTTGTTGTGATGAATGATCTGAATTTCAATGTGCGTTCCGGCGAAATCAAAGTCCTCATGGGAGCCAGCGGTTGCGGTAAAAGTACTTTGTTAAAACATTTGATTGGATTGGAGACTGCGCGTGAGGGTAAGATTTACTATGGAAACCATGAATTGGACCCTCATTCCAGTTCGATTGAAGATCTTCGCCGGCGTTTTGGAGTTCTTTTTCAATCGGGTGCGCTTTGGAGTTCTCTGAATCTGGCGCAGAATGTAGCGTTGCCCCTGGAGGAGTATACGGATTTGCATGAAAAAGAGATTCGTGAAATTGTCGAATTCAAGCTGTCGCTTGTGGGTTTATCGGGATTGGGGCATCGTTATCCTGCGGAACTCAGTGGTGGTATGCGGAAACGTGCCGGTCTTGCGCGAGCAATCGCTCTTGATCCTGAGATCCTGTTTTTTGACGAACCGTCCGC
Organism: uncultured Puniceicoccaceae bacterium; assembly: GCA_964616435.1. GTDB lineage: Bacteria > Verrucomicrobiota > Verrucomicrobiia > Opitutales > Coraliomargaritaceae > Lentimonas. Next base: position 4,738 of record CAZTSB010000025.1, on the reverse strand, counting down.
AGGGCTTGATCCTCTGAGTTCCAGCCGTCTGGATGAGCTTATTTTGCAACTGCGCGATGCGTTGGGCACTACTATTGTCGTCGTTACTCATGAGTTGGCAAGTATATTTACAATTGCTGACAGTGCGCTCTTTCTGGACGTGAAGACCAAACATGCAATCAGCGATGGAAATCCAAATGATCTGGTGGAAAATTCGGAAACACCTTCAATTGTCCGCGATTTTCTGCTTAGAAAACCGAGTGCGTAAAAAGATATAAGATTGCTAAACGTTAAATTTTAAAGGATTTGTTTTCTGTGATTCGTTCAACTAACCCAAAAATTATCGGAGCATTTGTGACTGCATCTATTGCTGTTTTCGTATTGCTGATCCTGTTTTTTGGCTCTGCCAGGATATTTAGTCAGACCATCCACTACATTCTCTTTTTTGAACATTCCGTGAACGGCCTTGATGTTGGTTCAGCGGTCAAATACAAGGGTGTACCTGTGGGTATCGTCGAGCGCATCCTGATTCGTGTGGAAGGCCAGAGTCAGGAATCGACTTCGATTCCTGTAATTGTGCGCATTGATCGTTCCAGGCTGACCAATCGTCTAGGCACTTCGGTTGAAGCTTTTGATCCGGAATTTATCCACAAAATGATTGAGGATGGTCTGGTCGCAGAACTGAATCAGGAAAGTTTTATTACCGGGCAGTTATTTGTCGAATTTAGTATACAGCCCGCGCAGGCCGGCAATTTTGTGAAAAATCGAAATGGCGACGATGATTACGGAATGATTGAAATACCAACCTTAGGCTCCTCATTCTGTGAAATTACCGATGATGTTGGAAGTATCATTTCTTCGTTTACTAAGATCGATTTTGATCAGACATCTCAAAATATAAATGCAGTGTTGGAAAATCTGGCACTGGTTTTGCAGGAGATCGATGTTAAGGAGCTTAGTCGATCATTGGTTGCCATGGCAGATGAGATTACCGTATTGCTGAAATCCGGAGAAATTGAAGCAACATTATCCTCAACACGATCCTCACTGGCACAGATTGAGAAAACGCTATCAACCTATGATTTGGAAGAAGGGGAGCTTGCCGAAACCGTTGTGAAGTTGAATCAAACACTCAATGGACTCAATCGTTTGGTTGCCGGAGGAAATGCAATGATTGCGCCGGAATCTAACATGCGCTATGAGTTACAAGGTGCACTTCGAGGGTTGAGGCAAGTCGCCCAATCCCTGCGCCTTTTCATCAACTATCTGGAGCGCAATCCAAATGCGCTGCTAACCGGACGACCCGAAGAATCAAAATAAACCGATCACATATAATGCAATTACGCGTCACCTGTTTAATTATCCTGTTGTTTGGCCTTACTTCATGCATCGGTCTGAAACCAAGACCGGATAACACAAAAACCTACGCACTGGGGCTTTCTGAAGTCGTGCAAAGCAGTTCAGCCACTGCAACTGCCAGGGGATATATAGCCCGGCCTCAGCTTCCGGTTTATATGGAAGGTTTGGGACTAAAGCTTATTTCCGACGACCGAGAAATTGTAAATCTGCCCCAAGCCCGATGGGCGGAATTGATGGAGATGGGAGTCGCACGTGCCATGAGCTACTATATCCAGACACTAAGTGGCGGTTTAAAGAGCGACTTCTATCCCTGGGTTCGTACCGATGACGCCGCTTTTGTAGTACAGTTAAACTTTCACTATCTGATCGCAACCAGTGACGGCCGTATCTTGATCGCAGCGGACTGGAAATATGAACATACCGCAGGCGAGACAGAAACCGGAGTTTTCGCAAACAATACAATAGAGTGGTCGCCCGGAGATGCACAGAGCATGGTTGACGGGATAAACGCCGCATTGAAGCTGTTAGCCACAGAGATAGTCGAGCAAAGTGTTAGTAATGTAGATCTTTAACAATGCTTACGAGCCAGAAGCACTTTTTGGAAAACTCGTTTGCATAATCTGGTTTAAAAAAAGAAGCACTTACTGCAAAGTGATATTGACAAACCGGCAAACCAGTAATGCATTTGCCACTTTTCCAAGGTAAGTTATTAACTTATTTCAGATGGTGGCTATAGCTCAGTTGGTTAGAGCATCGGTTTGTGGTACCGAGGGTCGCGGGTTCGAATCCCGTTAGCCACCCCAAGTCGGAGATCTTGACATCATTGTATTACTGAATGCTCTTAAAGTCAGTATTTACAAGGGTTTTACGCTTATTGAAAAAAAGTTTTGCTTTTTTTTTGACAATACGAGAAACGCGCTTTTTTAAACATTATCAATAATAAAGTTTAGTAGTAAAAAATACTTTGGCAGATCGAAAAATAGTTCAGCAGTCTCAATTTGAGTTAGAAACACTCGAGCCGAGAATTATGCTCTCAGCGGATGGATGTTCCGGAGCAGTTGCTCCGGTTGAGCAAGTTGTTCAGTGTGTAACGAGTGAGAATGAGGCCTTTGAGGAGAATCAGGCTGAGTTACGTTTTCAGCCTGTAGATACTTCAATTGCATCGTTGTTGGAAGATAATGAGAGTAGTAAAATGGTAAGCCAGCAAACCGAGGTGTCTGCTTCCAGCGAGTCCATTGCTGAAGAAAATAGTGCTTACCAGATTTCTTCACATGAGCCCGTTGTAGTTGTGGACTCTGCCGATATAATATCTGGCTCTAAAAAAATCTATGGTACTATAATTAATTCTGGCACAATAGCACCCGGAAATTCACCGGGCGCTATTACGATTACGGGTGATCTGATCATGGATGGATCTAATAGCACCACTGTTCAGCCAGGCGACGAAGCCGATCCCGCCGGATCTGATTATACCGCTGGAACAGTTCAAATCGAGTTGGGTGGGACTACTGCTGTTGATGAATACGATCAGATTGACGTAGGCGGCAATGTGACATTAGGCGGTTCGTTGGAGGTTTCTTTGATTGATGGCTTTGTGCCTGAAGTCGACCAAACATTCGACATCATCACTGTAGGTGGTTCTATAACAGGTTCTTTTGAAAATGCGACCGGACTATATGGGTTTAGCGATGGCAGTCTTTATTTGCAGATTAATGTGCTTTCAGATCGAATCCAGTTAGAGGTCAAAGAAGTTCCAATACAAGCGACGTTTGATTTGAGTAGTTTGACTACCCAAGAATTGAACAATATGGGCGCTTTTTACAACCGTGATCATTTTTCCGAAAATCCGTCAACCGCTTCTGTTTCGTTTTCAGCAAACTTAAATATACTCGATTTCGTTACGCTTGAAGGTGATTTTAGTATTTCTGTTGACACACAAGTTGCCAAAGTTTCGACCAACATACCTGCCAATGCAGATGCTATATTTGATGGTGTTAGTTCTGAAATCGAAAGTGAAATCGACATTTTTTCAGTTTCGGCATCTAACGTAAATTTGTTTGTCGGACTGGATGGTCCTTACAAAAGCGATACGGATAATGATGGTGACCTGACTGATGAAGTAGCCAACAACGATGCGGTTGGTTTCTGGATGGAAGGTGTTAACGTCGCTTTCTTGAGCATGTACGCCAATGAGCCTCTACTCTCCACTATTCCAACATTCACCCCTTATTTCGTTACAATTAAAGCATTTGCATCCACCGCTGAATGGGTCGGAGCAGGTTCACTTCAAACATCAATTCTTAAAGATATATCAATTGATATAAATACTGGGCTGTCCTGGCCCAATAGTTTGAGTGAGCCCATAGTTAATTTTCAAAGTAGTTTTCCTGATGAAGACGGTGAAGGTCCACAAATCGGAGGGTACAATGTTTTGGCAGGCAGTGAGACTATCAATATAAACTACAATGGTGAAAATCGTTTTGGTGTTAATGTTGGATATGGCTTACTTAATATTGCCGATTTCATGTATCTTGAGGGTAATTTATTATTCGAAAAAGGGTCTACTTTAGTTGTTGATGTTGGCACAGGTGTCCCGGGCAATCTTGGGTCTTTGTTTCAAAGTACCGTAGGTGATACATTTAACGCTCTTCCAGAAAGCATACGAGATGGTGCTATTATTTCCAACGATAGCAGTGCTATCAATAATTTGGAGGTTTCCGGTTGGACCATAGCTTCCAGTGGGGTCAGTGCTTACATTGGTACTGGATTGGATACATCTTTAATTGAAACACCGGCTGATATTAGCGAGCGTCCTTTGAATGAGTTGCTCACAGATACAGAACAGCGTAAAAATCTGGTCGGATTTTTTGTCAATGATGTAGATGTAGGGGCTGCTTTCTATGAACCTAGTGTTAATGGCCTAATTGAGGCTTACAATTTGGTGAATTCTACGCCTGTCGATCTGCCTGTTATCCCGAGTTTCTCTTCAGCGAAATTTACAGCGGAAACCTTCGAGTTTTTAGATGGAGATAGTGGTATTTTTACTGTACTCGGTCGCGATCTTGAATTCATTTATAATGATGGAGATAATTGGAAGGTAAATGCCCCCGGTTTTCCGGAGGACGGCTTTGGCCCTGCGGTGATTGATTGGGCGGCGAGCTTCCCGGCAGAAGACGTCAATGAGAACGAGATTTTAGACGCTGGTGAAGACCTTGACGGCGACGGCGAGCTGGATGCAGCGGGCTTCCAGGTAAAGACGGGCGGTGAGCCCGTCATCTTTGACTTTGATGGCAACCAGCGTATCGGTGCCTCGTTGGGTTACGGTTTGTTAAGCATTGGTGGCTTTGCGCACCTTGAAGGCAATTTGGCCTTCGAGAAGGGCCCGCAAATGTTTGTGGAT
>CAZTSB010000024.1:0-36342 GCA_964616435.1 uncultured Puniceicoccaceae bacterium | reverse complement strand
TGTAGCAGCGGCATCTGGCCACTGGTCCATAAAAAACTAAGCGGCTGGAAGCCGCTTCTACGTAAATAGCTCAAACCTTTTTGGGAGTGTCGGACTTATAGCTAAGCCTAAAATTATTTGAACAGATTGTGCATTGGGTAGCGCCGCACCGTCTCGGTGCGCACCAGCGCCGTGTGAGTCAGAGCATCCGAACATTCGATGCGGTGCGAGGACGCACCTGCGGCTACCTCTTTACCAAAGAAAGGACATCATTTGGGTGTAAAAGTAATTCCCAGCTTAGCTATAATTTCAAAGAAGGAAGTATTCATTGAGTTGAGACTGAGGGTGCTTTAAGGCGGACTTATTGAGAATGAGCAGAGATTGCCGTCTAAGTCCGACAGTCCCTTTTTAGATTTGGTATTATAGGTTAATGCGCGCCGGCTTTTTTCCAGAGTTTTTCGATTAGTAAGCTGTCGGTAACAAAGGTAGTTACTGCATGCCCCAGTGATCGGAGGATGACAAAGCGTAGTTGGCCTTTCCGGTTTTTCTTATCGATTTGCATGGCTGCCATTAGCTTGTTGACCGGCAGTGGTTCTTTGAAATGTAGGGGTAGATTGTAGTTTGCTATCAATGTTTTTATTCGTTCTACGTCATGGGGGTCTATTTGGTCGAGTTGCTCGGAAAGTTGTGCTGCGAGGTAGAGCCCTATTGCGACTGCCTCACCATGCAAATATTGGCCATAGCCAGCGACATTCTCAATTGCGTGGGCGAAGGTGTGTCCGAAGTTGAGGAGTGCGCGGCCACCGCTTGCAGCGGTTTCTTTTTCGTCCTGTACGACAATCTCTGCTTTGGTCAGACAGCAGCAGCGGATAATGGATAAGAGTTCGGGGGAAGATGCCGAAAGTGATCCGATGCGTTCGATTTCTTCAAAGAGTGTGAGGTCATAGATCAGGCCGTATTTGATCACTTCTGCAATCCCGGCTGTGAATTCACGTTGATCCAGGGTTTTTAACAGACTTGAATCGATATAAACTGCTTTGGGCTGCCAGAAGCTTCCTACGAGGTTTTTGCCTTCGGGGAGATTGATGCCGGTTTTGCCGCCGACGGAGCTGTCGACCATTGCCAGCAGGGTTGTTGGGATCTGATAAAAATCGATGCCCCGCAGGTAGCTGGATGCAACATAGCCGGCAAGGTCTCCAACGACGCCGCCGCCAAAGGCAAAGAGAGCAGTGTCACGATTGGCAGATTTGTTTGCGAGAAAGCTGAGTGTCTGGCTGAAGTATTTGATTGATTTTACCGTTTCACCGGCAGGAACGGTGAGGATTTCTTCGTTTCTAAAGCCAGCCAGCATGAGGAATTCCGGCTGCCTGGATAGAACTGTTTCGTCGCTGAGCACGTAGACGCTGTGTCCGGACGAGCGCAAGCTTGCGACATCTTCCTTCAACATGTTCAGGCTATCGCTGAAGTGTATCGGATAGGAGCGTTCTCCAAGTTCGACTATAAGTGCTTCAACTGTCATCTTTGATTCCAAAAATTGCGTTCACGTAATTCTCTGTTGAGAAGGGTTGAAGGTCATCGGGCTGTTCGCCGAGACCAACAAAATAAATAGGTAGTTTTAATTCGCGGTAAATACCGACAAGTGAACCACCGCGGCTTGTGCCATCCAGCTTGGTGACGATGAGGCCGGTTAGGGGGAAGCTTTCGTTAAAAACGCGAGCTTGTTCTATGGAATTGGAGCCTAGACTGCCGTCGATAACCAGCCAACTGTGGTGTGGCGCTGAGGAGTCCTGTTTTTGTAGGACTCGACGTAGTTTTTCCAGCTCCTTCATGAGGTTACTCTTGGTGTGCAGGCGTCCTGCTGTGTCAAGCAGTACAATGTCTTTACCACGATTCCTGGCAGCTTCGCAGGTATCAAAGGCAACGGCTGCAGAGTCTGCGCCGTGATGACTGGATACGATGTCGATCTGCAATGTTTCTGCCCAGTGTTTGATCTGTTCGTTTGCAGCGGCACGGAAGGTGTCGCAAGCTCCAATGAGTGGCTTGCGGCCTTCTTTCTGGTACAGGTAAGCTAGTTTGGCGGTAGTTGTTGTTTTGCCGGAGCCATTGACGCCAATCAGACAAATGATTTCGGGGTTGTGTCGGGAGAGATCGAGCTCGCCGTCGGCGCCTTCCAGAACACGAGCGAGTACGGAAGCTCCGATTTTTGGCAGGTCCTGACTGCGAATTTCCTTATTTTTTTTGTAGGTGGTCTGGATCTCTTCAATGATCTCCTCAACCGTTTCGACTCCGAAATCTGCGGTGTAAAGAATTTCTTCCAATTGGTCCAGAGCGACCTGATCGAGCTTCGCACCGGAAAATACTTTTTCAAAGGCTTTATGAAAAGTCGGTGTCTGGCGCTGGAGTCCTTGTTTAAATTTCTTGAATAAGCTCTGCATCAACTTGTCGGTTACTCGGTCGCACTGCGCAGTGGTCGGTCTATTTTGTTTTTCATTTTGTCCAGTATTCCGTTAATGAAACGTTTCGAGTCCGGATTGGAGAAAATTTTGCTTAAATCGATGGCTTCGTTAATGCTTACGATCGGTGGTATGTCGGTGCGGTGAAGCAGTTCGAAGATCGCCAGGCGCAGTATGGCGAGATCTACTTTTGCAATGCGTTCAAATTTCCAGTTGCTGGCATACGAAGCGATTTCGCAATCAATCCTTTCAACGTTTTCGATGGTTCCGTTAATCAATTCTTCGGCGAAAGAATAGTAAGGACGCGCTTCTTCTTGATCTTCAAAGAACCGGTAGAGGTCATCGGCCAGTTCATCGGAGCGATTGACTTCCCACTGATAAAGAAATTGAACGGCGCTCATTCGATTTTCCCGGCGCTGAGAGCTTCGTTTTACTGGTTTATCGTCTTCCATTTTGTCTTAAGTTGAGCCATTTCCAGAGCTGCCAGTGCAAACTCTTTGCCACGATTGATGGTTTCTCCGGCGCGTTCCTGCGCCTGTTCGGTGGTGTTTACAACTAGTATGCCGTTGATGACCGGAACTTTCTGGCGAATGCTGATTTCCTGTAAAGCTAAAGCAGTACTTTCGCCGATGATGGTGTGATGGCTGGTGTCGCCGGCAATCACAACGCCGAGGGCAATGATCGCATCCAATTGTGTATGATCTGCCAGCACACTGGCAGCATAGGGAAGTTCGGCAGAGCCGGGCACACGTTCTATCCTTGGTGGGGGTGCATCTGCTAGCGTCAGTGCGGCAAGGGCATTTTTCAACAGTGAGTCAACGAGCATGCCATTGTAACGCGAGGCAACAATGGCAATACGCATGTTGCGACCGTCGATGTGTAGATTGTTTGGATTATCAAAACTCATTCTAAATGAGCACTATGAACGCCGAACTTTGAACATTCAACGTCGAACTTTGAATCTTGATTAAAATCGGGACAGCGCACCCCACACCTTGATTTACATCCTCACAGAGTTTACCGCAGGGAATTCACAAGACACAAAGCACACAGGGCGGCGTAGTCGCAACCAAATGCTGAAACACTGAAACTCAGGATACGCTATAGCTCACGCGAAGACGCAAAGACGCGAAAGTTTTATCATCTCCACCTCCGTGAGCCCGGTAATAGCCGTTCAAGCGGCGGAAAATCCCTGCTACCCAAAAAAAATGCAAAAAAAGCAAAAAAAGTGACTAATTAGACCCTCTTCACTCGTATAGAGATATATAGACACTTATAAAAACTATTAGCAAATGAACGAAACCCAACAGAATCTCGGAGTCAGCAATGGCTCCATCAACAAAAACATAAAATAGAAAGTTAGCTATGGTATGAAATACTACACTACAAAAAACAAGTTAACCGATGACGGCAGCTACACTGCTCGAGTTTTAGTTAACAAAACATACACCGAGGATGAGGTGATCGACAAGTTGCTGCGCAAGCGCAACCTTGTCAGCAAGCCAGATCTTCGGGGAGTCATGTCCGCGCTGAAGGATACCTTCGTGGACATTATAAGAGAAGGCAACGGCCTGAACCTGTCCTGGATGAAGTTAAACTTCAGCATGAAGGGCAACTTCTCAACGGCCAATGCCCAACGAGACCCGGAGCGGAATTCGCTGGAGATCAACCTGAACCCCGGCGCACTGCTCACGGATATACTCGAAGAAGTCGAACTTGAACGCGTGTCAAAGCCCAGCTTTGGACCGGTCATCACAGATTTCTTCGATGTCACCAGTGGCACCCACAACTCACGCATCACGCCTGGTGAGCAGTTCGAAATCACCGGTGAGCGTTTGCGCATCGGCGGCCGGAACCAGGACGAAATAGGCTTGTACCTGCGCGCCGAAGACGACACGCAAACCAAGGTCGAGAAACTATTGCGTAAAGACCCGCGTTACATTAGCGGTCGGATGCCAGACGTTCTGAAATCCGGTAGCTATAAGCTCGTGATCAAGACACAGGTTGGCGTCGGCTACGCAAACTTCTTATCGGAAGTACGCGTCGGTGTCAGCGAATTCAGTTTAACTGTAAGCTAATCTTGAAAATATCAGAAAAAAGACCCTGAACGCCGAGCATTATCGCTCGGCGTTCTTTATTGTTACTTTAGCAAAAGCGGCTCTCAGCCGCTTTTATTGTATTTGACGACCAATCGCCACTACCTTAGGCAGTAGACATCGTCTACCTTAGGCAGTAGACATCGTCTACCTTAGGCAGTAGACATCGTCTACCTTAGGCAGTAGACACCGTCTACCTTAGGCAGTAGACACCGTCTACCTTAGGCAGTAGACACCGTCTACCTTAGGCAGTAGATACCGTCTACCTTAGGCAGTAGATACCGTCTACCTTAGGCAGTAGACACCGTCTACCTTAGGCAGTAGACACCGTCTACCTTAGGCAGTAGATACGATCTACCTAAGGAGGTAGACGTAGTAATACATCAAAGAAACGTATCGCCGAGTGCGCCAGTTGCAAAGACCTTCTTCCCTAAATCGACCCAGAAGGCAATTGCAGCAGCCTGTAAGGAGTTTGATGTGCGAGAACTCTACGTATTCGGCTCGGTGGCCAGTGGAAACAGTAATCCGGATAGTGATGTTGACCTCCTCGTTGATTTTAAACCTCTCGGCATCAAAGGTGCTTTTGCACGCTTTATGAACTTCAAATCGCATATGGAGTCTATCCTGAAACGCCCTGTCGATCTGGTCACCAACAAGCGCTTTCGTAACCCTTATTTCCAGCAGGCTGTCGAGCAGGAAAAGAAACGGATCTACACTGCATAAGGTTCAAAAGCTCCTTGTGGATATCCGGATAGCCTGCGACGAACTGTCCGCCAGGCGAAAAGTGATAAATTGCAGTAGTCCCATCTGATCACAATGTGGCAGGTACCCACGGGAATACCACACTTTGACGGGGTGCGCTGTGTCGCGCGGAGCAGCTGTGCCGAGCTGGGGCTCGGCGTTCCCGGGGATGGGTTTCATGCAGCTAACTCAGGTTTTGGGATACTGAAAACACGGCGACAGAGCGCCATGACTACAACGAATCCCATAAGGACAGCTGTGAATCGTTTCGCGATTTTTCGTGTATTTCGTAGTTTCCAACTGCCGAATTAACTTTGTTATTATTAAGTTTCGAATTTAAGGTTTATCTGGAATTCGCAACCTTGCCATCAATCAAAATTGCCCCCACGGTTTCCAACTCTTATATGTTTAAAGTACTTAAAAACTCTGGCGCGGCGCGGCGTGGTGTATTGAAGACACTCCATGGTGAGATTCAGACGCCGATTTTCATGCCGGTGGGTACTCAGGCAACGGTCAAGGGTATGACGCCTGCGCAGATTGAAGATGTTGGCGCCCAGATTATACTGGGCAATACCTATCATCTAAACCTTCGGCCCGGAGCGGGATTGATCCGGGAACTCGGCGGCTTGCACACTTTTATGAACTGGAATGGGCCGATCCTTACCGATAGTGGAGGTTTTCAGGTTTTCAGCTTGGCAAAGTTGCGTACGATTACGGAGCAGGGGATCGAGTTTCGTTCGCATCTGGACGGCCAGAAGTTGTTTCTGGGACCAAAGGAGTGCTTCGAGATTCAAGAGGCGCTGGATACGGATATTGCTATGGTGTTGGACGAGTGCCCGCCGTTTCCTTGTGAGCGTGAGGCGTGTGAGTTGGCGGTGCAGCGGACGGTTCGCTGGGCAAAGGAGTTTCTGGATTATGCAAATGACAGCGGTTTTCTAGATTCCGGGCATCAGGTGTTTGGAATTATACAGGGGTCGGGTTATGAAGATTTACGTCAGCAGTGTGCACAGGATTTGGCGGAAATGGATTTTCCGGGGTATGCAGTGGGTGGCGTGAGTGTTGGAGAGCCGGAGGAGGAAATGCTGCGTCAGGTGCAAGTGTGCACTGAAGTGATGCCGCAGGAAAAGCCGCGGTATGTAATGGGCGTCGGAACGCCGCCGCAACTTTTGAAAATGATCGGCCTGGGTGCGGATATGTTTGATTGCGTGATACCTACACGACTTGCGCGACACGGCGCGGTGTTTACTCCGGATGGTGTTCTCAATCTGAAGAACAAACGCTTTAAAAACGATCCAAAGCCAATCATGGAAGCGGACAATTATACGTGCAGGCATTTCAGCCGTGCCTACTTGCGTCATTTGATCATGGCGAATGAGTTACTCGCGCATACTTTGCTGTCGATTCATAATACGCATTTCTTTTTAAATCTTATGGAACACGCGCGAGGTCATATCGAAGCAGGGGACTATGGCTCATGGAGCAAAGCGTGGATCGCGCAGTATGAATTGTAGAAGCGGCTTCCAGCCGCTTATCGTATGATTTGCAAAGGCTCGGCTAAGCGGCTGGAAGCCGCTTCTACGGTTGACGCAGAAATGTAAGTGTGGCCTGATGATCGAAGTGTTTGATTACCAATACCTCAATCCATTTGCTAAAATAACTCAAACGAAAGCAAATTTGCCACATTGGCGACAAAAAGGAGTGACTTACTTTGTTACATTTCGCCTGGTAGATTCATTGCCTCAGTCAAAATTAAACAGACTGAAGATTGAACGTGAAAATTGGCTCCTGAATAATCCAAAGCCTTATGATTGTCGTCAACGTGAGGAGTTTTATGATCTGTTTTCAGTTCGCCTGGAAAAGTGGCTGGATACAGGTGAGGGTAAGTGCTTTTTGAGAGAACCTGCTTGTCGGCGATTTGTAGAAAAAGCATTGATTCATTTTGCTGCAAGCCGTTATGATCTGGGAAAGTACGTTATAGCGTCCAATCATGTGCATGTTTTGGTTTCGCCTTACGAAGATCATTCCCTGTCAAGTATCGTTCACAGCTGGAAGTCATACTCTGCAAACCATATCAATAAAGCTTTGGGACGTTCAGGAGCATTATGGCAGAAAGAATATTATGACCGTATTGTTCGCTCTGCTCATGCAGCTTATCAGATCGAAAAGTATATTCAGAATCATGCGGAGTATATCTCGTAATCCCGTAGAAGCGGCTTCCAGCCGCTTAGCGTATGATTTGCAAAGGCTCGGTTAAGCGGCTGGAAGCCGCTTTTACGGCAGCATCAGATCGGTGTTGCGGCTTAGCCAGTTGCGGAGGCTTTGCTCGATTTCTCTGCATAGTTTGATTTGTTTTTCAGATGCATTTTCGGGCAATGGATTGTTGATGAGTTGTTTGGCCGGCTCTTTTAGGTGTGTCGGCAGTTGCGGCCACCAGGATTCGCGAACCGGGTAACCTTCGTCTTTCAATAGAAGGTAGAGCGCTTTTAGAGAAGTCATCTCCGGTAATTCTTTTTTTGCAAAGGCGTTGAGTGCTCGCTCGGTAATTTCATAAAGGATGAGCGAGTCGGCCATGTGCGGGGCGTTTTGCACGATGAGTGCGCAAAATTCGGATGCATGTTGCAATTTGCGATAGGATTGTCCGATGGCGCTGCGCCGTTGCAGGAGTTGGTATTCTTTGATGAAGCGTGTCGTTCCCTGCCGGGAGCTTTCTAAAATGATGTCAGCGGTGTCGAAAAGGTCGGGTGTGGTCTGTGACAGGGTTTTCTTTGAAATTCTTTTAAGGCAAAGGATGTGGCCTGATTCTATGGTTAAGATGTCAACTTTTTGAAAGGATTCGCCGCTTGGTGTAATGCGCAGTACGAATGCACGCTCGATAGTGTCGAGTCGGCTCATTTCAATCCTTTTGGTAGGTGCGGATTGTGGAAGTATGCCGCTTCTACTGTGATAAGTTGCTAGACCAGACCGAGGATCATTCTGCCTTCTTCTGTGATCATTTCCTGATTCCAGGGAGGATCCCAGACGATTTCTACCAAGGCTTCAGTGACGCCGGAAACCGCTTCGAGGCGAGCTTTTGCGTCATCTGCAATGACAGGCCCCATGCCGCAACCGGGTGCGGTTAGCGTCATCTGCATGTCGACTTTATTGCCTCCGGTTTCGTGTTCATTGCATTCGAGGGAGTAAACTAGACCGAGATCGACAATATTCACGGGAATTTCCGGATCAAATACGGTTTTGAGAGCTTCCCATAGGGTTTCTTTGTCGACAGGTCCTGTGTTAGTCCCTGCATCCTTGGCATCGTTTGAATCAACGACATCTTCGCCTAACGCATCCGCATTGGCGCCGCTGATGCGGAACATGCCGTTTTGCGTCATTACGGTAAAGTTGCCGCCGAGCCGATGGGTAATCGTTACTGCTTCTCCTTCGGGCAGGGTCATTGGAGTGCCTTGAGGGATGAGAGTGACTTCAACTTCTCGGGTAAGTGTTCGTTGTTCGTCGGACATGGAGATTTAGACTATTGTAGTTTTGAGTCGAATTTTTTGTGAATAAGTTTACGCAGATTCTCAGCGAGTTCTTCGTTGTCAATTTTTTCAACAACTTCTTCGAAGAAACCGAACACCATAAGCTTCATGGCTTCGCGTTTTGGAATGCCGCGCTGCATCATATAGAAGAGTTCTTCAGCGTCTACATTTCCGGTGGTTGCTCCGTGCGAGCATTTTACATCGTTGGCGAGTATTTCGAGTCCCGGCAACGCATTTGCTTCGGCAGTCGGATCGAGAAGCAGGTTGCGGTTGGTCTGATATGCGTCGGTTTGCTGAGCGTTTTCAGCAACTTTGATCAGACCGGAGAAAATGCTACGCGCATTGTCAAGCAGTGCGTTTTTGTAGAGCAGGTCGGAGACTGCATTTCCAGCCTTGTGGGTTTGGAAGGTGCGCTGGTCAAATTCCTGGTTTTCTTCAGCGACAGTAAGTGAGTACATTTTTACGTCCGCACCTGGACCTTCGATGCGTGATTGGTTTTCGTACCGGGCCCGCTCAGCGCCAATGTTAACCGCGAGGTTTTTGACGCGTGCGTCGCGATTGGCAACTGTAGTGTCCATCTGAAAGGAAATTGTTTTCTCGTTCCAGTTTTGTACAATTTTACGGAACACTTTGGCGCTGCTGGCTGCATGGATATTGGCCACGGAGACGTTGAGTGCTTCGTTATGCTCTGTGTCGGAAAAGAAAATATCTACGACGGAAACTTTCGCATTATCTTCGGCAATAATGAGTGTATGCGGGAAGACCGCAGAGTTTTCGCCGTGGGTCCAATAGTAGTTTACAAAGGGATCTTTGATCTCAACCCCTTTTGGAACATATAATACTGAGCCTGCTTTTACGAATTGCGCATGTAGGCCAAAGTATTTTTCGGAACCCAACTCCGTCGATTCTTTAAGGAAATAACGGTGCATCAATTTAGGGTGCTGCTCAATGGCCTTACTGAGTGGCAAATAAATAACTCCTTGATCGCGAAGTTCTTCTCCAACCTCTTCGAAGTGTGCCTGGGTATCATCAGCGAAAACTAGTCGTCCGGCGCGGCCGGATATTAGATTCGAGCGGTTGCTGAATGCTTCAAGCTTGCCATCGTCGGGTGCTGATGCAGGCGCAAATCCATCAATATTTAATCTTCCGACCGAGGCAAAGCGCCAGCGTTCATCGTGAGCACTGGGTGCAGGAAGGTTTTTGAAGTGGGCTTTACCCTGTTCGCGCAGCGACAAAAGCCATGCCGGTTCGGTTGTTGTGGTGATTTCTATCGGTTTTTCCAAGATGGTTGTGTTCATTTGAGATTTAAAGTTTGAGATTTGATTATCCAACCGAGCCTTCCATTTCCATGTCGATCAGGCGTTTGAGTTCGACCGAGTATTCCATCGGAAAAGCTTTCATGAGGTCGTTGACAAATCCGTTGACCGCAAGGCTCATCGCTTCGCCTTCGGAAAGACCACGTTGCATCATGTAAAAAATCTGCTCGGCGCTGACTTTCGATACGCTGGCCTCGTGCTGTACGGTATTGTTTTCTCCACGCGTAGTGATCGCCGGATAGGTGTCGGTCCGACTATTGGTGTTGATGAGCAATGCATCGCATTCGGTGTTGTTCTTGCAGTTTTTCAAATGCTTGGGCATGTGTACCTGACCTCGATAGGTTGAGCGGCCTTCACCGATAGAAATAGATTTGGAAATGATATTGCTCGTTGTGTTGTCGGCGAGGTGAATCATTTTCGCACCGGTGTCCTGGTGCTGCCCGTTATTGGCGAGCGCAATTGAGAGCACTTCGCCGCGAGCGCCTCTACCCTTGAGAACGACTCCGGGGTATTTCATTGTAAGACGGGAACCGATATTACAGTCGATCCATTTAACCTCGGCTCCTTCGTCAGCCATGCCGCGTTTGGTGACGAGATTAAAGACATTCGAAGACCAGTTCTGTACGGTGATGTATTGTATTTTGGCATTTTTCAGCGCTACCAACTCAACTACGGCGCTGTGTAGCGTAGCTGTTTCATATTTCGGCGCTGTACAGCCTTCCATGTAGGTGATTTCAGAACCTTCGTCGGCAATGATCAATGTGCGCTCAAACTGGCCAAAGTTTTCCGCATTGATTCTGAAGTAGGCCTGAAGGGGTTGTTTCAGCTTAACGCCTTTGGGCACGTAAATAAAACTGCCACCTGAGAAGGTCGCGCTGTTAAGGGCTGCAAACTTGTTGTCCGAACTTGGAATGACCTTGCCGAAGTAAGGCCGGAAGATTTCCGGATATTTTTCCAGACCTTCGGTTGAGCCGACAAAGATGACGCCTTCCTTCTCCAGATCTTCTTTCATACGTGAATAAGAGGCTTCCGAGTCGAATTGTGCTTCGACTCCGGCAAGGAACTTGCGTTCCTGCTCCGGTATGCCCAGGCGCTCAAAGGTTTCTTTGACGTCATCCGGTACTTCATCCCAGGAGCGTGCGGGTACCTGGCCTTTGGAAAGGTAATAACGGATTTTGTCAAAATCGATGTTTTCGAGATCTTTGTCCGCCCAGTTTGTGGGCATGGACTTCTTCTTGAAAATTTCCAGTGCTTTCAGGCGAAAATCAAGAATCCAGGGATCTTCTTTTTTGACATTGGAAATGTACTTAACCGTATCCTCGGATAGTCCCACTCCGGCATCATATTCGTAGTTTTCAGGATAATTGAAGTTGCCCTTCTCTGTATCGACGTTGATTGCTTCGTTTTGAATTTCTGTTTCTGTCATGTGTGCAAAGATTTAGTGATTTGAGTTTTTAGGCGGGTACGCCAGCGAACGTTTCTTTGACCCAATCATAGCCCTTGGATTCCAGTTCTCTGGCGAGTTCTGCATCACCGCTGTGAACGATGTGTCCGTCGTACATTATGTGTACAACGTCCGGTACAATATATTCGAGCAGACGCTGGTAGTGGGTAATGACGAGGAATGCACGTTCCGGAGAACGCATCAGGTTGACACCTTCGGAGACAATTCGCAATGCGTCGATGTCCAGACCGGAATCCGTTTCGTCCATGACGCAGTATTTCGGCTCGAGCATGGACATCTGCAGAATCTCGCAACGCTTCTTTTCCCCGCCGGAGAAGCCTTCATTCAGAGAGCGAGCGGTGAACTTGCGATCCATCTTGAGCGCATCCATCTTGGCATAGAGTTCTTTGTAGTACTCGACCGCATTCACTTCTTCGCCTGCCGGAAGGCGTGCCTGACGGGCTGCACGGATGAAATTTGCAATACTGACACCTGGAATCTCCAGTGGATACTGGAATGCGAGAAAGAGTCCCGTTTGGGCAATCTCGTCCGGCTCTTCACCCAGTATATTTTCGCCGTCCAGGAGAACTTCGCCACTCTCTACTGTGTAGTCTTCGTGACCGGCAATTACTTTGGCAAGCGTGCTCTTTCCGGTTCCATTAGGTCCCATGAGTGCATGTACTTCACCTTTTGGAATCGTAAGGCTGAAGTCTTTCAGGATTTGCTGTCCATCAATGGAGGCTGTGAGGTTTTTGATTTCGAGTGTATTCATAGTTTGGTTTAAGAGTATTAATTCGTATCTTACTTTTAAAATCCGTGCATGTGTGGCACAGATTTTTTTATTCGAAGTTCGATGTTGATTCTGGCTTTGCCGGTTTGGGTTAAAATAGTGCTAGTTGCGTCTGCCATTGTAGGTTATTTCGATGTGCGAAACGGAAAATCCTTCCGGTAGGGCTTTTAACAGTTGATCCATGGTCGTTTCTGAGAGATCGATGTCTATCACTTCACCACTGTCATGGCAATGAAAGTGGGCATGTTGTTTTAGGTTTGGGCAGTAACGCGTTGGTTCACGTTCAAAATTTACCTGACGGATCAATCTGGATTCAGTCAAAGCATCGAGACAGTTATAAACCGTGGCTAACGAAATTGAGGGCATGTCACTCTTGGCGCGTACATAAATTTCGTCCGCAGTTGGATGGTCACGTTTTTCCAGCAGCAAAGCAAAAATGTGTTCGCGTTGCTTGGTGGAGCGCTGCCCGCTGCGTTCCATTGCTTCATCCAAAAGCTTTTTGTGTTCCGGTGAAAGTTGCATAGTTTCTAAAGTTTTAAATGATTCTAAATCGCAATTGTTAGAATCTAACTCACACAACCACAGAAATTCAAATTTTCAAACAATAATTAGAATTATTCTAAATAGAGTCTATCCCAAATAGCGCAACCCCTTGTATTTGCTGGCACTGCGGCGGAAAAAAGTGGGCGAAAGGAGGTAAAAAACTTCGATTCGCCCGAAAAAAGGCTTTATAATTTAAACGTGACTAAAAATTTAGAACCACTTTTAGATAATTCAGTATCCATCCAAAGCTGGCAAAACTCGATCGAGATATCAAAGCTTCAGGCTTGGAAAGCAAAGCCATGGAATTCGCTCTGGAGAGTTTGCCGGACAACACGCCTGCCTGGCAGTTTAATCGACGCGCTGAGTTTGCCGTCTATGCTCTGCGGGTGGAACTGCTCAGGCAAATGCTCGGTACGCCCGGATTTGAGGCTTTTTCAATAACACTGGCAGGTAGCGATTTGCTGACAGATTTTTGCGGATGCCGCAGTATTGCAGGCATCCGCTGGACATCCAAAAGTTCGCTGCATCGTGCTTCAACTCTGTTCAGTGATGAGCAATTGCGCACATTGAACACGCTGCTCATCGAGTGCGTAGGTGCAGCTTCATTGGCTGGTCAGTTTGGATTGAAGGAGCCGGAAGATTTGTTGGTTTGCTTGATCGATACGACTTGCCTGGAAGCAAACATCCACTTTCCAGTAGATTGGCTCCTGCTGCGGGATGTCTCGACCACACTGCTCAAAGCCATTAAGTTGATCCGCAAAGAGGGTCTGCTCAACCGCATGGTTGATTTGCCTGAAGCACTCAGCAAGTCGATGAACCGGCTCTGCATTGAGATGACACACGCCCGGCGTAAGACCGGAGCGAAGAAAGCCCGCAAAGGAATTCTGCGCAAGCTGAAGGGGCTGCTTAAACGAATCGGCGCACATGCGTGGTGTTTGACGGAGTCCGGATTTCAATAAGATGCCCCGTGCGGCGCGAGACGCGCCTGCGCTACCTTTTTTCGATTCCTTTCCACTAAAAATAGCGAAGAACCGAACTGCTCCTAGGCGAAAGCGCCGGCGGGCTGATCGTCGATTACATGCTCTATGGCAAAGGCGCCCCGGATGAAAGTGAACAACTCAAGCAGAGCGTAAAGCGTCAGAAGGAACTCAAGGTGGCTGAAAAACTGACTACCGTGGTGACCGATCGCGGCTTTGACCGAGCTAAAGCCGCTAGCTGGCTGGAATCCGAGTCGATCACCTCACAGATTTGTCCGAAGAGTCCGCAAGCCTTACGTGAGCGTCTCAAAGATGCCGAGTTTAGCCGTTGGCAGACTCGCCGCGCGAGCACCGAGGCACGCATAGCAATCCTGAAGAATCACACAGGCGGGCGCGTCTGGCGATCCAAAGGCTTGACTCATCGGCGCCTTGCAGTGGGCTGGAGCGTGCTGGCGCATAATCTGGAATGGATCGCCCGCACGGTGCGCGCTCAGCAGCAACAAGCCCCGCCGGCCAAGGCAGCTTAGACTCAAAGCCAAAGAATTAGACCCCCAAGCCCAAATGCACCTGCGGTGCCAAGGCTGAGCTTGCCCAGCTTGCTGGAAAAAAGCAGCTTTAAAGCGTTATTTTGCTTCTTGAGTGGTTTTATGAGGCCAAAATCCGGCCTTGAAAAAGAACGGGGACCGATATTAGGATCAAAGAGCATGCAAACTACGGACTTTGGGATAGACTCTAAATACCTGATTGATTCCAGGATTTAGAAATTCCTGAATCAACAGACAACTGGAAACACCATCATTAAAGATCTTACCATCGACTCCCGCCCCACTTACCAGATTACCCGTACGCTCACTGTTCATTTCAGTAACAACACGAATATCCCGGCCAATCTTCTCTTCAATACCGCCTACCAGCGCACTCACGGCAAATGAAAATGCATCCGCACTGCGCTTGTCTTCTCCTGTCGACATGATGATCACACCGAAGCAATCTTCTACACCTGCGCGATAAAGATAGGCCGGATCCATCGGTGAACCGTAGACAAAACCTACGTTGTCTTTCTTTAAACCTTCGGGCAATTCTTCGATTTCCTCAGTTATCAGGACAACATCCATTTCAGCAGTCCGCATGGAACCATTCAGTTCACTCAGTATCTCTTGCACTCGTTGCTCTGAAACATATCCGCATAGTATGATGTGGTTCTTTTTCATGATAGGCAACTTTCCTCTTTTTACTTGATAAGAATATTCAATGATACGCTCTGAAAATGTTCCGATGATATAACCTACCAGACCAATACCTAGAAAAAAGGCAGGAAATGCAACTAGGAAACGGCCGGGCCAGGATTCGGGGTAGATGTCCCCATACCCGACTGTAGTCATCGTAACCATTGCCCACCAGACACTGTCTGCCAGCGACAAATCTTGTTTTGCACCCTCGGCAAAATAATAGGCCAGTCCGAAACTAAGGTTAAGCACAGTAAGAACGAACACAAACAGCAACAACGAGCCATAAAGCCGCTTTTGCTTTTTGAATATATACTTTAGAATAAAGATCATTAGCGCCAGTCCTTCACACTTTTGAGATAGCTGCCCAGTAGCACTGGACGATCCAGGGTATTGGGTTCCATTTCAATATCCGGACAGGCAATGTCAGGAGGAAATAGCTGCATCCTTTGCCAAGTTGATGCATTCATAAATCTTAATTTTTCCGGAAACCTTTGCGCGTCATGATGGATGGTTTGATTGCCGGCAATGACAAACCCCCATTCGCCAAAAGATGGCACATTAACATGGTATGGGATCAGGTGTGAAAAACGAGAATCCTCGAGCGTTTGAACAATCTGCCAATAGGTAGTGTTGGCATAGTAAGGACTGGTTGCCTGAGTGACAAAGTACCCGTTCCAATTTAAGCGACTATGGACCAAATTGAAAAATTCCCGGCTGTAAAGACGCGTAAGTTCCAGATTATTAGGATCTGGCAAGTCCGCGTAAATAATATCCCAGGTATCTTTGGTTTCACTCAAAAAATGAAACGCATCATCGTGAATGACTCGCACCTGATTTGAATCCAACGCTTTCTCATTTAATTCGGAAAGCAACGGATTCTCTCTCGCCAGACGAGTGACCGCTGGATCCAAATCAATTAGCGTAATCTCTACATGTTCGCCGAGGCGTAACAATTGCTTTACCAGCAGCCCGTCACCGCCGCCAAGCACCAGCAATTTCTGAGCTCTTGATACAGCCGAGGCCACTGGAAATGCCAAAGCTTCATGATACCGATATTCATCTTTGGAGGAAAACTGTAAATTGCCGTCTAGGAAAAGTCGGAAATCTCCCTCCCTGCGAGTCAGAACCACACGTTGGTAAGCAGTTTGCTTCTCAAAAATGATATAATCATCATAAAGGCTCTGCGACCATGTATGAATCAGAGTCTGCGAGAATAACAGGCCACAGGACAGCAACCCCACAACACCTGATGAAATCCATACATAGCGGCGCCGGGCCGAACCCTCAAAATGCTCATAAAAACTTCTTAGTATGAGAAATCCGATGAGCATATTGATTAGACCCACGACCAGCGAACTGCGAAAAGGGCCCATCAACGGTAGCAAAACAAACGGAAACAGCAGGGTAGCAATGAGCGCTCCAAGATAGTCCATGGAAAGCACTTTGGATATATTCACTTTCAAATCGTAAAAGGACTCCAGCAAACGTGTCAGTAGCGGTATTTCATACCCAATCAGAACACCTATTGAGAAAGTAAAGAGCACCATTACAAAGACATAAATTTGCGGTGCCACACTATAGCAAAAAAACAGGCAAGGCACGCTAATGCCTCCTAAAAAACCGAGAAGAATTTCAAGCTTTACGAAAAACACTGGAAGCGCGGCTTTCACAAAACGGGATAACCAGGCGCCGACTCCCAGAGCAGCCATGTATACACCAATTGTCAGCGAAAACTGAGTAACGCTATTGCCTAAGAAGTAGGACGATACTGTGCCGATAAGCAACTCATATATAATTGAGCACAGCCCCGCGATAAAAATAGAAATAACGAGCGGAAACTTGCGCTCGTTATTTCTAGCTGTCTCCGGAAATCCTAACATGTATCACTTTCCCGCACGCGGGCCACCACCGCGGTAGCCTGGACCGCTTCCGGATGACCGGAGCGAACCGCTATTCCCATAGTAACTGGAGGTGCCCCACAAATAAAAAATACTGGGCCCTCCGCCATGACGATAACGCCCGGAAGAATCACGATAGCTGGAGTAACCGGCATAGCCGTAACCACGCATCGAAAGTGACCAGGCAAACAAATATAAGAACCCTAAAATTCCAATGAGAATGATTTTTTTTACCAGCATAGCGATTCAAGAAAATGGGAACATAATTTAGTCATAGAGTCTACCCGTTAGCAAACTGTCTTGCCTCGATTTTTGTTCAAAATATCCAATAACAATAGCAATAATTAAAGCCACAACCCCTAAAACGGTAAGTGGCAGTGCACTTGCACGCTTGGGAATTAATTGAACCGACAACTCAGCATCAAAGTGACTGCGGCTAGAGGACAACTCGACATCCAAAAAATAGATACCCTTATGTCGAATCGTTGTGTTCATATGATTTTTGTTCTTTTTTTCGCTCCAATAACCTTCGTCGTAGCCACTCGCCCGCCAAAAATCACCACCAAAACTTGTAATCACCTGGCCCTCTTCAGTTTTAATCGTTATGTCCGCATTTGCCCAATCTTGATTTTCCCGAAGACTACCCACCGGCCGGCTGAATTTCACCAGGTAAACTTGATTGTCACGCTCAACCTCGAACCGTTGCGGTACAGTAGTCCCATCCAAGGAGGGTTTAAACTTAAAAGAATGCACCTGCCCCTGCCGCATGTTAAATACAAAGGCAGTAGTCAGACAAATCAGCGAAAAAAAAGCCAATATAATCGCTTCCTGCTTCATCCCGGATTTGTTTTCACCACCTACCATAACACATTCAAAAAAGGAAACTTATAGAAGTGCAGCCATGAAAATGAGGGCAAACGCTACCATGCCACCGGCCTCTAAAAAGCCGGCTGCCAGATTTTTACCCTGAGATATTTCTTTATTCAGGTCTACTTTTGAAAAGATAAAATGGTCGAAACAATAACGAACTAACGGCAACAATAAAAACAAAGCGACTGATTCAGTGGCAAACTTGGTCAGATTGTAAGTCCAGCTGATAAAATTACCACTACAAGCTTGCATCAAAACAATCCCGATCGCGAGCATAGCGCCGCCAAAGGCAACTCCTGCTGCGACATTATCGCGCTCGATTTCATCGTGAATTTTAAAAGGGATAATCCATTCGTAAATACGGGTGAATACAATCATCACGACTTGCCCGAGAAGATAAAAGACAAACGCCGTATGTAATCCTCCACTCGTTCCCTGCACAGCACCACCTACGATTAAACCTGAGGCAAGATAAGAAGCAAACACCACAACACCCGTGCCCAGATTCTTGTCATCAATAATCTCTTTGCGATTACAAAATTGATACAATACAAACTTGTCATTAATCCAACGGGAAAGATTGAGCAAAATCACACCATATAACGAATAGCCACAAACAAAGACAATATCCAAGAGAAAACCCTTGGAAGGCCCGAGCAATGCCCCGATAAAAATGACCACAACACCCAGCAGGTAACCAACAACAGCAACGGCTAAAGCCGGATTATCACGTTCGGCAAGTTCTGCCTGCAAGGAATAACTCGTCGTCCAGTCTTTAACAAGTTTTGCAAATACAATAACTAAACCACCCGTAAAAATATAAGCCACAGGAATTGCAACATATGCTGTAAACCAACCCATCGTAACACTTATATAATTCTATATTGTGAAGGACGAAGTTCCTCAGACAAAAACACCTTATACTCTCGTTGCCCCCACCGCTCGACGGTCAAAAACTTACGCCCGTCCTTTGACTCAAAGTCCCAATATTTAAATTGCTCTCCCTGGCTGCGATTCTGGTTGCGGTAAAAAATGGCCTTTCCCCATTCTTCAAAACGATACTTAACCCCATTTACAGTCAGTTTGCCATCATCATCCCGTTCGATTCGTTCCAGATCATCGACCGAGAATCCCGCATCTTTGATGCTCATCTCATTCATGCATATGGAAAGCTCAAGTTCATCGTCCATTTCGATCTCAATCCACACTTTTTCCGCACCTCGCTCACACTCTAACTCATACCACTCAAAACCATCCTCTACATACAGGTGCTTTGTCTGAACAACTACATCAAAATCC
This sequence comes from uncultured Puniceicoccaceae bacterium, assembly GCA_964616435.1. Lineage (GTDB taxonomy): Bacteria > Verrucomicrobiota > Verrucomicrobiia > Opitutales > Coraliomargaritaceae > Lentimonas. The sequence goes on along the minus strand of CAZTSB010000024.1, from coordinate 17,189 downwards.
TCAATATCATCTCCGATACCACTGAGTGACAGAACGGTACCCGCTCCAACCTGCTGTATATTGTCAACTTGATTTTGAGGACCATCGGAGTTCCGGACCTCACGTTTCCTTTTATCTTTCAACATCCATACAATGAAAGCAAAGCCCGCAATGATCAAAAGAATTAAGAACAGATTCATATCAACATAGAAGCTCCAAAAATTAAATAACGAGAAACCATCATGAAAATGGAAGTCAATGGGTAAATGGTCTTTTTGATTTTTCGCATACTGCGGTTGGCCCCAAAATTAGCACCACCCTTTAAGATCGAATTAAGGTCCAAATAAACAAAGCAAAGGACCATAAAATGACAAAGAACCTCGAAGCCTCTGAAGATTTGCCAGTTGCCAAGACATCGTTGCCCTGTTGGATGTGTATCTACCTCGAACGTTGAACCTTAAGCGCTGGACGTCGAATATTATTTATAGCTTCTAACTCCCTTTCGCTTCATGCGGCATATGCACACGCACACCATTTTTCTCGACTGGAACCTTCCACTGCTTCCGATAATCACCAAACGACTTCTGGAAAATGCAAACGGTGATTTCGTCGACTTAAGCAACCTGCTGGTCGTTGTGCCTACGGTGCAATCCGGACGCCGCTTGCGCGAAACGCTGGCGCTTGCAAGCAATGGTCTTTTTCCGCCGGAAATTGTAACACCGGACGGCTTGTTGGAACACGCACTCAAAGATGAACCCGTAGCTAGTGAAACAACCGTTGTTGCAGCCTGGGCCTCTGTATTCCGGTCGCTGGATTTTAGTCGGTTTAAAACGCTTTTTCCAGTTGATCCGGAACAGACAGTCACCTGGCAACACAGCATGGCTCGGCGTTTTGTAAAACTGCGCAATGAACTCGGTGAAGAAGGTCTGGATTTTCAACAGGTTGCCCAGTTTACAAAAAAGAGTGGGCACGAACCGGAGCGCTGGAAGGAATTGGCCAAACTCGAAACGCTCTACCTGAACAATCTCAAAAAGCTCGGCCTTCGCGATCCAAAACAAATCCGTCGTACAGCAGCTCGGAATTATCGACCACCGGAACACATTGACCGCATCCTGCTGACTGCCGCGCCGGATCCACAGCCTTTAGTTTTGCAGGCACTTGAACAGGCCGCACAGCGAGTCACGGTTGAAGTTTGGATTTACGGGGCTGAAGACGCACAATTTGATCTATGGGGTCGTCCGATTGCAGAGTATTGGGATCAACGTCCGCTCGACTTTGAAGCATGGGGTGTTCACTTACAATCAATCGCCACCCCAAAGATCGCGGCATCATTTATTGTTGAATCCATGCGAAACAAAGCGCCGGAGTCCGTCCTGATCGGGCTTGCTGATGCTAATCTAAATCCAGTTGTCGCCGACGCACTTACCCGCGCCAACATCGCTCACTACGATCCTGAAGGACAACCGCTTTACAACGGCACAACCGGGCAACTTGCCGAACTATTGTGCAGGCTTTGCAGTGATCCCGGTACGGAAACAGTGCGCTCTCTGCTTCAGCAGCCAGATATACAGAACTGGCTCGGTGTGGTGCCGAACGCAAATCAGCTCCTACAAGGACTGGATCGGATATTCGAAGATCATCTGGCGCCGGACCTTTCTACCCTCATTTATTTTGCCGCCCGATCACAGGAAATGATTGAACTAAAAAATGCGCTTGAACGTCTGAATCAACTCGCCGATGAACTTAGAAGCGCCGATAATTTTGCTCGGTCACTTGCAAAAAAGCTACAGATTATCTACGCAGAGAGACAGATTGAAAATACGTCTGAATCTGAAATTCCATGGAAGGAACGAGCCGAAGCTATTCGTAAATGGCTCCAGCGGATTGCCGAAACAGAAGACTTGTTCCCCAAGTTACCTAAAAACTTCGCATATGGCACACTGGAACACAGCCTTTACAACAGCCGTATCTACCCAACTCGTCCCCAACAGGCACATGACCTTCTCGGCTGGCTTGAGTTGCTCTGGAATGACGCACCTCATCTGATTCTGGCAGGTCTCAATGAACATTACGTACCTGAGTCCGTTATCGGCGACAGTTTCCTTCCCGAATCATTGCGAGAACAACTCGGCCTGCGTACCAATGCGCAGCGTTTTGCCCGCGATGCCTACCTTTTGGAAGCCTTGTGTCATAGACGTACCGGCAAAAGCGGTCGAATTGATTTTCTTATCCCGCAAGTCAGTCACGACCAACACCCGCTCAAGCCGTCCCGTTTGCTTTTTCAAGGTACTGCTGGACAGTTGCTACAGCGCACCCGAAAGCTCTTTCAGGAAAATGGCATGAGGCTTGCAAATCACAAACGCAGTCTTGCCTGGAAACTTAAACCTCCACCAGATCTTGAACTGCCACTTTCGCTTCCTGTTGGCGCATTAAAAAGTTATTTGCAGTGTCCGTTTCGTTTCTTCCTACGTTATCTGCTTAACATGCGTCCGGTTGACACTGAAATGCGCGAACTCAGCCCAGCCGCCTTTGGTACGCTGTTTCACGACACCGTAGCCAAACTCAAGGGAGATACTCTTGATCAGACGACAAAACCCGGCGATCTGATCAAAAAATTGCATGCCATCGCCGAACATACGTTTGAGCATCGCTATGGTAAACGCCTTTCCTTTGCCCTGCGTCTGCAACATGAAGCTCTTATGGAACGCATTGTTTCCTTTGCCGAACATCAGTGCAATGACATCGCTCAAAATAACAGTATTTATATTCTCAATACCGAAGAAGATTTTGAGATTTCGCTCGAAGGCTTTACTCTAAAAGGCCGTATTGATCGTATTGACCAAAGTAAAGATCGCCTGGAACTCATCGATTATAAAACCAGCAACCAACCATCCAGTCCAGAGAGCGCACATATCACTCCCGTTGGCAAAAAAGCAACGCCAGCCCATTTGCCTGAAGAAGCGTTTTTTGAGCAGGATGGCAAATGCTATCGGTGGACGGATCTGCAGCTTCCACTCTACGGGATTGCAAAAGATCCGGCTCAAGAAAAAGATATATCGTTGGCTTACTTTAATCTCGGACAAACAGTCGACAAAAGCGGGATTGTCCGCTGGGACACTTTTTCTCAGGATTTGTACAATTCTGCAAAAGCCTGTGCTACTGCAATTCTAAGACAGATTCGATCAGGTATTTTCTGGCCGCCGAATCAGACTATTTGCGGTCCTTACGATGATTTCATAAAGCTTTTCCCGGATGGCATTGAGCATTCAGTCGATGCAAAAGCCTTTGCAAATTATCAATAAATCGGCAATGAAAAATTAAGAATTAGCGTCTAATACCAAATCTAATAAGGGAGCGTCGGACTTAGAAAACTCAACCGAACCCAACTACCGAAATTAGCTTTATCGGTTAGTATTGGAAAATATTCGACCTACAACAGTCGGCGCAAAATTTTATATTTCAACTATCGTTTTTAGGCTCACAGATTCAGGATGAATTTCACCTTTGTCGTCTTAGATTATTAATACGATTCATTGGGCCGTTGTTTGCTGCTTTACGCTCGGTAATCAGTTGAACTCGGTAATCAAAGTCCTTTAAACGACGTTTCAGCCGCGATGCGGCCAACAAATTCGCAAACGGAAATTCAATCGGCGGCTTTTTACCAAAACCATCAATCAACACCAGATGTGCATTTTCATCTTCCAACTGTACAACAAAGTTATGTGGGATCAAATCGCGAGTGCGCGGAGGTTTGAAGGCCCAATCATTCTTAAAAGTCTGAATTGCCTGTTCGGCAATTGCATTCAAGCCATTTTCCCAGATATATTGCTCCAGTGTCTGTGAGACAAGGCCGTCCACATCACAAATCAGCGCTGTCTCATGCGCTGTGCCAAGATCTGTATCAACCAGACCAAATGAATGAGGCAGGTGTCTGGTTATTTGTGTCGGATAACTTTTGTGCAAGTAATTCAGCACAGATACCTCCAACAAATTTTCGTCATAGGCGGCTAAAGGTCTCAAATTTGCCGGAAATCGCTTTTCGGCTCTGCGAATTCCGGGTGTTCGATCCGGACGAATCACTTTTAGACAATGCCCCGGATTTGCAGGATGACGAAAACACAGCCGATTGCCACCTGAAGCAAACGGCTCCTGATTACCAAGTTTTATCATTGGCTTATCGGTAGACAGCATCTTTCCAGATATATTCGTGTAAGTAAGGTAAGCCCAGAGTCGTTTCTATTATAAAGCTAACAACTTTCTGGCCGAAAAAGTTTATCGTGATAGGTTCTTCGCTATTTTTAGTGGGTCAAGTCAAAGAAGAAATCTTGAGTTTACCGGCAACGAAGTAGAGCATGCAGATTAGGTTTTGATTCGACCTGAAGCCTTTGGCTTTTCGTTTTACTACCGAGAAAACACGATTAATCCTATACAGGTTCAACTGTATTACAAACTTACACAAGTCTATAGCAGTTACGCTAGGAAAGTTCTCGGGTAACAGAGTGTTAGTCTTTGCCGACTTTTTTCTTATAATTCCACTGATCGACTAGCACAATCATGAACATGTGGCATGCAAACCAGAAGGTTGTGCTGATGGGAACTGCTGCAAAGCAGGCCTGTAGCTGCGCAATCAACGGATCCGTGGAAAACGTAAACGGGCGCAGTACGACGGACATAAATACGAAAACCCCGAGTGTAAGAACGGCGCCAAGCCCAATATGAAATTTATTGAGGAGTTTCTGATGTGTTGGAATATCCATTTATGCCATGAGAAAATGCAATAGACTCGAGTTGTCAAAGCGAAATTTAAAGGCGCAGTTGTAAAAATAAGGTAACTTGAATGGCACTAACTTAAGCGTGTTTATCGGACATTTTCATACTTGGTTTTTCTTTGCTATCTTGCTCGACCCTCAAAGAACTGATCCCTGGCCTTGCCAAAAAGTAGACTCAGCACATGAATAAGTTATGGCTTGTGAACACACTTCTACCCGGCGCGTCGAATTTTCAGAGACCGACATGGCCGGACTGGTACATTTTTCCAATTACTTTCGCTACATGGAAACAGCGGAGCGCGACTTTTTTGAATCCCTTGGGCTTGACTTGATTAGTACTTCTCCAGGCAAATTGGTCGGCTGGCCCCGTGCACGCGCAGAATGCAAGTTTACCGCACCGCTGCGCTTCGGTGATACGATCGAGATTCATCTCGCGGTCAAAGCGATTAAAGATCGTTCTATTGATTACCAGTTTCGTATCTTCTGCAAAAAAAAAGACGGTAGCCGCATTCAGGCAGCAAAAGCGCATATGACTACGGTCTTGACCAAACTTGACGAAAAGGGCGAATTACAATCCATAGAAATCCCACCGGAGGTTCGCTCATGTATGACAGAAGCACCCGCAGAAGCGCTTGCTCGACCGCTTGATCTGAAAACTTCGTAACCCTGAATTTATACTATGAAACCACACGCACTGGTTACCAACGATGATGGCATTGACTCTGCTTTCCTGCATCAACTGGTCAATGCACTGGTAGGCAAATTCCATATATCGGTTGCCGCCCCTGCCTTTGAACAAAGCTGGATAGGACGCGCGATCAGTCGACGCAAAGAAATTGAGGTCATTCACAGCCCATCCATCTTCCCGGAAGATGTTAACGCATGGGCAATCAACGGAACCCCAACTGACTGTGTGAACATCGCACTGGGTAATCTGATTGAGAAGCCGGTAGATATTGTTTTGTCCGGGATCAACATCGGACACAATATTTCCGAAACGCTCATTCTGAGTTCGGGAACTGTTGCCGGTGCAATCGAAGGTGCTTTCTGGGGCCTGCCGGCGATTGCTTTCAGTAAATGGGTGCCGGAACACCTTTTTGAGGATATTCGAAAGAACAATGGCCAGACCAACGGCGACTTCACTCATTCTCTGGTTGCCGCAGCACAGCATGCCTGCCAGATCACACTCGAAACGCTTGAAGACCCGCCTCGGCGCAACAATGTAATCAACATAAACTTTCCTGAGAAAACCACAGTTAATACTTCATATGAAGAAACAGTCCCGGCTAAAGTTCAGTTGGGTAGTTTCTACAAACCGAACGATGCCGGGAAGTATGTTTTTCATTTTTCCGACGGCATTGAAGTCGAGGAAAATGAACAATCCGACCGAGCAGCGCTTTTACGCGGTAGCATTAGCCGAAGTGTTTTGGATTTTACCCAGATTGGTAAACGCGAATTGAAAAGCACCTGAACTTATCAAATTCGTTTGTTCTGCTTCTTAAAAATAGTTTTTAGTTGTCTACACAAAAACCTGAACTACATACCTGTTATGATTTATTTCATCTCCCAAAAGTATTTTTTTACCCAAAAGGCTTTTTCGAAAGTTTTTTGGGTAATTGCTGCTTTTGTGATTTTGAAGAGCTCCCTCCTCGGGCAGGAAAAGATTGATTACCGTGGCGTCTGGCAAGTGAAAGCGCCTGACAGTAGTGAACTCATCCTGATTGTGAAGCGCAACAATCTCGCATCTTACTTTCGGGCAGACAATGCAGACCGCACAGTCCATCAAGGTTCGTGGAGCAATGACGCTGAGGGAGCAACCCTAACATGGAAAGACGGAAGTACCCACCAAATCAAATCGGATCTACTGGGCTATAAAGTTACACACGTCGATGCTTCCCGAAAAATACTTTATACTACCACAACTACAAGATTGCCTGAAGAAACCCTCGGGCAATGGGCCAAAGGACCGTCGAGAACCGACGAAGAAAGCTCTAACCGCGACCAAGCCAAAGGATTCTTTGGAATATGGCAGATAGAAGATGCAGCCAACCCTTATTACCTCGTCATCGAACCAAACCGCTCTGCTGCAACCGATTGGACTCAGAGAGACTCCAATAGTCACGGACTGCGCGGTTCATGGGCAAAGCAAGGCAGTGAACTTCACATCGCCTGGGATACTGGACACTATGGCATCCTGAAACAAAATGATAGCAGCTTTACCTTTCGGCTCATTGCCCCAGGAAATATAATTGAAAAGGATGAATCGAATGAACTCCCCGCAAGCCGCATTGACGAAGATTCCCTAACGGGTGAATGGCACACCCTTTACACGAATGAAAAACAGGCCGAAACAGGTGGCGTTGCATTTACAAACCGCAAAGACGCAACCTCATTTTATCGTGGTCCTTGGATTATCCAGCGCTCGGGAGATACATTTGAACGCATTGAAATCGGTCGCTTTGGCGGACTGAAAACATCGATAGATTCAACGCTTTACGGAAATTGGCGCATGTCCGGACAAGACATTTTCATGAATTGGGACGATGGTCTTCGCAAAATTCTCAGTCCCGTTGGGAATGGCTTTCTTTTATACGAATACAAACCCGGAAGGCCCATTGACGGCGTACCGACACGCATCTTTTCCGCAACCCCCGAAAATGCCAGAAAACTTGCCGAGCATATGGAAGGTCGCAAAGAAGTTGCCAGAAAACTGCTTAACCTCGCAGAAGATGCAGGTGTTACCTCCAGCGTGGCCAACACCGGATGGGGGCAAACCTTCATGCGCTGGGCATGGCCGTTTAGCGATTCAGATCCAGATGATACCTCTTCCGATTCGCTTTTGCAGGTCGACTCTGAATCGTCTGAAAACATTGACCCATGGTGGTGGCCATTTTGGAGCGAAAACCCACCGGTTAAAGCAACGGAATCCAGTACGGAAACAGAACGCAATACAGTCAAAATCGTGATGGATTCAGCGTCGACTGATATTGAGAACAATTCAGTAGTGACCCAAGAAACCACAGATAAAAGAACAAAATCTGCACCTACGAAACCAAATTGGGACTGGCCCTTTTAATGATTTTAAAATTACTAACCGGTATTTTTTATTATGACTACAGAAACACTAAACCCTGTTCTAAATCCATCTCCACTTGCAGATATGGATCCTGAAATTGTCGCGGCAATTACTGCCGAGCGCAAACGTCAGGAAACCCATATCGAATTGATTGCATCGGAGAATTTCACCTACCCCTCCGTTATGGAAGCCCAGGGTAGTGTGCTCACCAACAAATATGCCGAGGGCTATCCCGGAAAGCGCTACTATGGCGGCTGCGAACATGTCGATGTCGTCGAGGAACTTGCAATCCAGCGAGCAAAAGAACTTTTTGCCGCCGATCATGCCAATGTACAGCCACACTCCGGCAGCCAGGCAAATGCTGCGGTCTACCTGTCAGCACTTCGTCCGGGCGATAAGATTCTCACGATGAGCCTCTCCGATGGCGGACACCTAACTCACGGACATCCGATGAATTTCAGTGGCATTTATCACGAAGTCGTAAACTATGGTGTTAATGTTGAAAGCGGATTGATCGATTACGACGCCATTGCCAAAACCGCGCGTGCCGAAAAGCCAAAGATGATCACCGTCGGCGCTTCCGCATACTCACGCATTATTGACTTTGAGCGTATGAGTAAAATTGCTCAGGAAGTAGGAGCCTATTTGATGGCCGATATTGCACACATTGCCGGTCTCGTAGCAGCAGGAATCCACCCTTCACCAGTTCCACATGCTGACTTTGTCACCACGACCACACACAAGACACTTCGCGGACCGCGTGGCGGACTCATCTTATGCAAGGCAGAACACGCGAAAAAAATCGATTCAGCCGTTTTCCCCGGAACTCAGGGCGGTCCGCTTATGCACGTAATCGCAGCCAAGGCGGTTTGTTTTAAAGAAGCGCTTACCGAAGATTTCAAAACCTACCAGCAACAGGTAGTCAAAAACGCCAAAGCGCTTTCGGACGCACTTTCCAAGAAAGGTCATCACATTATCAGCGGTGGCACAGAAAATCACCTGATGATGATCGACCTGCGAAAGAAAGATCCGGAACTCACCGGTAAAGTCGCTCAAATAGCACTCGATAAGGCGCACATCACTGCCAACAAAAATACTGTACCCGGCGAAACTCGCAGTCCCTTTCAGACAAGTGGTATCCGGCTGGGAACACCCGCAGTGACAAGCCGCGGCATGACAGAAGCGGATATGGCACAAATTGCCGCAGCGATTGATTTAGTTCTAAGCGCACCTAAAGATGATGCTGTAATCAAAAAAGCGAGCGAGATTGCCCAAAATCTTTGCCGGAAACACCCACTGCCTTATGCAATTTAACTGTCTGATGAATTGAAATCCAAATCGAAATTACCAAGTATACGTGGATGAAAAGTATACCGGAAGAGAATATCTTCAAAATTCGAATCCGCTGAACATAATGTTGCAATCAACGAAAAACTTAAAAAACTCAAAAAAAAGATGGACTTAAGCGACGAGCAACTTTAGCTTTAAGTATTAAATTAATAACCGTTATTAGTTTTCCACATAATATATAATAAATCATGAATATACATAAACATACAAAAACACGCTCAGGTTTCACCCTGATTGAATTGCTTACTGTTATAGCAATTATTGGTATTCTTGCCGGTATTCTTATCCCAACAATCGGTGTTGTCAGAAAAAATGCATCAAAAGCAACTTCCGCCAGCAACCTGCGGCAAATTGCATTAGGCTATAATGCGTTTGCAAATACGGGACCACGTGTAAGAACCATCGCCAATGTCGCTTGGGCGGCCGGAAGTGCCCAGACTGCCAACATGCAAGGATGGGCTCATGTAGTTGCAGAATTCGGTGGGTTAAACGATGCTGCTCTTTACTTTATTGATTCTTCAAGTGATGTAGCTTCTATCGCGACGACATACCCCCAGACTATATTAACCCCTGCTGTAGCTGCAAATCCTGACTGGGATGCTGTCGCAAATAGGATTAGTTATGATGCAGCTGTAAATATAAGCCCTAATGCACGTGGCGTTATAACACCACTCATCTGGACTAAGAATTATGACGACGCTACAAATGGTTGGCCAGCACAAACAGCTCCGGCAGTTGCACCCTGGGAAGGTGATGGCGGACATATTGCATTCCTAGATGGCCACGTTGTTTTTTACAAAACAACTGTGGATCAACTCTCCGATCCTGATGGCACTTCAGTTGACACAATTACAGCTGCTCTTGGTGCAGGACCAGTCATTGTGACACCGTAAAACCACTTCGTTTCTTGCTATGCAAGTTGTTCAAAACCTGGATTCCTTAATTGGGTCCAGGTTTTTTAGTTTCTTATTATTATTAGCTTGAAATCTTATATCCCGTGCTTGTATAAACTCGAAGTTATAAATGGATTCAAAAGATGAAAGATCCTGTTCATATCTTTGGTCATAAAAACCCGGATGCAGATGCGATTTGTTCGGCAATCGCCTACAAAGCCTACAAGCTCGCCACGGGCTCAACTGAGTATGAAGCTGCAAGATGTGGAAACTCAAACGGACGAATTGACGCAATCCTGGATCACTTCGACCTGCCTCTGCCCCGTTTTATTGGTGACGTAACACCACGTCTTGAAAACATAATGAACACAAAAGTTCGTTCGGTGACCAAGGACAGTACCTGCGCTGAAGCTCTGGAACTGATCGACGAACATGACGTACGCGCTTTGCCCGTTGTTGACGAAACAGGTTGCCTGGAAGGCCTTGTCTCCATCTTCCAGTTAGGTGAGTTCTTTATTCCCAAGCCAAATGAACCGCTTAAGATGCGCCGTGTACATACCAGCATAAAGGCAATCATTCGCTCATTGAATGCAACCGTACTTTATGAAAGTGACTCTGATTCAGTCGAAGAACTATTTGTTCGTATTGCTGCAATGGACATTAATTCTTTCGGCGCTAGGTGCGAAAATAATGATGAAGGCATCCCTCCACGTTCAAGTGTTATCGTTGTCGGTGATCGTCACAACATTCAGAAAAGCTGCCTGGAGCTGGGTATCCGTTTATTAGTTATTACCGGTAATCTTGAAGTCGAAAAGGACATTATCGAAGGTGCCAAAGAACGCAATGTCTCCCTGATCGTCAGCCCCTACGATTCCGCCTCCACTTCCTGGATGATTCGCACAGCAACGCATATTGAAAGGCTGATTGACAGGGACGTGAAGTGTTTTACTCCCGAAGATCGTATCGAACAGGTCAAACGACGCATCGCCAATCTCAATGCACCTCTCTACATGGTAATCGGAAGGAACAGAGAACTGATCGGCGTTTTTTCAAAAAGTGATATTCTAAGACCCAGTAGCACACGTATCGCACTAGTAGATCATAATGAACTTGAACAGGCAGTCAATGGCGCTGATCAGGTGCAAATCACAGAAATCATTGATCACCACCGACTCGGAAATATCCCAACGGATCAACCGATTCTTTTCATCAATCGTCCGGTAGGCTCAACCTGCTCCATCGTCGCAGATTTGTTCCGCAATCAATCACTTACTCCGGACCCAAAAATTGCAGGTATCATGATGGCTGGCATCATATCGGATACACTTTCCCTAAGCAGCCCGACCACCACTACACTGGAAAAAGAACTGCTCGAATGGCTTGAGCCGATTGCCGGTACGAAAGCAGACGAGCTTGCAGAACTTATTTTCTCATCTGGTTCTATCATTATCAATAGCACTCCTGAAGACGTTATTGCGACTGATTGCAAACACTACACCGAAGGCGATATTACTTATTCAGTTTCCCAGATTGAAGAACTCGGTTTTGATAATTTCTGGAAACATCGTGAGGCTCTTGAAAAAGCTCTGAAAAAATATTGGCAGCAGGAAAATACTTTTTTCAGCCTTCTGTTTGTAACTGACATCAACACACACGATTCGCTCCTCATGGTCGCCAGCGACAATGAATTCGAAGAACAAATCAATTATCCACAGCACGGCAAAAGCAATATCTACGATTTACCCGGAGTTGTAAGTCGCAAAAAACAATTGATCCCCTATATATCAACGTTGCTTAAAACCATGGGAATTGTTGAGTGATCACTTTTGAATTCGAGATTAAGAGCAACCTCGCTCTATTTTTGAAATCTCATGGAGATTAATTTCGAAACGCCTTTCTCAGGCATCGTTACTCCAAATACAGTGTCCGCATCTGAAATGGTGCGCTTATTATGCGTGACAATTAAAAACTGAGACTGATTGGTGAAACTGCGAAGCATCTCGCAAAAGCGTCCGATGTTGGCATCGTCCAGCGCCGCATCGATTTCGTCCAACACGCAAAACGGACTTGGCTTGACTAAATAAATCGCGAACAGCAGCGCAACCGCAGCCATTGTCCGCTGTCCTCCCGAAAGGAGTGAAACATTCTTTAGACGAGTTCCGGGTGGGCGAGCGATGATCTCAATGCCCGATTCCAACGGATCATCCGAATCGACCAAAACCAGATCCGACACACCACCTCCGGCCAATTTTTCGTAGGTAAACACAAAATTCTTACGCACTTGATCAAAAGTCTCGCTAAAAAGCATTTGCGAAGTTTTGTTGATTTCATCAATTGTCGTCACCAACGCATTCTTTGCATTCCAGAGATCCTCGCTTTGAGCTTTTAGAAACTCATGACGCTCCCGAAGATCGGTATATTCACCAATGGCATCCAGGTTTACAGGACCCATAGTCGCCATGCGTTTTTTTAATTCCGACAATTCGCCCTCTACTGCTGACCAGTCAACAGAGCCAATGGAAGCTAGCTCTTCCTCCGTTGGCTCGCGGGCTTCCAGTTTTATCTGATCTGCAAATTCATCAATATCCTTTACTGCTTCAAGATTTACGCCTTGATCCCTTTTTAAATCACATTTCCAGAATTCAACTTTCCAATCGATTTGCTCCAACTGAACCTGATAACTTTCCTCAGCCAGATTGATCAAAAAGGAAGCCTGCGCCTGCTCCTTTGCAAGTCTTACTTCACCATTTGATACCTCCTGATCCAAAGAACGGCCCTCATTGCGCTTTTTGGATAAGCGTGCATCTACTGCTGCGATCTCAGAGTCCGCCTTTTCAAGATCTGCGCGATCTTTGGATAACTGCTCGGTCGCGGCTTGCAAAGTTTTCAGTAATTCGCGACTTTTTCCCAATTCACTGGTCTGTTTTGTTTCGAGTTGTTTGATTTGTTCATGGAGTGTATCAACCTCCTTCCGACGTTGAATCATTCGATTCTTCAAATTCATCTCTTCGCGCTGTACTTCGTCTAGCGTACGATCAACCGACTTGAGACGCTGCTTTTTTTCCGCCAGTTCAAAACGAACTTCGGACAATGCTTCTTTCTTCCGATCGCAAGCTTCTCGAGCAAGTGCAATCGCTTCCTCCTGCTTGGCAACACTTTGACGTTCCTCGGACAGCGCTTTCTCTGCTGCAATGAGTTCCTCCTGTGCTGTATCCATAGCCTTCAGTGACTCACGATTTTGCGCTTCAAGTTGCTCCAGTTCCAACGTCCGCTTGTGATACAAGTCGGCATTTTGTTTCAGTTTCCGTGCGTGACTGCTTTCTTCAGTCACCAGTCCGGAAACTTCCTGGCCTAGATTTGTGAGGCGCTGGCGTTGCTCCTCGACAATCACCTCCGCAGCGAGATGTTTCTTTTCCAGCTCGTCCAACTGCTTACGCAAAGTACTGAGCATCTCACGCTCAGCCTGGATTTCCTTCCGTAATTCCCGAATCTCCGACTCACGCTCAATAATGTTAGCTGATTTTTTGCCTGAAGTCTGTCCGCCGTAGATCAACCCACGCCCGTCGATCAACTCACCCTTTAAAGTCGCTGCAAAGAAAAATCCAAACCCGGGATTTGCTTCCCAGAAGCGCACAAATGCCTCCAGATTTTCTGCAAAGTAACAATTCGCCAGCAAATGCCCAACCGCTTTGCTGAGACGTTCATTTTCAACACGCACTACGGAAAGGGCGGAAACGATTGTTTCAGGCAATTGTATCTTCGAGTCATTAACAAAGTCTGCTTCCCGGTGCATGTGAAAGCAGGCTCGTCCCAATTTTTCTTCATCAAGTTTTGCGATTACTGAAAGCGTTTTATCGGAATCACCCACCGAGATAGCTTCCATTGCCTGACCCAGCAAAGCATTCAGAGCAATGGTCCGATCAGGTTTAACATGAAGCGCCTTGGAAAGGATCGCGACGCTATCGTTCGCAACTGTTTCAGCCAGCTTACCTTTTAGAATAGCCTGGGCGCCTTCACCAAACCCTTCAAACTGCGCCTGTAGATTTTCAAGTATTGAGAGACGTGTCGTCTTACGGGCAATATTCCGATCCTGCTCCTGAGCCTCTTTTTGAGTCGAGCGGATCTCCCGCAGTAACCGATTTAAATCTTCACGAGCGGTTTCAAGAGCCGCTTCGCTGTTTTTCTGCGCCTCTTTACGCTGCAATAATAGCTGCTTAATTTCGGCGCTCGTTTTTTCCAAAACTGTCGTCTCTTCTTTCAATGTCAGAATCGTTTCCGCTAGAGACGCATGCTTGACCTGATAGGTTTTCAGGTCGACTTCCAGTGAAGTACAACGCGAGCGTGAACGGTTGATCTTATTTTCAGCCTGAAGTATATTCTGACGAGACTGCTGAAACTGGCGTTCCAGTTTGTTCAATTCTTCCTGCACTTTAATAAATTCGGCATTGCGGTCGCGAAAGATACGATCCGAATCATCCACAAAATTCAGGTGCATCTGACGGTTCTCCGATTCACTTTTGGCGCGATCAACCAATTCACTACGTTGGCTTTCCAAATCGTTTACTTCCTTTTCGTACTCAACGATACGAGCTTTGAAATCCTTGATACGAATAACTGAAAACTCAACCTGGCTTTCGGTGCCTTCTCTTTCCGAGCGCAAATTAAATACATGCTGCTGAGATTCTTGTATCTTTTTGTAAAGCTCGACACGGGCTGCCTTCCCGGCCACAAGCGCCTGCTCGTCACGGGTCACTGAATCGTTGTGAGCTTCGAGCTGTTTTTTCAGTTCATCCGCCCGGCCAGCAAGTTGATCAATCGACCCTCTCAGAGACTTGAAACGATGAGCACACAACGCTAAATCCAGATGCGTTACACGATAGTTCAACCGCTGATAGCGCAAAGCCTTATTGGCTTGTCGTTTCAGAGAAGCGATCTGGCGGCTCACCTCCTCAATAACATCGGTCACCCGAGCAAGATTTGTATCCACCAGCGCGAGCTTGTTCAGGGCTTCCTTACGCTGCCCTTTGTAGAGGGTAATCCCGGCGGCTTCCTCAAAGATAATGCGACGCTCAGCAGGGTTTGTTGAGAGCACCTGATCAATCTGCCCCTGCAACATGAAGGAATAAGAGACGCGGCCGATGCCGGTGTTTGCAAATAAACGCTGAATATCTTTTAGCCGTGAGATTTTGCCGTTGATAAAATAATCGCTTCCGCCCTCACGTGTTACCCGGCGCGTCACTTCAACTTCATTGAATGCCGTTCCCAGTTCCAGTTCACAATCCGCAAACGCGAGCGACACTTCACACACCGGCAGCCCCTTGCGTTTATCGGTACCTTCAAAAATAACATCCTGCATAGAAGCGCCACGCAGCGCCTTGGCGCTCTGTTCACCGAGCACCCAGCGTATTGCATCGACAATGTTGCTTTTGCCGCAACCATTAGGCCCGACCACGGCAGTAACACCGCGTTGCAGATCAAGACACGTGCGATCGGCAAAGCTTTTAAAGCCATTGATAATAATCTCTTTAAGATACATACGGATTGGTTCTAACTTTATATGACCGGGACTTTCACCCATCAAGAAACGGTACTTTGTGCCTGGCGCACGATGGTGAGGGTATACACGAATACCATAAGCATATGAACTTGGTAGATTATTAAGGGTCTTTCAAGAAACGCTTTTTAAATGAAACTTCTATTTAAGGTCAGCTTCATTACTTCCGGCTCATCGCCACCTTCCTGAATCACAGCCAGATCATCCCAGTCAGTGCCATGCATTTCATTCGCTTCAGGTTGCTACTTCATTATTGTTAAGAAATTTTAACTTACACAATTCACGTGAACTTCGCGTCTTCAAGTGCCTTATACCAAATCTAAGAAGGTCTGAGTGATTTACTCATTTATCAAAATCGAAATCCTCATCGAAATCGATTTGGATTTCGATGAGGATTTCGACCTTGTATCCATAGTCGCAAACCTTCCTAGAGATGGCATTAATTGATCTGCAAAGTTACACTACTTGAGTCTACTTTTGGAGATCTGGCTTGCAATTACGCTTAGTGTGCTGCACACTATTTGTATTATCTTGCAAAATTCTCACACTGCATGTGAAAGGACTAAGCATGAACATCACTTTAAGAATCTCTGATAAACTTGGTAATCAGGCAAAGCACTTAGCAATTGATGAGGGCACTACGCTCTCCGGCCTTGTGACTACGATGCTTGAAGAACGGCTAAATAGTCACCATGATACAACATTTCGGGAAGCCTGCGACAAGGCGTGGAAATTGATGAATTATGGAGTGGAAGGCAACGGTAAAAAATTTAGTCGTGAATCTCTTTATGATCGAGTTTAAACGATGGAAAAGATATTTTTTGATACTAACATTCTAGTATATGCCTTCGATAAAAATGCTGGAAGCAGGCATCAACAAGCAAAAGCTCTACTTGAACCCTTCCTAACCCAGTACAAGTCAGCGATTATCAGTGCACAAGTGCTTCATGAATTAAGCTATCGTCTGTATCGTTGGGGTTTAAGTGATGCAGAGGTGTCAACTGCAGTGGCTCCGCTCAAATATTGGAAGATTATCCCCAATGACAGTTCTATATTTGAGAAAGGACTCTACCTTAAGAAAAGGTACCAGACATCTTTCTGGGATAGTTTAATTCTTGCTGCTGCAATACATTCAAATTCAGAAGAACTATGGAGTGAAGATTTCAACAACGGGCAATCCTATGAGAGTATAACGATTGTGAATCCGTTTAAAAGTGCATCGCCCGAGCAGGGTTCTCATGGCATTTCATAAGAGAATTCACACCATTTCGACAAAGTTTTTGCAGGTAGTAGCTTAGCCTTTTGTTTATCGTTCATGGAATTGCCATTTCAATTTAGCAAAAGACTCGTTCATACAACACCCTTTCAACATTGATGCTATGAATTCAAAATTCTTCAAATTGCATTGCTGTAAATGCGTCAATAAATGGTGGGCCCTAGTGGACTCGAACCACCGACCCTCGCGTTATCAACACGATGCTCTAACCAACTGAGCTAAGGGCCCTTATTTCGATTTGAGATTTGAGATTTACCTCGTCATGGCAAAGACTCGATTACGTCTGAATGTA